>JACUUY010000089.1 GCA_014859085.1 Caldifarciminota bacterium
CCGCTCAAATCTGTAAAGAGGAAGCCTCGCGTGGCCCCTGTGGCAATGGCGGCGAAATATTTTGCGATACCAGCCTACATTCTGCTGCTGCTGGCAGTATTTTTCTTGCTGCGGAGGAGGGGCTTTGATAGATCCTATTTCGGGATAACCGCACGGAATTTGTCCCGCGGCATGATAATTGCTTTGATTCTCATCCCGGCCACCCTGGCCGCGGAAATAATGATGCGCGGGGGCGGGTTATCCGTGCACAAGGTGAGTATCCATTATATTATTGACCGACTGGTCTGGTACCTTGTCTTTGTCGGTCTCTTAGAGGAACTCTTCTACCGGGGGTATGTGCAGACCACGCTCGAGCGTCTGCTTGGTCCGACCCGGGGATTGTATCTCGCATCGCTGGTCATGGGCTTCACGCATATCTTTCAGCGTCTCTTTTTGAGAGGCCAGAATCTGGAGGCAGCGTTGATCAGCGGTCTTGTCATTATCCCGCTGGGATGTCTGCCCTGGGGTTATCTTTTCCAGAGAACGAGAAACATCTTCCCGGTCGTCTTCCTTCATGGCATGCTGGACTTTCTGCCGAGGATCCTGGGTGGGTAGATGGGCCTGACCAAGCATGATGAAGTAGTAAAGAGAATAGTCGAGAATATGGTTGGCGAAGAAAAAGGGCTGATGGCTGTTTTCCTCTACGGGTCGGTCGCCAGGGGAACCAACCGGGTGGATAGTGATATTGATCTGCTGGCAGTGGTCGAGGCTGGAGAGCACAGGATCAAGCGATTCATTTTTGAGAATATCGGTGTTGACCTGTCCATTGAAGATTTCCGCAAAATCGCCTGGGATGTCTTAAGAAAGAAGGAAGATGCGATAAAATCGCTCGGTGAAGGCCAACTGGTATATTGCCGCGATCCAATAATCCGGGAAATAAAACAGCACGCTGAGGAGCAGTTCCTTGCGGGCCCGGCGCCGGCCGACCCGGATGTACGTGCCAAAAAGAGAGTATTTTACACGAATATATCCTCGGAATTAGAGACACGGTGCCATGATGACATCACGGGGTTATTTTTATGCGAGTGGGCATTCTATTGTATTGTTGTCGATTACTATCTCCTCAATTCCCGCTGGATGCCGAAGCGCGACATCATAATCGACGATCTGCGCGAGCGCGACAGTGGTTTCTACGCGCGCTGCAGATCCTTTCTTCTCAGCGACGATCCGCGTGCCAGGCGAACGGCAATAATAAGCATGATCGAGTATCTGTTGCGGCCGATAGGTGGTTATATCCGGGACAGGTGGGAGATCATCTACCCGGATAAAGAAGCCCTGGTTGTTGAAGCCGAAGAGGTAACGTGATCATCGACACGGATCACGGCGAGGTGATTCAGCAAACGATTGAAGAGTTGAGAAGAAATCCCGGCTTAATGGGTGTTCTTCTTTATGGCTCGGTTTCGCGCGGTGAGTTTGATGTTCATAGTGATGTTGACATTGCGGCTGTGTATGAAGAAGGCGACGAGATAATCAAGAACGACAATTTTGATGGCGTTTACCGTGATATTCACATCTTCAGTTTTGAACGTATTTTGAGGCTATTGATAATCAAGCAAGACCATTGCATGGTCCGGGCTTTTGCGTGCGGTAAGGTGATCTTTGAAGGAGACCGCAAGTTTGGATTGCTCAAACAACTCGCCGAGCTGACCTTCAAGTCCAGGTCAAGGATGTTGAAATTAGAATATTACTTCACCAAACGTAACCGCTTCTGCAATCTGCTGGCGGAAACTGAGAGAAACCTCGGCTCTGCCGAAAAAGCGTTATTCTTAATGAATTTCACATTCGTGGAGGTCATCAGGGACCTGCCCTTCCTAACCAGAACCTGGACGACAAAAAGAACGCAGGTCCTGGAGGCGATCGACGAGCAAGATCCGGTTCTGCATGATTTCTGTAAAGATTATCTGCAGGAGGGTGAGCTTGAGAAAAAATACCGGTGTTTAGAAAAAATTGTAAAATATGTTCTGGAACCGCTTGGCGGTTTTCCGCCTGAGGAATGGGAATTACCTGTAAGAACCGGACAACAATTATATGAGTTACTGCCTGGTTTAGAGAAATTACTGTGGAAAGAATAGCACTATTAAGCCGGATAGTCAACAATCTGAAATCGTCCTCCAAAAACCTGGGTGTAATAACCTGTCGGAGCGACGGCAATTCGGATTTATGCCTTTTGGTTGTCACCAGTGAACGGGCGAAAAAGGAGAAGAAGTTCGGCGACCATGGCCACTGTGTTTCAATAGAGTTCTTGCCCTACGAATACTTGATTCGGGAGATCAGAACGAAAAGAGGGACCGTGGTAAAAACGCTCGTGAAGAGCGAATCGGTCTATGACCGCAGTGGAAACGTGCGATACTTGAAGAAACTGGCCGCCGAGACCATGGTGGAAGGACCCAATAATATCAGCCGGGCAGAGGCAAGAAAGATCAGCGTGAGGTGGTTCAACGCGCGGCGGAAGCTCTCCAGTTTGATTGCAGGAAATCCATCGCTGTCAGTATTGCTGATGGATCGCGATCTGTGCCCGCTGATTCGGAACTTTTACAGCTTGAACAACTACTGGTTAGTCAAGGATGAATACCTGCTTTCTGATCTGAAAATGAGGAGCCCCATGTTATATCGTCTTTGTTCGGATTTTCTCCATGAAGCAGATGTTTCTAAGAAATACGAGCGTTTCAACAGCATCATACGCCACGTTCTGCCCGAGATCGACACATTGAGCGACCAGGACAGGCACTATGAAGAAACCCGTGGGGCATGGCTGAAAAGAACCTCCTTCTTTGTGAACACCTTCCGGTTCCTCGTTGAGTTTATCGGAGAGAGACTCCACCTCGCCAACATTTTCAGATTTGTGGAATTCTTAAAACCCTACCGGACTTTCTTCCTGGTTTCTTTGATCTTCAGCACGACCTCGGTTCTGCTGTCCATTCCCTATCCGTTCCTGAGCCGGACGATCATTGACACGGTCCTTCCATCGGCTGATGTTGCTTTGTTAGAAGTCATACTCATAACAATGTTTGGCGTAACGGTCTTAAAAGCGGTTTGGGACTTTGCCGGCAGATACTACGGTGCCTATTTTGATAGGCTTATGGAATATGACATACGATTCAAGTTTTTCGACCATTTATTGAAGCTGTCTCACAAGTTCTACGATACCAGAGACCCCGGCCAGATCATGTACCGGTTTACCGATGCCACGGAATCTGTCAGATTGGTCACTGACATTCTACTTCAATTCTTGAGGGGCATTATCAACCTTATCGTCGTTCCGGTCTTTGTGTTCATTATCGACTGGCGCCTGGCACTGATCTCCAGCTTTGTGATACCGCTGAATTTTTCAATATATTATCTGGTATCGAAGCTTATCGGCAGATACACCAGCTCGGTGACCAGGCGGATGGCAGAATATACGGCGCGGAACTACGAGACGATCTCAGGCATTAAGATAATCCAGGCATTCGGGCTCGAGACATATATCAAGAGGAAAATAAAGAAGATCTACCTGGAAGCAAGAAAGTACGGGTTGAGAATTGAGATCGCAATGGCAGGTCTGTCGAGCGTAAATGTGATAGTCGGCGGGCTGAGTACGTTTATGGTGATGTGGTATGCCTGGCATCAAATCATTAATGGGGAGCTGAGTATGGGCGACCTTATCGCCTACTTTGTGCTGGCCGGTATTCTATTCAGCCCGGTGAGGACGTTGCTGTCATTAGGGCCTAAGATACAGCAGGCATTGGTCCGCACCAGCCGGTTTTATGAATACTATGATACCGGGGCAGAGCAAGCACCGGGGAAAAATGCGGGGTGCGATTCTTGCCCTGAAGATATCAAGGGCCGGATTGAATTCAAGAATGTCTATTTTGAGTATGAGGTTGGGGAAACCGTCCTGAAGAACATAAATGTGGAAATAGAGGCCGGACAGAAGATCGCGATAATCGGCCCGATCGGATCCGGCAAATCTTCCTTTGTCAACCTGATACCGCGTTTTTATGAACCGACCGGTGGGATGATCTCGATTGATGGAATTGATATCAAGAGTTTGGACCGCCAGTGGTTGCGCCGGCACATTGGGGTCGTGCCCCAGTCAGATTTTCTTTTCGACGATACCATTATGGAAAACATCAAAGGCGGGAAACGGGGCGCGGAAGACTGCGAGGTGATCGCAGCGGCAAGAATCACGGGCGCCCATCGATTCATTGAATCCTTGCCCGAAGGTTATGCAACGCGCATTGGTGAAGAAGGGATGCAGCTGTCGGCCGGTCAGCGCAGGCTGATCGCTCTGGCGCGCGCCTTGATCCGCAATCCCTCCATTCTGATCCTGGATGAAACCACATCGGTTTTGGACCACGATTCCGAAGTGTTGATCCTGAGCGCCTTGCGGAAAGCGACCCAGGGTAGGACGGTGCTTATGATCACTCACCGGTTGCCGACCACCAGGATAGCGGATTCGATTCTGGTCTTTGCCAATGGCGAGATCGTTGGTTCGGGAACGCATGATGAATTAATGGAGAGATCAGATATGTACAAGAATTTTTACGCGTGGGAAAGAGCTGCCTGAAATGAGCAGAATCAGGGACATATCTTTGATCACCCGGTTGACGCTGTCCGCCGTTGTGATACTGGTTCTGGCCGTCTCATTTGTTTTCTGCTTCGTGAAATTTGATATTGTCGTGAGAGCCAGAGGCAAGATCGAACCGCAGGATTGTGTGGGAATAAGGCCACTAATAAAAGGTGTGATCAAGGCTGTATTGACCGATGACGGCGAAGCAGTGAACGCCGGTGACATTTTGCTGACTCTCGATGCCACCGAGTTGCTGGCATCAACTGACAAGGTCAGGCAGGAAGTCGAAGGGTTGCAGGCAAGATTGAATCAATACAGGATAAAACTGGGGGCCGCGCGAGAGGATCTGTCCATAACTCGTGCCGCGTACAAAAATATCTCCGCCGAGATTTCAGAGACACCGATAAACACCGATCTGTTCCCGACTGACTCAAGAGAGATAAGACTGTTGATCGAAGATACTGTAATGGTGATGAATGCCATAGGGAGGGCAAAGGCAGAACTTGCTGCGAGCAACCACTTTCTTGAACATTCCTCCCTGATCGCGCCATGTAGTGGAGTCATATGGGGGAAAGACATAAAAAAGCTTGAAGGAACATGCGTTGACGCCGGTGAACTGTTGTTTGCTATTGGTTCAAATGAAAAATGGGTGGTAAGGGGCGTGGTAAGCGAAAAAGATGTCCCTGATGTGCAAATAGGCCAGCCGGCGAGAGTTTTCATAGACGCATTGCCCTATACGAAATACAAGGTATTTACCGGCAGTGTGGCAAAGGTATATTCTGTTGCTGAAGAAAAAGAGATACTTAAGAACAAGAAAGCCATAATCTTTGAGGTGCTGATCGCGATCGATGACGCCGCACTTGATGGCGGGTGCAATCTCTCACCCGGGATGAGCGCTACGGCAGAGATCCTTGTCAAAAAGGCGGACCTCGTGTCCTTTATGTCGAGGAAGATGAGAAGGCAGTGAGTTTTCTGGGGTGGGAGATATGGTCTGGCTGCTAATCCTGGCGTTTCTTCAGCCAGATCGCGACACTCTATTTCTGACCCTCGAGGAAAGTATTGAAATCGCATTAAAGACGAATCTTGAGATTTCACAATCAGCCGAGTTGGTCGAATCAGCGAACTATGGTGTCGCGGCGGTCCGAAAAGGGCTCGGTCTCAAGACCGACCTGAACCTGGATCAAAGCAGGACTGAAAGCTACAACTCGCATGGTGCGAAGTTGAGTATCTATAATGACCTTCCCTGGGGCGGACGGGTCGGCCTCATCACCCAAATCGAGCGCGATAGATCGCTCTATTTCGATCAGTGTTTCAATGTATTTACCACGGGGCTTGCTGTTACTCAGGATCTCATCACTGAAAATGTGAAGCGCCTTGATGAGCAGCAAGCATCCGCAGGTCTCGCGATGTCAAATTTGAACTACGAGCTCACAAGAAGAGAGATCATTTACGATGTTTCAGTTATTTTCTTTGATTGGTTGGAGGCATCAAGAATTTTGAAGATCCGGGAATCGGCACTCATGCATGCTGAGGCGCTACTGGCAACATTGCGCGAAAAATTACTAAGAGGGTTACGCGTTGGGGGCAATATCTTTGAGGCCGAAACGTACTTAAACCAATGTAAAATCAACTTGATATTAGCCCGATCAAGGCTCTTGTTCAAGAAACAGGAGCTCCTGAAATTCGCGGATATCAATACGTCGAAAGAGATCATGCCTTTTGATATTCTGGCTATGGACAGCATTGATGTTTCGAAAATGGAGAGCGCAATACCCGACCATCCCAGACTCAGAATGTATGACGAAAGCATTCGCCTGAATGAGCTGGCCATGAGGAAGCTGCGGAGAGAGAGAAGTGTGAGGATCAGTGTCAAGCTCAGCGCTGACCTTACGTCTTCTTTTACTGATCTTGAGGAGATGAACGACAATTTCATGAAAGACTATTCCATGGGAATTTCGGCGAGTATCCCTATTTTCGACCGAGGGGTTGCCAGAGATAGAGAACGGCAACTGAAGCATCAGGCACAATCGATTGCCTATTCTAAGGATAATCTCAAGAATGAACTTGAGATAGAAGTAGACCAGGCGATTGACAATCTTCACCTCTTGTCCGAAGCAGTAGCGCTCTGCATGAACACGCTAAAGATCGCGCAGTCCAATGTAGAGGTGGAGCTTGATAGATTTGGCAAGGGATTGAGTCAAATCAATGATATCATTCGCGCGCAAGATTGTTATATTTCGACAGAATTGGATTACATAGAAACTATTATTGCATATAAGAAGGTCAAGGTAAAGATCCATTTATTGACAAGCAGCACAGGCCTGTGAATAGATAGGCATTGAGCGGTCGATCCCAATTACAGTCTCGTGTTGATTAGGTCACTGAAGGCAGTTGACTTTGGATATAATTCTTGTGCAACGGCCTCGCCGTAATGACTCTCTTCATGGAGCTCAGCCGTGGCATTGGGATACCCGGGCATGCGGTGATATTGAGTTGGGCAAGGCCCTTGACATACTGCGGTCAGCAAGTATATTAGCGCAGTAAGGGAGGTTTAAGATGGCAAAGAAAAGGAGTGGCAAGAAGCGAACGACGCACCGGAGCAAGACCGGCAAGAAGCTCTACGCGGTCCGCGACAGCAAGGGTCGGTTCGTTGACATACAGACCTACAAAAGGGCACACGGGGCCGATATTAAGAGGAAGAGCACCAAGGAACAATAGTATAAGGAGGCGTGAAACGCCTCCGGCGGATGCTGCTAAGTAACCGTACTCGGATCATCGCCGCGGTCGTGGTGACCCCACCGACACTTTTCGAGAAGCTGCTGCCCGGCGGCATCAAGTGGTTGAACGGCGTGGGCGAGATTGACAAACACAGTGTATTGGCTAGAATTTGTGGTCAAAAGGAGGTGTTTATGCGCAAAGTCCTGGTTTGCGTCGTTGTGATCTGTGCCGTGGCGGCGGTAAGCTGCGGCGAGAAGGTCAAACCCACATTGAAGCTCGAGAAGACAGAATTCGCTCCCGGCGAGGAGATCGTGGTCAGCTTCACGGCGCCCGCGAGCTATGAAGAGAAGGGATGGGTAGGCATCATACCTTCGAACGTGCCACACGGTGATGAAGCAGCAAATGATCAGCATGATATCGCCTTCCAGCATCTCAACAAGCAGACTTCTGGAATGATGCGCTTTGTGGCTCCCGGACAACCTGGTGCGTATGATTTTCGCATGCACGATCGGGATGATGATGGAAGAGAAGTCGCGAGTGCATCATTTCAAGTCATATTGGTCACCGATGGCGCGACGCTCACGCTCGAGAAGACCACTTACGCGCCGGGTGAAGAAATAAGATTAGCTTTCACCGCCCCCGCGGAATGGGGGGCAAATGCGTGGATCGGTGTTATCCCGTCGGATATACCACATGGCAGCGAAGAGGAGAATGATCGGCATGATGTAAGCTATCAATATCTTCAGAAGAGGACCCAAGGGCTATTGGTTTTCGCGGCGCCGGACAAGCCCGGTAACTACGATTTCCGGATGCATGATACCGACAATAACGGTAGTGAAATTACCTATGTCGGATTTACCGTAGAGTAGCCGGTCAAAAAAACCAGCCGGTCGTAGATCTGCCAGGGTGTCACTTCTAAGATCCATAAGGAGGGTGCGCGTATTGAGCGGCAGATTGCGGAATTGACGCATTTTTTGTGTCTGACAAACTGTGAAGAGCACACGAGCCCATCAGCAAACTTCGGTCGGGTCTTCAGGAGTAGCGATCGAAAAGTTATTTCTTAATCTGCCAGTGGCAAATCCAGGTTCTCATAGATCGCTATGTCGGGCGCCCAACCCACGAGCTCTGAACTTGACCTGATCAGATACCAGTTTTCCATGGGTTGCGCAGGTGAAGTGTCGCAAACCATTATAAGACATGCGCTGTTGGGACTCAGATTGGCAACGATATCGGACTTGGTTCTTGTCCGGTAGATTGGAAAGCTCTTCCTCACATTCGCTTCCACTCCGACGTAGTACAGTTCCTGGGGAACGTGTTCTAATTTTCTTGTTTCCGCGTTCAGCACGTACTTCTCTCTCTTTTTCCAGAAACCCATCCAGCCGTCGACATTGACGATGCCGTTTCCGTAGAATTCGGGCCACCGGCCGAAATAGGCCATTTCGTGAATTAGCGCACCGTCATACCAGAACAGGAAGTATTCATCGTCGTCACTGGGGCCGGGCGAGTGCACCGCGATCTCCTGATATTTGTCCGTTTTATCGATATCGACGACGACAAAGCCGCTGGCCGATTCGCCTCCTTCGAATGCCCGGGTGACGCGGCTCGCGCCGACGAACAGCGTGAATTCTCCGTTTTCCGGGCTGGCAGAGAGTCGTATACTGTCAACGACCCCGTCACCGCTAAGGTCGATCGCCTGCGACATGACAAAGTCAAACGCGCCACACAGCGAGACGCCGGCCGCCATATACAGCAATAAAGCAAGACGAAGACATTGCTCCATGTCGCCACCCCCTGTTGGTCTTTAGTTAGCAATACTCCGGTCGTCTGCCCGACCGACGGCAACGGATTATAACTCGAATGACTTCGGATACAAGGGGTCAGCCCTCGAATTTCGAAACTGTCGCGACTGTAAACCTTCAATTAGATTCGAAATTCGAGAGTGCTATAATATAGTCGGG
>JACUUY010000006.1 GCA_014859085.1 Caldifarciminota bacterium
TAGTGGAGTCCATTCCACCAATCACGCTCGACAGCCAAGACGTCTGGCAGGTTGCCGCGTACATAGATACACTCGCCGAGATCCAGGGGTTCGGCCTGTTGGATAGCGCGAACTTCCTGCGCTATTCGTTCGCCGGCACGCAGTTGCTCAATATCAATACCTGGGTTCCCGTCTATCAGGGAGCGTTTCCCATGCGGACGTGGAACCACTATCGCCTGCCGGTCGCACAGGACTGGCTCGCGTATCACGGCTATCTGCCGGTGATCACGTCGATCGTGTTCATCAACGACCGCGATTATGACCCGGATGGTGTCGTATATTTTGATGACATACTCGATATCACAGCCGACCTGCCCATGGCGCCGCAGGTAGCGATCGGATATACACAGGGTGATGTTTACCAGGACGCAGCCGGCGCGCGATTCGTCGATATTCAGTTCTACAGCACCGTAATTGATACAGATTCGTGGTACCACGACTATTTCTGGCACTTCGGCGACGGTTCGACGAGCAGCGAACCGGATCCGTTCCACACGTATGTTGTCCTGGATGATCATGACTACACGGTGCTGCTCGAAGTCGCCGACAGCACGGACCGCTGGGGACGCGCCACATGCCAGGTGTCGGTCGACACCGGACCCACGACCTATCCATTGACCATCAATTTCGTCGGCGACATCATGCTCGCGCGCCGCTACGAACAGCCCGGCGGGATCATACCCACGCTCGGGGTCGAGGCGATCTTTGAGCCGACCCTGCCGTATCTGGGTGAAGCGGCCGAGATCACGGTCGCCAATCTTGAAGGCCCTCTGACCAACACGGGCACGCCGCACCCAACCAAGCCGATCATATTCAGGAGTTCGCCGGCGAATGTCGCGGGGCTCGTCTATGCGGGTATCGATGTCGTTTCGATCGCCAATAATCACATCATTGACTACGGCCTTGAGGGCTTGCAGCAAACACAAGATGTGCTCGACGCACACAATATCCTCTATTCAGGCGCGGGCGCGAACTCCTATGAAGCGTACCAACCTGTTTTCGTCAATCAGAAGGGTACGAATATCGCTTTTCTCGCTTCGAGCGATCGGACCGGACAGTACGACAACTATCAGCCGTACCTCAACGCCGGTTTCAACAAACCAGGTTTTGCCAACCTCACGCAGTTCGATGTCACGCGCCAGATCCAGGCCGTGGAAAACGAGGCCGATATCATCATTGTTGAGATGCACTCCGGCGATGAATACAACCCGCTGCCCGAGACAATGGAGCGCGATGCTCGCGACTACGCCGAAGATGAGATGTACTCACCGTTCCTCCTCGTGCCCGGCCGGAGCGATATCGCCGACCGCAGACACGCGATCGACCAGGGAGCCGATCTCGTCATCTGCCACCACGTGCACGTCCTGCAGGGTTTCGAAGTCTATAATGGCAAATTGATCGCGCACTCACTGGGCAATTTCACGTTCGACCTCAACTACCCGGAGACCTTTCCTTCGATGATCCTCACCGGAAAGATCGGCAGCGCCGGCTTCTACGATTACCGTGTGGCGCCGGTATACATCGATGATTACATTCCCCGGCGCGCAAGGGGCGAGCTGGGACTGCACATCCTTGATTACCTCGCGCGCCGCAGTCGGGACCTGGGCACCTACCTCGTTGTCGACCGGGACAGCGTGGCCGCGCAGGTCATCCTCGATACGCTCGGCCTCACGTCGACGACGACCTTCCACACGGATACGGTCCAATTGCGCCAGGAGAACGGCCAGTGGGTTTCGACCCCGCTCCGCCTTTCCAGACGGGGTGATATCTCTTCGCTCATCTCGATCGATCCTGGGGCCGACTGGCAATTCAGGCTGGGCCGGGAGACCGTCTGGTTCGGCAATTTCGAAGACGAAGGCTGCACGATGTGGTTGCTTGACCATCCGGATGAGTTCTTTGATGACAGCATTTTCTATGCCGGCGCACGGTCCCTGTGCCAATTCCGCTCGCAGCAGAATGTCACCATCGCCACCCACTTCGAGAACCGCCTTGTCTGCTATTCAGATACCATCGGGTACACCTTGTACGGACACATCCGAACCGACAACGGGAATAATGCCGAGGTGCAGGTCAGATTCTATCAGTCGCGAACGACCGGTTTTTCGATCGGTTCCGAAGCCACGGAGCAGGTCAGCGGCACGAACGAATGGGCTCTCTACTATAAGAACTTCTTCCCGGCCAACGGCACGAACTTCGTTGATGTCTGGCTGCGAAGCGCCGGACCGCAAACCGGTGACGGTTACGCGTGGTTTGACAACGTCGGCATCATCGAATGGGAGGCATGGCAGCCGCTCAGCCCGGGGCTTTCCTTTGCCAGGCCTTATGATTACTCGTGGATCCAGGTTCGCACCCAGGACCAGATCTATCAAGCCACGCTGTCGTACGAAGAAACAGAATACAATCCAGGCACCGCGCTGCGGGAAGTGATTGCGAAACTTCCGGCGTTCACTTCATTGCAGTGTTATCCCAATCCGACGAACGCGGCGATCACCATTCAGTACTCGCTGATCGAGACGGCCAAAGTAACGATGAAGATCTACAATGTTCTGGGACAGGAAGTTAAAACACTGGTCGACGGACCCCAACGCGCCGGGTACAAGACAGTCACGTGGGATGGACT
Source organism: Caldifarciminota bacterium (assembly GCA_014859085.1). Classification (GTDB taxonomy): domain Bacteria; phylum Hydrothermota; class Tepidihabitantia; order SM23-42; family SM23-42; genus SM23-42. Next base: position 2,660 of record JACUUY010000006.1, read on the forward strand.
TGACAACTGGAACCAGACCCTCAGCGCCGGAATATATTTCTGCCGGGTCCGGACTGCAACAGACGCGCGCACGATCAAGTTAGTGCTGCTCAGATAGGAAAGTAATAAGGACACCAGATACCGCCCGCGAAAATTGTCAAATTGTCAAGCACCGTCCCCGAAGGAATATTTTGACGCAAAATCGCAGTAAACCCTTCTGCCGCGGCGGTGTCTTAAGTATAGCAAATAATAAGCGCAATCACAGTTACGAACCGGGCGCGGGCTCGGTTTTGTTTATTAGCTATACGTTATTGTGTCAGAGCTGAATAAGCCGCGACACGAGGAGGATATGACAATGAGGAAAGTCGTACCAATAATTGCCGAGGGAATTGCCATTTGCGTTATCTCAATTCTCTTCTGGCAGATGATCGTCATGCGCAACAATCTTCGCGAGAAGATCGGCATGATGAATATGATGATCTCCAGATACGAAGCAAAGGCGCAATTCCTCGAGGATTACCTGCCGATGGTGAGCGCGTACACCGGCTCTGATATCACGGCCAAACGCATTCTCGCGGCCGTTTACGAGAACAGCCGTCAGTATGACCTGGCGCCGGAGCTGTTATTGTCAGTCATTCAGGTCGAATCTGAATTCAATCCCCGGGCATACAGCAGAGCCGGAGCGATCGGTTTGATGCAGATCATGCCGGTCACCGGCATCTATGTCGGCCGGACCCTCGGACTGCGAATCGACAATGAACAGGATCTTTACGATATTGAGAAAAATATTCAGATCGGTGCCGTATTCATCAAAGAATGTATTGAGCGTATGGGCGAGCAAAGGGGGCTGGGCTATTATTATGCCGGACGCCATACGCAGCATTATCCAATTTACACAAGGAAGATTGCGGCCGCCAAGGAGTTGTGGCTCGCTGCGGTCGCCGATCCAAACTACAGCATGCAGTAAGTGCGGCGCACTGTCTCAGAATATCTCTTCGAGCGCCGCTTCGGTCACCCAACCGCCAATGCCGCCGGACAGCTGGATCAGTGCGTAACCATTCCTCGTTTCACGGATCCATGCTTCTGCTCCGTCATGCAAGAGAATGATCACTTTGTAATCGTCGGCCGGGCCGCTCAGAACACTGACCTCGGGCCCCGTAACAACCGCGTGGCGCCCTGTTTTCTCGCCCAGCCAGACCTGCCAGTTGATGAAGAAAAATATACACAGAACCGCAGCCGTGATGGCAGCATAGCCGAAGACGCGTATCCGAAAGATGAGGTGGAGTGACAGCAGAACGGATGCAGCCACGAAGAAGAACGTTGTCAGGATCTGCGTTTCATACAATGAGAAGTAGTGAAACAAGGCATCGAGAATGCTGATCAGGGGACTCGCGGCCAGCTGGACCTTGTCAACCCGGTAATTGCGCACGAACTCAAGGTTATGCGTGATGTCCTGGTCCCGGGGCGCAAGAAAGTGTGCGACGCGGTAGTGCAAGACGGATTTGCCCAGCATGCCCTTCTTGAAATACGCGTTACCGAGATTGTAATGGATACCGGCACTGCGGACCATTTGAAGGGCCTGCTCGTAGGCAGCGATCGCCTCGCTGTACCGCCCCTGCAGAAAGTACTCATTGCCCCGGTTATATGACTCCGTGGCATCGAGTTCGAACTGCGTGATGGAGAGGATAAGAAGGATCATCATAGACCGCTTATCAGTTCCTTGGCCTTTTGCAGGAGCAACCGGGGATTCTCGGTCCTGATCTCCGGCAGGAAACGCAGGTCGCACTCCATCAATAACTCGCTCAATCTCTTCGTGTTATCCGCGCTCACGCCCCTCTTTTCCAGTTCTCCAATAAGATCCCCGGTCGTAAGAGACCCGACATCGAGATTATATCGGTCACCGATATACCCCAACAGAACTCTTGACAACGCACCATAGAATCCCTTTTCATTGCGCTTTTTCAACTCATTCTCGGCCTCTCTCATGCGGTTCCTGAGCAGTCTGCTCGATCTGATTTTGCGGGCATAAGCCCGGTCGTTGATAAGCCGGGTTTGGTGCCTTCGATAGGTCAATGCCAGTCCGATCATAAACAGGGATGCGATGTACGGCATCCAGAGCCATTGGCCAGCCGATAGTCCCTGCTCCTTCAACCTTCTGACGTCCGGTTTGATATAACGCACATCCGTGCCAATTACCCTGAGGCCGCCGGCTTGCGCCGTCTCACCCGCCGTCGACGTCTGGATCGCGGTGAATTTCAGTCTCTCGGTCGTGACCGTGTGGTACTTCTTGTCAACCGGATCAAAGTACGCGATCGCAATGGCCGGCACGACATGTTCGCCATCGGTCTGCGGGATGAGCGGATAGCGGAACTCCTTGTATCCCCTGAAAGTCGTTCCCGGAAAATCAACGCTGGTTCTGGTCTCAGGATCGAGGACCCTCACGCCCGGGATAGAGGGGATCAAAGGTTTCTCGACCAGTTTGATGTTGCCTGACCCGGTGATCCGTATGAGCAGGTCGATCGGCTCAGCACCTTCCGAGACCGTCCGGTCGAGCGCGCCGCTGATCGAAAATTCGCCAACGCCGCCCGTGAAGACATCGGGCTTTCCTTCAACCGGCAATGGTATCACCTCCACGTAGTGACGGTCGGATTGAAGAGGCACAATGCTGGGCCGGCTGAAAACATCGAAAAAGTCGCGCGGTGAGCGGACAACGGCGACATTGAGCTTCATCGACGCGACCTGCAACCGTCCGCTGGTCACCGGGAATAGTGCCGACTTCTTCAGCACGCAATAGTCATAAACCTTCCCGTCAACCGGCTTGCGCTGAAATTCGATGCGCTGGGCATCGTATATCGGTTCGACCCAGAAACCGCTGAACGAGGGAGCCGACGCAAGGTTGATATCGGCAAGCCTCAACCTCGTGTAAAGGGTATATTCGACGAACACCGGCTCGCCCACGTAGACGGTTCTGCGATTCACGGTCGCCACCAAACGGAGATCTTCGGCGACCGCGATACCCGGGTCTTGGGGCACGGGCGCTGGCTGGCCACCCTGGATAACCTTGATGGCGATCGGCTCGGTCTGGTAGGTCTCGCCCCTCCACTCGAGCCGGCATGGACCGATCGCGGTCTCGCCCGGTGCGCGCGGATAGAGCGTGTAAATGAAGTTGATGAACTGCCGGCGGACCGTCTTTCCGCCCGCAACCTGAATGCTCGTCGATTGTGACGTTGAAGTACCTCCGATATCGAACGCCGGCAGGTCGGGCAGCTGCGGCGCAGGCACCTGCCCGATGTCTTCACCTTCGACCGACACGGTCAACAGGAACGGGTCGCCGATCCTCACCTCGGTGCTGCTGACCGATGCAACGAAATTCAGCGCGCTGCCCGGAAGCAGGGCAACCAGGCAGAAGAAAATCTTACCAATCCTTGTCAACATCTCCCTTGCTCTCCTGACGCCGCGACTTCTCGAGATCCTCTTTCTCCTTGTCCTGCAATGCCTGGAGGATCCGTTCTGCCTCTTCCCCGCTTATTTCACCTTCCTGCGGCTCGGGTCGCGGCTGCTCTTGCTGCTCATCCTGCCCGGTCGAATCGCTCTGCGCTTGGTTCTCGATCTGCTTCTTCACCTTAAGGCAGAACTCGAGGTTCTGTTTCGCATCGAGGTCCTTTGGATCCACAAGCAGCGACATTCTATACGCCTCGATCGCCGCGTCAAGCTGTCCTTTTCTGAACTGGCTGTTCCCGATATTATAAAAGATATCCGCGTGGAAACCCATATCCTTCTCCAGGAAGCCGAGCTGAAACTCACTGATCGCCTCATCGTATTCTTGCATCCGGTAAAGCACGCGGCCTATGTTGTAATGAATCTTCGGATTGTCCGGCTCCTGCACCAACGCCTCCTGATAATGCCGCAGCGCCTCGGCGTATTCACCTTTTCGCTCCAGGCGATTGCCGCGCCGCATACTTGCGCCGACATCAGACCAGCCGAGAGCACCAAGAATGAGCACACCACACAGCAGGAATTTTGCCGGACGATCAGAGATCATACCACCACCCCTTCCGGTCGTTCAACAGCGCTCCCAGCAGTACGAGCGCAAATGCCGGCAACAGGAAGTACTGATACCTTTCCTCGTATTCGACGTACTCGCCGGCGCCGATCTCTTTTCTCTTTATCCGGTCGAGTTCGGCGACCAGGCGGTCCACGTAAGCACCCTCGCTGCGGAAATACCGGCCATCGGCCGCCTTTGCCAGGACAATGAGCAATCTCTCGGAGAGCCGGGACATCACGATCTTGTCGTCCCGGTCTTTCTTGTAGGACACGAAATTCCCGTGTGGATCAAACTCGGGCACGGGCGAGCCTTCAACCGTCGCAACGCCGACCGCGAACAACTTCGTACCCTGATCCCGGATCTTGTTCACAACCGCCACGGGATCGCCGGAGAGATTATCACCGTCCGTGAATAGAACGAGCGCCTTGTGAGTATCTTCACCGGGATCGAACAACGAGTTTGAAACCGTTATTGCTCTTTCCAGGTCGGTGCCGGGTCTGGGCACGACATCCGGCGATATTATATCGAGGAAAAGCTTCGCCGCATCGATGTCGGTCGTGAGCGGGCACATTACATAGCATTCGCCGGCGAATGCCGTGATGCCCACCCGGTTCCCTCTCAGGCTCTCGAGCAGCAGCGAAATCTCGGTCTTCGCCCGGCGCAGACGATCCGGTTTCAGATCCTGCGCAAGCATGCTCTTCGATGCATCGAGCGCGATCACGACATCAATACCCGCGCCCTTGTAGACCTGTAATCGTTCGCCCCACTTGGGACGGGCAAGGGCGATTATCAAAAAGACGAAGCCCGCGACGAGCAGCACGTGCTGCGCGGCCTGCAAGCGGACGCTCACCGAGTCGGTTATTCTCGGCACGATCGCCGGATCTACGAACTTCCTGAGCCGCCGGCTGCGGCGTGCCATGTGCCAGAGAAACCCGATGATGAAGACCGGTGCAAGGAAGAACAGGTAGAGGTATTGAGGGGCGGCCCACTTGATCACGGCAACCTTCTGAAGACGACAAGGACCAGCGCAAAATTCGCAATCAGCAATAGGGCCGCGGGCAGCATCAGATCCCCGCTCTTCTCGGCATAGACCGTATGCTGCAATGTCTTGAAGCTCGTCGGTTCCATCCGGTCGATCTCATCGTAGACCGTCTTCAATGCCGCACCGTCGGACGCCAGAAATGCGCGGCCGCCGGTTATCTGCGCTATCTCATTCAACGTGTTGATGTCAAAATCGATCTCCACCTGAGTGTACCGGCGTCCATATACCGGATGATCGACCGGATAAGGAACCATGCCCTTGGTGCCCACACCGATGCAGTACACCTTGATCCCGTACGTCCGGGCGATCTGCGCGGCACTGACCGGGTTTATTTCGCCGCGGTTGTTCACGCCGTCCGTGAGCAGGACTATCGTCCGGTCGCTGGCGCGCGAGTCCTTCAACCTTGTGACCGCAGTCGCCAGCCCCGTGCCGATCGCCGTGCCGTCTTCCAGAATGCCGAAATCCACATAGTCAAGCAGGTCTTTAAGTATGACGTGGTCGGTTGTCAGGGGACACTGGGTCAGGGCATCAGCCGCAAAAACAACGAGCCCGATCCGGTCGCCCTTGCGCCGTTCAATGAATTCCTTTGCCCGTTCCTTGGCGACATGCAGCCGGTTCTTGGGCACGAAATCCTCAGCCCTCATGGAAGTCGAAATATCCAGGCAGAGCATGATATCGATGCCCTGGGTCTCGATCTCTTCGTACAGCCGGCCGCGCTGCGGCCTGGCCAGGGCGAGGACGATCAGAACGAGGAGAACACAGATCAGGCAGAATGGAATACGGCGCATGATCATTCCCCGGTTGCGGGCGGTCTTGAAGTAGGACGTGTCCGAAAACCTTATTGAAGACCGCCTCTTCTTGAATTCGAGGTAGACGAGCGGGACCATAAGCAGCAGCAACAGCAAGTAGAGGGGATTCGCGAGAATCATTGATCACCCCTGGTTGCCGGCTCGGGTCTGGTCATGTTGACGAGTTCTTTTGCCGCAAGGAGCGCGCCGCTCATCTCATCGAGCGGCGGCACGTATTTTGCATACTTAACCATGTCGGCGCGGGTGAAGAACCTGCTGAATTCTTCACGCTGGGGTATCTTGTGCACCTTGAGACTGGCGACGATCTCAGAGGTCGTCTCTTCGGCCGCATTGAATCCGTAACGCCGCTCAAGATAACGCTTCAAGATCTCGCTCATTGAATAGTAGTATTTCTTGAACAACCCCCTGGCCAGCCAATCACCGGCCGGGATATTCTCCAGCGCGATGATCGCTTCGATCCACGGCGGCGGCAGCGGTTTTTCACCCGCCCGCACCTTGGTCAGCCGCCTCAGGTACCGATATGCCGCGTAACCGATAACCGCGGCCGCGATCATGGCCGCGGCAATGATCAACGGCAGGAAGTTGGGGAATTCGACTGCTTTCTTTATGTCGTTGATGTCCTGCATATCCTCGGGCAGAACGCTGGCGACGGACAAGCTGATCGCGGCGCTCGACAGCGTATCGACCGTGTCGCCCTTCCGGCGCAGAAATCTGAATTCCGGCACGCGCAAACTGCCCGTGCCGAACGGCACGAGTTTCATCTCGTAGGTATTCCTGACCGTGCCCTCGTGCTCGACGATCTCATTCTTCTGATCCACAATTATAAATGGCTCGAGCGAATCGACAAAGGGTTCTGAAAGCTCCGTACCTTTTGGGTAGGCGGCGGTCAACGTTATTTCGAACGGGTCGCCGATCATCAGCTCCTTGCCCCGGTATTCCGCCTTGAGCTCGGCCGTGATCTCGACCTGGGCGATGAATAACAGGAGAACGATCACCGGTATCTCCGCGCGCGCTCCTGGAAGAACTTGTGGAGCCCGGGTGTTATCTCTTCTGAAGTGCAGAGTTCGATGCTGTCTATTCCATGGGATTTCAGGAGCCGGCGGCGTCCATCGATGTGCTGCAGACGGTGGGCGCGATATGCATCGAGCAGTCCCTGGTCATCGGTGTCGACCGTTACGATATCACCGGTCTCCGCGTCCTCCAGATCGAGCAACCCGATCTTCGGCAGCGCATCCTCGACCGGATCGGTTATCGTGATGGACACGAAATCATGGCGCCGCGCCATCACGCCGAGCGGAATACGCAGTGTGTCGGTTTCGAAACCCTCACCGAGAAAGTCGCTGATGAAGAATATTATGGCCCGGCGTTTCATGATATGCATCAGATATTCGAAAGCCGCGGCCGGATCAGTGCCCTTCCTTTCCGGCTCGAAGTAAAGAATATCGCGGATCAGGCGCAGCACGTGGAACCGGCCTTTCTTGGGCGGGATGTACTTCTCGACACGGTCGGTGAAGAATAGGAGTCCGACCTTGTCATTGTTGCGGACCGCGGAGAACGCCAGCGTCGCCGCGATCTCGGCCGCCTGTTCGATCCGCAGCTGCCGGCGCGTGCTGAACTTGCCCGAACCCGAGGCGTCGACGCAGAGAATGACCGTCAGCTCCCGATCCTCGGCATATTTCTTGACATAGGGCTTGCCCATGCGGGCCGTGACCTTCCAGTCGATCGTGCGCACGTCGTCACCGGGCAGGTATTCCCGCACGTCGAGGAATTCCACACCCGTGCCCTTGAAGGTCGATTTGTACTCGCCCGCAAACATCGTGTTCACGAGCTTCTTGGTCCGGATCTCGATCTGCCGTATCTTTTTCAGGAACTCTGCCGACAGCATGTCGTTATATAGTGAACTCTGGACTACGGCACTTCGACGCCGGCTAAGATCTTCTGGATGACATCATCGGTTGTTATCTCCTCGGCTTCGGCCTCGTAAGTCAGGATGATCCGGTGCCGCAACACGTCCGGGGCCAACTCCTTGATATCCTCGGGTATGACGAAACCCCGGCGCTTCAGAAAAGCCATCGCCCTTGCCGTCGTGGCAAGATAGATCGAGGCCCGCGGTGATGCACCGTACCTTATCAGACCGGTCAAGTCACTCAAACCGTATTCTGCGGGTTGCCGTGTGGCAAAAACAATATCGAGTATGTAGTCCTTGATCTTCTCATCAATGTAGATCTTCCGGCACAATTCACGGGCATTGATGATGCTCTTAGGATTGACGACCGGCTTGATCTGCGGCTCACCGGCAACCGCGATCTGTTCCATGATCGCCCTCTCCTCATCTTTGTCCGGGTATGTTATCCTTACTTTCATCAGGAAACGGTCAACCTGTGCTTCAGGCAATGGATAAGTGCCTTCCTGCTCGATGGGATTCTGCGTCGCGAGGACGAGAAACGGGTCATCCAGCCTGAAGGTCACCTCACCGATCGTCACCTGCCGCTCCTGCATTGCCTCGAGCAGCGCGCTCTGCACCTTGGGTGGTGTCCGGTTGATTTCGTCGGCGAGGATCAGATTCGCAAAAATTGGTCCCTTGCTGACCGTGAATTCGTTTGTTCTCTGATTGTATATCATGGTCCCGATGATATCGGCCGGCAGGAGATCGGGCGTGAACTGAATGCGGTGGAAGGCGGTCTTGATCGCCTGCGCCAGCGTCCGGACCGAGTAGGTCTTGGCAAGGCCGGGCACGCCTTCGATCAGGATGTGGCCGTTGGCCAGCAGGCCGACCAGGAGCCTTGAGATCAGGTATTTCTGGCCGATGATCGCTTTGCTCACTTCACTGGTAATGGTCTGGACAATGATGCTTTCCTTCTCTATCTGCTCGTGTATTTTCTTTATCTCGTCCTTAACTTCTTCCATTATACCTCCTCATAGTGCCATTCCGCCACCCGTAAGAATGTCTGTGTGATATTTCGCCTTCAATTTCGACACAAAAAATTTCACGGGGTTTAGCGAAACATTGTCCTTATCCCGTATCGACTGCGCTTCTAATGAAAGCCCTGCGCGTCACGCGCAGGGCTCACGACGACATTCCGACAGTGAACTTTTCAGATATCAAGTTCTGCGACGCATCCCGCCATCAGGTTCAGCGCGCGCGGTCCCAGGCAACGCCCGATTGAGCGCCCACCGATAGCCAGGATGTGACCAGGACAATTCTCATTGTGTCCTCCTGTGTGGAATTGCCGTTGTCCTCACTCACTACTCTTCGTTGTCGTGACTTCTAATTGTGCCTTCCTCTTTCCTGAGATGTTACAGTATGCTTCGACCGTGAACTTATCGCCCACTTTGGCATCTATCACCTTGTAGAACACCTGCTGCTTTTCCTTATCAATCTGACTCCTGAAGCTCTGCTCGATGAGCTTGGTGCCGTTGAGCTCAACCTCCACTTCATTGACATAGTGCTTGGATGCATCGCTCACGCCATGCACAACCTCGACCGTGAGTATTCCTGTCCCTATATCATACTCAAGTTCAATGCTCTTCGGAGGGTGCGCAACAAGGGGCGACAGCAACATCAATGCAAGAATGACTATTCTCATGCAACCTCCCTTTTTAGAAATAGTTGAAATAGACAACGAGCGCCGCATGCGCCGTGGCGCCTATGAGACCAGCGAGCCCGATCAGTTTGTGTTGTTTCACCCTGAGTGTGATGACGCGCGCCCCGGTCAGGGCGGCGAACAGCATCAACGAGTAGCTGATTATCCCAAGCGGTCTAATAAGATCGTGCAGTTCCATAGAACATACCTCCTCACGTGAACCTATTCACCAGGCGGCTACTTGCCTTTTATGAGCGAGAAAGCTTCAGCCCGCGTTGCGGCGGACCGCATCACGCCACGGATCGCCGAGGTTACGGTCAGGGTCCCCGGTTTCTTGACGCCGATCATCGACAGGCAGAGATGCTCGGCTTCGATCACGACCAGCACGCCCATCGGCGCGAGATTCGTCATCAGGAAATCGGCGATCTCGTGGGTCAACCGTTCCTGCAGCAGCGGCCGCTTGGCCATGACATCGATCACGCGGACCAGGCTGGAAAACCCGGTGATCTTATTCTGCTTGGGGATGTACACGACGTGCGCCTTGCCGAAGAACGGCAGCAGATGGTGTTCGCACACCGAATAGAAAGGAATGTCCTTAATGATGATCATCTCGTCTTCGTTCTTCGTCTTGTACGTCTTCAGTTCTTTCTTTGGATCCTTGCGCACGCCGGAGAAGATCTCCTCGTACATATCGGCGACCCGTTTCGGCGTGTCTTTGAGTCCCTCGCGCTGCCGGTTCTCGCCGATCGCCGAGAGAATATCGCTAACTGATTTTTCTATCTTTTTTTTGTCGATCATTTTTCAGGATATTGTCTATCTCCTCGCCGGACAGTATCTCTTTCTCGAGCAACGCCTGCGCCAGCGACTTCAATTTGCTCACGTTCTTCTTTATTATGGATTCAGCATTCGCCTCGGCCTCATCCACGATCCGTTTCACCTCTTCATCGATCTCCCGCGCCGTAGTCTCGGAATAATCACGGTGCATGCCGATCTCCCGGCCGAGAAAGATCTCTTCCTGCTTTTCGCCGTAGGTGAGAGGGCCGAGCCGGTCGCTCATGCCCCATTCACAGACCATCTTTCGGGCCAATTTAGTCGCCTTCTCGATATCATTGCCGGCTCCGGTCGAGAGATCACCGAGCACGATCTTCTCCGCCGCGCGGCCGCCAAGCATGGACGCCAGCTGGTTCAGACAGTAGGTTTTCGAGTAGGTCCTGCGTTCATCGATCGGCAGGGCCTGGGTCAAACCCAGCGCCATGCCGCGGGGGATTATCGTGACCTTGTGGATCGGATCCATACCCGGCAGGGATTTTGCGACAAGCACGTGACCGCACTCGTGGTAAGAGGTCAGTTTCTTCTCGTCCTCGGAGATCAAAAGGCTCTTCCGTTCGACTCCCATGAGGATCTTGTCTTTTGCCTCTTCGAACTCGGCCATGGTGATCTTCTCTTTGTCGTGGCGCGCGGCAAGCAGTGCCGCTTCATTGACCATGTTCGACAGGTCAGCACCCGAGAATCCCGGCGTGGCGCGTGCCAGCACGTCGAGATTCACTCCATCATCGAGCGGTGTCTTGCGCGTGTGGACCTTGAGGATACCCAGCCGTCCGCGGATATCGGGCCGGTCCAGAACCACTACCCGGTCAAATCTGCCGGGCCGCAGGAGAGCGGGGTCAAGGATATCCGGTCGGTTCGTCGCCGCCATCAATATCACGCCCTCGTTGGCCTCAAATCCGTCCATCTCGACGAGCAGCTGATTGAGCGTCTGTTCGCGCTCGTCATGGCCGCCGCCGAGGCCGGCGCCGCGCAATCTTCCAACGGCGTCGATCTCATCGATGAATATTATGCACGGTGAATTCTTCTTCGCCTGGTCGAACAGATCCCGCACGCGGGAAGCGCCGACGCCCACGAACATCTCGACGAAATCGGAGCCGCTGATCGAAATGAAGGGCACGCCCGCTTCACCGGCCACGGCCCGCGCCATGAGGGTCTTGCCCGTGCCGGGCGGACCGAGCAGCAGCACACCCTTGGGGATGCGGCCGCCCAGACGCGTGAATTTGCGGGGCGCCTTGAGGAATTCGATCACCTCGGTCAACTCCTCCTTTGCCTCGTCCACGCCGGCAACATCCTTGAACGTGACGTTGAGCCGGTTCTCGAGCTGTACCTTGGCGCGGCTGCGGCCGAACCCGAGAGCACGGTTCTGGCCCGACTGCATCTGGCGGATGAAGAATACCCAAACACCGATCAATAACAGCCAGGGCAGCACGCTCACGAGGATCCCTCCCCAACCCGACGGCTGCTTGACCGTTACTTCAACATTGTATTTGACGAGCTCGTTGGCCAGGGCCGGATCATCGAAGGGGATCAGCGTTGCGAATTCAGAAAAAGTACCTTTGCCTTCGATATTGATCGGCGTCTTCAGCTTGCCTTTGATCGATCTCTCGACCAGGGTGACCTCGGTGACGTTCTTCTGCCGCAGTTCCTGCAAGAAGAGGGAATACGGAACGTCGACGCTCTTGGAACCGCGACCGGAAAATTGCAGAACAACATACAACGGGATGGCAATGATGAACATCCATACCAGGATCGTCGTCAATGCATTCCGTTTTATTTGCGGACTATTCATTATCCAGAACTCCTATATATTTCAAATTGCGGTAACGGTTGTCGCAGTCCAGACCGTAACCGACGGCAAACACACCGGGTATCGTGAAACCCGAATAGGTCAGCGGCACCTCGATCAAACGCCGTTCTGCCTTGTTGAGCAATGAACATATGACGAGGCTGCGCGGCTTCCGGGTACCAAGATTATCGATTATGTAGCTCACGGTGCGCCCTGTATCAATGACGTCCTCGATCAGCAGCACGTCCCGGTTCTCGATATTGAGCGAAAGATCATGTGTGATCCTCACGACACCGCTCGATTCAGTCCCCTCATAACTGTGGATCGATAGAAAATCGACTTCCACGGGGATGTCGATCTCCCTCAACAGGTCAGCAAGGAAGACAAAGGCTCCCTTGAGGACGCCGATGAGAACGGGTTTCCGGTTCCGGTAATCGATACTTATCTGCCGGCCGATCTCCTGCACCTTCTCTCTTATTGCCTTTTCGTCAATCAACACGTTCAAATTCCACCGCCAGTGCTTTTTTCGTTTTCCCGCTGATAAACCCGCGATAGGCACGAACGAAACCAATGACCCACAAAACGCCTTGCTGATCACAAAGCAGGAGCGTGGCTCCGCGCTTGCGCGGAACGATCCGCTGCTCGCTGTAGACCTTTTTCAGCCGTTTCCGGCCGATCTTCGTCTCGATCCAGTCCCCGGGCTTCTTGTTTCTCACATACAGCGGCAGGTGTAACTTATCCAGGTCGAAGACCTCACGATTGGTGCAAGGTTCCTTCACAAAAGGCCCTCTCCCCAGTTTCAATCTGAGCACGTGATCCCCGATCGCGACCGAACCAGCATTGATGTCAATAGGCACTTCGATCGGCATGCCCGGTCTGACCCGACCGATCACAACATTATCGCGTTCGCGCTGAGCATAAATACCCTTAGGCAGACTAATTTTTTTGCTGTGCTCTTTGGCCGTTAGACTGACGATCGCCTGGTAATGTTTACTTTCATACCCATCGAGGCTGCCGCTCAGGTCTGCTATTGCTTTCATTACTAACCGGCTGATGACCGACGGATTATAACTCATCATCGTATTAATGTCAAGGAGAATACAGTCTTTTTCCTGTTTTGCCGCCCGGGCATAGATTTCGCCCGCCTGCTGCCGGATGTATTCGTCATCACCCTTGAGGATCTGAGCGGCCCGCCGGATCGTCTGGTGGATCTCCGGATTGATCGAGCGCAATACCGGTACGATCTTCATCCGGATGATATTACGCCGGTGATCGAGCGACCGGTTGGTGCGGTCGATCGCATAGGACAACCGCCGGGCTTTCAGGTAATCCAGAATGTCCTTCTTCTCGCAGTCGATGAGCGGCCGAACATAGGGCAGCCGTTTGGCCGGCATCGATGCCAGACCGCGCAAGCCGCTTCCCCGGACCATGTTGAGCACGAATGTTTCGACAAAATCGTCGAGATTGTGGCCAAGTGCGATCCGCTGAGCATGACCCTGCTCCATGTAAGATTCCAGCGCACGGTATCTGGCTTGCCTTGCCGCGGCCTCAGCGCCCACTCCTTGGTTCCTCACGCGGACGCGGAGGATCTTGCATCCGGCTCCATAGCGGGCCGCATAGGCCCGGGTCTTTGCTTCCTCCCGGCGCAACACGGTTGCCGGCCGCATGCCGTGGTTAACGTAGACCAGTTCAAACTCCATTTTGCCCGCGTAGAGGCGGTGGAGCACGTCAAGGAGACAGATCGAATCCGGGCCGGACGAGAAAGCAATAAGAACCTTGGACGCGCCGTCGAACATCCGGTGTTCTCCAATCGTCGCCTCGACCGTGCGGATCAGGCGTTCACTTTTCTTGATCATCATGGCAGGTAATTATACACGACTTTGCATTCCTGACAACAAATGTTTTGCCTTAATATATCATGGCGTCCTTATTGTCTGAGCCAGTCCGGGTATTCTTTGTTCAGATATGCGAGGGCCTTCTGCGCCTTGTTCGCGTCGTTCATCTTGTCCTTGAACAGGGAGTAGATGCGGTGGATCGCCTTTGGCCTTGCCGGGCTCGTGCGGTGGATCTGGATATACACACCGAACAATCTTGCCGCCTCTTCATAGCGGCCCGTCGCTTCAGAGTAATTTGCAAGGTTGTACAGATTTTTTTCCGAAAGGTCCTTCAAATGATCCTTTTCTTCTATTTCATCGTGCAGCGATGAAATGATATCCTGGTTTTCGGTCCGGAGGCCGATCCCGACCGCGCGGTCATACATTAGAGCGGCATCTTCGCACCGGCCTGCCGCGTCATAAAGACGCGCCAGGACAAGCGGTGCCTCGTGATTGTACCGCTCCTCTGCGGTGATCTGGGCCAGCAGGGGCAGCGCCGCTTCGGTATTGCCGTCATCCAGCAACTTGTATGCCTCCTTCATCCTCGGCGACACTTTCAGCTTCTCGAGACTTTCTTCGACCATCGGTTCGATATACTGCTCTTCGATCCCCAGGAATTTGAATGAAGCGCCGGTTGCTGCGCCGAAGACAAAACCGCCGATGTGCGCCCAGTAAGCGGTCCCTGACTCGGCGCCCCAGACCGCACCGAGCACCTGCTGCGCCATCCATATCGGCAGAGCAACACCGGCGTAGACCGAGAAAGTGCCGAAGTAGGGCCGGATGAACAAGAAAACGAAATAGGCGAACCGGATCTTGGTCTTGTAGTGGCGTATCATGAACGCGCCCATGATGCCGGCGATCGCGCCGGATGCGCCGATCAGCGGCACCTGGCTGCCGGGAAATGCCAGCGCATGAAAGATCCCGGCGACGAGTCCGGACGCCAGGTAGAGGCCGAGGAACACTTTCCAGGTCCAGTCATCCTCGATATTGCACCCGACCAGCCAGAGAAAGAGCATATTGAAGAGCAGATGGAAGAAGTTCGCATGCACGAACATCGAAGAGAACAGCTGCAAAAGGTTGAAGCGGGCAGGCGTCACCCCGAATCGGCTGAAGACGAGCTGGCTGTTCTTCTGTAGGTATATCTCGTAGAGGTTGTTCCAGCGCTGGTAGTCCTCGGTCCCGAGCGGTATGATGTCGCCGTCACGGATGCGCTCCCGGACCCGGTCATAATCGGCCTCGTCGAGCAACGCAGGGTCGGTTGCGACGATCTGGTATGTATAGTACGTTTCGATCTCGAGCATCCGCGCGTGGAGTTGCTCGAGCTCCTTTACCTGGCCGGACAGAACCATGCTCGTGATGATCCAGATGATCGTGTTGATCGCGATCAGACCGATCGTCACATAAGGCAGCCGCCTGACCCCCTCTTCACTGCCGACCGGGATGATGAAAAACATGGGCACAAATATAACACAATCAGCAAACTTGTCAATCAATTACTTGACTTACCCGCATCTTTCTGTATAATGTGGCACGGGGTCGTAGTTCAGCCTGTCCCATAACTTCCGAAAGCTTGTCTTTCGTGAAGTTGATGAGGATCCCGTT
Source organism: Caldifarciminota bacterium (assembly GCA_014859085.1). Taxonomy (GTDB): domain Bacteria; phylum Hydrothermota; class Tepidihabitantia; order SM23-42; family SM23-42; genus SM23-42. Next base: position 18,209 of record JACUUY010000006.1, read on the forward strand.
TTGTGAAGGCAAAACGGGAGTTAGAACGCCTGCCTCTCGTATTACATCGGGACGGCGTAGAAGCAATAGCAAACGGGGTCGTAGTTCAGCCTGGTTAGAACGCCTGCCTGTCACGCAGGAGGTCGCGAGTTCAACTCTCGTCGGCCCCGCTTTTTGGCGATAGTCGCGAGTTTCCCGTCCCGCAACGCGGGACGAGGATCCTCGTTCGAGTCGATAAGACTCGAACGGGACAACTCTCGTCGGCCCCGCTCTCCTTCGGAGATAGATGCCGCTGATGAAAGACCACGATTACAATGATGGAAACGACAGATTACTGCGATACACACATAAGATTACAGCGATAACAACGAACAGGGTCTATTTCATGTCTTGTGGTATTTTGATTCGGTGAGGATCGAATGATCCCGTAGCCGGTATATACGCGCCAACATTTTGTCGATCGTCAGCTCGATGCAGCCGAAGCACGGCGGAAAACCCCTCTTGTCCTCATTCTTCAGGTGGCCGGGATTGAAAAACACGATGCCGCGCTCCTGCTTTATCTCCGGCACATGGGTGTGACCGTATAATACAACATGTATCTGCCGCGCCTCGATCAAGGCTTCGGGTTTCGCATCGCCGGGCAGGTCATTGGCGTGCGCGCTTAACGTGTGGGTCAGCAGGAACCGCCAACCCGCGAAATTCTCGATCAGCCGGTTGCGTATCTTCTTGTCCTGATAGGCATCGCAGAACACACCCGGCACGCGTATGGCATCGTGTTCACCGATCTCATCCATGTCTCCGTAATCATCACCCAGATGGATCAGTTTATCGACACCGGCCTCTTTCAGATAAAGGACCGCGCTGGACAGGTTGGCGATGTGCTTGTGCGTATCACTGATAACACCTATTTTCATCTTACACCTCTGCTCCCCTGAAAATCACGACATCCCTGTATGATCATACACTTCATGCGAGGAATACCGAAATTAATAATACGGTGAGAAGAACGATCAGTGTCGGAACAATGAGCAATCTGAGGAAATTCTTCATGGGTACATTGAAGTACTCCAAAGAAACACCGACGCACGGGTGCACGGGCGATATCACGTAGCCGAAGAACACGCTCGTGTAGATCAAGGCAAAGACCAACGGCGTGATCGCGCCGAACGTCAGGTAGACCGGCAATACGATCGATGCCGGCAGCAGGACCCGGCCCGTGGCAACACCCAGGGCAAAGCCAGCCACCACGCACAGCGTCACCGGCGGCAGCGGGATGGAGCCGATCCGCGCCGCGGCATCGGATGCCTTGAAGATATTCAAGAATATGAACATCCCCAATATAATCAGGGAAAAATTCCACGGCCGCATCTTGCGGGCAACGTCTGCAATATCCAGTCTGACCTTGCTCAGTAAACAGGATAGTGAGAATGCGCAGGAGACCGCGATCACGGTCGCCAGTTCTTGCACGGGCAGTGTAAAGAGTCTCTTCAGCGAGAAATCGAGAACCGGCGCGACCAATACAACGCTGAGCGGCAGGAGAAGCCCCCGCAACGAAAATCCATCCGCATATTTTAGCTCACCCTTGATCTTTCTTATGAAGAAAATGTACCCCAGCAGAATCGCAAAGAAGAAAGTAGGCATCAGATAGACCATTGCACTGTATACGCTGAGGCTGGCGATCTTCGCCGAGGCGATGAGTTCGGAACTCAGAGGATATATTAGAATGAAAAGATGTCTGAACCAGTCATTGATGGCGACCTTGAGATCATCCGCAACTCCGGCACCGCCCTTTTCCAGGATCGGCGCCGAGAGCAAGGCGCCGCCCGGCATCGGCAGCAAACCCATGATCGCGGGCGACAGGGCAAGCAAGCCCCTCTTTCCGATACGCAGGTTGTTCACGAGATCATCTATCTGACCGCTTCTCTTCATGACGCCGCCGATCATCGGTATCACACCCATGGCAATCGCCAATAACAGCACCGAAGCGTCCGTCAGGGTATGGACGATCTTCTGGAGAACCTCAAGCGGTGTCAGTGTAAAAAAACCCAGGATCAGTGCGCCGCTCAGGAGGGCCAGCGGCAGATTCCGGCGCGCGATAATAAGGATAGCTGCCAGAGAAATGATCAGGCCGACCCAGGTTAGCATGTGGTCAATGGGTATTCGGCTTTCTTGAGTACCGCGGCGATCGCATGCACGCTATGCAGGCAAGAGCTCGGCGATCTGCACCGCGTTGAGCGCCGACCCCTTGCGCAGGTTGTCGCAAGCGATCCACATTGACAGGCCGTTGTCAAAGACCTTGTCCGCGCGCAGCCGTCCAACGAATACTTCGTCCTTGCCCACGACACTCTCCGGCATCGGGTATTCGTCGTCGTGCTTCACTATTGTGACGCCCGGCGCCTTTTTCAGTATGTCCCTGACCTCGACCAGAGGAGTCTTCCGCTCAAAACCCGCGCTGACGGCCAAACAATGGCCGCGCCGCACCGGTGCCCACACCATGGTTGCTGATATCTTGATGTCAGCGGTCCCGAGCATCATCGATACTTCTTTTGCCAGGACTGCCTCTTCTTCGGTATCACCCTGACGCGCAAAATCTCCGACCTGCGGTATCAGATTGCCGCCGATCGTGTGCGGAAAAACGCTGCCTTCGCATTTCTCGATGTTCAGCCCCGTGGCCAGATACTCGTACTCATATGACAATTCATCGACCGCGTCCCAGTCAAGATCGGAGACCGCGGCCAGACCAACCACGTGCAAATGCTTCAGCTGAAAATTCACATGGAGCGGATGCAGCACCATCAGCAACTGTATCGTCATTGACCAGGGGTTCGTGACCAGGTTATGCTGTTGCATCAGTACCTCCCCGTTTATCTCGGGGATGACGCAGGGCACGCCCGGCGTAGAACTGAAGGCCCTGGCGCAATCTATGAACAGCGCCTTCTTCTTGAATTTCGATGCGGCCGACCTGGCCTGCACCCGGTCCAGGCAGCAGAACACGATGTCGACGTTGTCCGCGAACGCATCGTAGTTATTTTGCAGCCTGACCTCTTTATCCTTGAAGAAAGTCTCTTCGCCGCCGGTATCGCCGGGAGCCGTGAAATACACCTCACCCGCCGGAAAATCACGCTGTTCGAGTATCTTTATCAACTCGCTGCCGATCATGTTGCGAACGCCCAGCACCGCGATATTCTTCATCGGGCTATTATAGAATAATAATGTAGCAAGTCAATATCGGCAAGACACCGGGGACAGGCATACACTTTTACACTTTTGCACTGATTTTCACATGCAAAATCGTGGCTTTCTACTGGCGGATTTTTTGAAATAATCTCGGAAATTTATAAGTTGGAATTTACTCTGCTTTTTCTTCAGGGTCTGTCCCCGAGAGCAGTATTATGCCTTCCTCCGTGATCTGCGGCGCGGAGAGAGGAAAGTCCTCGGCGGACAATCTTGCGATCAGCCTTGCGGCCCGGTGGAGCGAGTCCACGATGAGCGGTTGGTTTGCCGTCTGGAGCGCGGAGATGATCTCACCGTGCATGAATACGCCGGTCGTGTCGAGCACGGCCTTGAGTATAGGAGCATAGCCCAGTTCACCGCTGATATTGAAGCCGTACGTGCAGAAATTGCCGAGGCTGTACGCGATCAACCGGTCCTTGTACATTTCCATGGCCCGCGGCACGTGCGGTCCATGACCCCACACAAGATCGGCGCCGCTGTCGACCACGGCCCGGGCAAATGCCACGACATTGCCGCGCGGCGTGCCCAGGAAGTACTCGAAAGTATCGCGCGTGTGCAGACAGCCCAAACCTTCGGCGCCGCCGTGAAACGAAACAATAACGATGTCATTATCCCGGGCGAGGCCCGCGACTTTCTGCTGCGCCTTTTTGATATCGAAGATCAGGTCTGCGCCGGGCGAGGTCGCAAAACACGCGATCGAAACCCTCAGCGTGTCTGCACTAACCACATTCCCAGCACTATCCGCGCGCCCGGTACTATCTGTACTACCGGCAACATCCGCACTATCCATGCGGACTATCCTGAACGTGCCGGTCCTTCCCTCCGGTCCGCCGTATTCGATGCCAAGGGCTTCTAGACTTTCTTTCGTGGACTGGATGCCTGCTAGACCGAAGTCATTCATGTGATTATTCGCCAGGTTCAGGAAATCAAAACCGGCGTCGGCCAGGTACCGCGCATACGAGGTCGGGGTCCTGAACGCATAGACTTTTCCTTTCGATGGATTCTTCGCGCACACGCCGCCATCGAGTAACACGCCCTCGAGATTGCCCAGGGTCAGATCGGCCGATCTGAGAATATCAGCGACATTGGTGAAGAGACCGCTTCCCTGATCCGGCGGCAGCCGGCTTGCAGGAAAGTCCGAGCCCATCATGATGTCGCCCACGGCAATGACCGTGACCGAGCCGCCATTGCCGAGCGAACAGAACAGCAACAGGATAACTGCGGTATGGAGTGCGGTGCGGTCAGTCAAATATTACGTCGGCGGTACTGATGTATTTGTTTGGATTGATCTTGATGCCCGAAACGCGGACCTCGTAGTGCAGGTGGGGCGAGATCGACCGTCCGGTCGATCCGACCCTGGCAATAACCTGACCGCGCTTCACAGGTTCGCCCGGCTGGACGAGTATTTGCTGGCAGTGCGCATATGCGGTTTCAAAGGCAAAGCCATGGTCGATGACAACCGTCAAGCCGTAGCCACTCACCCAAGACGCTGAATTGACAACACCGTCGGCCGTTGCGTGCACGCTCGCTCCTCTCGGCGCGCCGATATCAACGCCCGTATGCATGCGGACCTTCCGGTCGATCGGGTCGACCCGGTAACCGAACCCGGAACTGATCCTGCGCCCGGGCAGGGGGTGGATCGACGGGATATGCGCCCACAGATACAGGTTGTCTTCGAGCTCGGCCCGGATCTCATCCAGACTCGTCTTGCGCAGGTAGTACTTGCCTTTGAGCACATCCATCGATTCATTGATCTCATTGATCATGCGCTCGGTGTTCCGGTTGACGACCTGCGGTAACGGCTCCACCTGCTTGCCGCCGATACCCATTGACCAGACGTCGGGATGAATGTATGCCATCTGCATGTAGGTCCGCTCGCGGTTGTCAAGGGCAATGTGGTCGTCGAACACCTCCTGCGCCTTTCTCAATAGAATATTGATCGAATCCAGCTTGGCGACCAGGCTCCTGTTATCACGCTCCCCTCTCGTCAGGTTCATCCGGACAAAGGTACGGCGGGTGCTGTTCACGAACAGGACGATCGTCGATATCGTGGCCGTGACGAGAAACCCGGCAATGAAATAAAGAAGCACCATGGGCAACTGCAGGTTTTTGTAGAACTTATGTTTTCTCGATATGAAGATAGCCTGGATGCGGTCAGCCATTGTGCGATTATACGCAGAAATATACATCTGTCAAGTACTTTATGCTTAAGTCTCGTATGTTGTGTGTAAATATCTTGATATCCTGTGCTTTTATCGACTATTTTGCCGTCCGTTCACTCGCGTCCAGTCGGCGGCGCGCGCGCCAGATGGACAGCCGTTGACAAATCAAACCCTGACGGTATAATAGCACGATGCCGGATATCACGCACGTCGCGATCATCATGGATGGGAATGGACGTTGGGCAAAGAAGCGCGGCCTGCCGCGGGTCATCGGCCACCGGCAGGGAGTGGAATCGGTCCGCGCGATCGTTAAGAAATCAACCGAGGTCGGCGTTAAATATTTGACCATGTACACCTTTTCGACCGAGAACTGGGAACGGCCGGCCGAGGAAGTGAACACGCTCATGAACATGCTCGAAGAAATGCTGGCGAAAGAGACGCCTGAACTCCACAAGAACAATGTCCGGATCAATGCGATCGGACGCCTGGAAGGCCTGCACGATAATGCGCGCCGCGCTCTGCAGGAATCCCTTGAATTAACAAAAAACAACATCGGCCTGGTGCTGACCCTCTGCCTGAACTATGGAAGCCGTAGTGAGATCGTCGATGCGGTGAAGAAGATCCTCAGGCAGGACCGCGAAGCGCGCATCGATCTTGCCAATTTCGGCGAGAACGAATTCGCCGGGTACCTCTACGACCCGGCGCTGCCCGAGCCCGACCTCCTGATCCGCACTGGCGCCACGAAACGTGAGCGGATATCCAATTTCCTGCTCTGGCAGATCGCATATACCGAGGTCTATTTTACCGAAACCCTCTGGCCCGATTTCCGCGAGAAAGAGTACCTCAAGGCCATCGATTCGTTCAAGAAAAGGGAGCGCCTCTTTGGCCGCGTCCAACCTTAAGAAGCGAACCCTGACCGGCCTGATTCTAATGGTCACGCTCGTGGTCTTCATCTGGCTGGACCGTATCATCCTGCCCATTTTCATGCTCACGTTCGTGACCTTTGCCAGCAACGAGTATTTCAGGTTCTGGCACCGCAAGGACGTCTACCCCCATACCCTGGCCGTGCTCTTCCCGATCTACGCGATCACGCTCCTTATTTACTACGAAACACCGCTTCTTCTCCCGATGTTCATCCTCTTCATCTTTGTCTGCTTGCTCTCGATCATGCGCTACCCGGGTTCGCGCCGCACCCATAATTTTCTCACCGAGATCGCGGCGGGTTTTCTGGGGTCGGTCTACCTCTCGATCCTGCCGGTCACGATCGTCCTGCTGCGCAAGATCAGCTTCACGATCTGCCTGATGCCCTTTATCCTTACATGGCTGTACGACACATTCGCCTATTTTGCCGGCAGCGCGCTCGGACAACACGGGCTGGCGCCCAAACTCAGCCCGAAGAAGACCTGGGAAGGGACGATTCTCGCCCTGCCTCTGACCCTCCCGTTTACACTGCTCCTGAGCCGGTTATGGTATCCGGATTTCAGCGTGATCGATGGTATCTGGATCACGGCCGGCATCGGCGTGCTCGGCACGCTGGGCGACCTCTTCGAATCCGGGATGAAGCGCGAGGTCGGGCTCAAGGACTCCTCCGGTGTCTTCCCGGGCCACGGCGGTTTTCTCGACCGCATCGACTCGCTCATTTTCAGCGTCCCCTTCTTCTATATGTATTTGATCACGATGCGATGACCGGAAAAACACCACTCGCCGACCGCGTGCGCCCTGAGCGATTCGAGGATATCCTCGGCCAGGAGCATCTGCTCGGCACGGGCCGGCCCATACGGCGCCAGGTCGAAGAGAAGAGCCTCTTCTCGATGGTCTTGTTCGGTCCGCCGGGCAGCGGCAAGACCACAATCGCACAGCTCCTGGCAAGCAATATCTCGGCTGATTTCGTCTCGTTTTCCGCCGCCACGAGCGGCATCGTCGAAATAAGGAAGTTCATGGAGCAGGCGGCCCAGCGCAAGAAGCTGTACAACCGCGACACCGTCATCTTCATCGACGAGATCCACCGCTTCAACCGCGCGCAGCAGGACGCATTCCTGCCGTACCTGGAAAAAGGCACGATCACGCTCATCGGCGCGACCACGGAAAACCCCTCGTTTGAGTTGAACTCAAGCCTCGTCTCCCGGGTGAAGGTATATATGCTACACCCGCTCTCCATCGAGCATATCAAGGCGGTGCTCACGAAAGCGATCGGTTCGGAAAAGGGGCTCGGCGGCAAGTCGTCGATCGACGACCAGGCGCTCGACTTTATCGCGAACATCGCGGACGGCGATGCCCGTGTTGCCCTGAACGCGCTCGAACTGGCCAGCATGGCATCGGACAGTGCCATAGTCGACCTGAAGACGGTCGAACAGGTGGTCCAGCGCAAAGCCCTGCGCTATGACAAGGCCGGCGAAGAACACTACAACCTTATCTCGGCCCTGCACAAATCACTGCGCGGTTCAGATGCCGATGCGGCTCTCTACTGGCTGGCGCGCATGCTCGAAGCCGGCGAAGACCCGTTGTACATTGCCCGCAGACTGGTGCGCTTCGCGGTCGAAGATGTCGGCATGGCCGATCCCCAGGCGCTGCTCATTGCGATCGCGGCCCGGGACGCGATCGATTTCATCGGCCGGCCTGAAGGTGACCTCGCGCTGGCCGAATGCGCGGTCTATCTGGCGCGCGCGGCCAAGAACAACCGGCTCTATGTCGCCTATGAGGCGGCCAAGAAGGACGCACTCGAGACCCTGGCCGAGCCCGTCCCCCTGCACATCCGCAACGCGCCCACGCGCCTGATGAAAGAGCTCGGCTACGCAGAGGGATACAAGTACCCGCACGACTTTCCGGACGCCCGGGTCGACCAGGACTACCGGCCCAAGAAACTGCAGGGCAAGAAGTACCTCAAAGAATAACCCCGTGTCCGCGAAACAGAGATTTGACGTGGTTGTGGTTGGCGCCGGTCCGGCCGGCGCCTGTGCCGCCGCGGCCGCGGCCGAGAACGGCGTTTCTGTGCTGCTGCTCGAGGAACATGCCGAGGTCGGCGTGCCCCTGGCCTGCGCCGAAGGATTGTCGCGGAGCACGATCCAGGGATACCTCGAGGTCCAGCCCGGCTGGGTGGCGCGATCCCTATCCGGCTCGATCGTCAGAAGCCCCCGGGGCCGTGAATTCACGATCGAATATCCGAATGTCGGCTGGGTCATGGACCGGAAAGTATTCGACCCGGCGCTTGCTGAACGGGCTCAGCAAAGGGGCGCGGTCGTCAAGCTATCTTGCCGGGCAACCGGGATCGAGGATAATGAGATTTCTGTTGAAGAAAACGGCAAGACGGTCAGGTATCAATGGAAATACCTGATCGGTGCCGACGGGGTCGCGACGCATGTCGGGTCCTGGATGGACATTGATACGCGGCTTGGACCGGCTCAGATCGAAATATGCGCGCAATACCTGCTCAGCAATATCATGATCGACGCCGATCGCGCCTATCTCATATTCGGCCGCAAGTACGCGCCGGGCGGCTATGCCTGGATATTCCCCAAATCGGCGACCTCGGCGAATGTCGGGCTCGGCCTGTCGCCGGTCAAAACAAAAGAGAAGCCGAAAACGCTCCTTGACCACTGGGTAATGGAAGAATTCCCGGCCGCGAAGATCGAAGAACGGGTCTTCAGCGGCGTCCCGGCAAAACGGCTGAAGCGGTTTTCAGGCAGTAATTTCTGCCTGGTCGGCGACGCGGCACGCTTTACCGATCCCCTGAGCGGCGCCGGCATTGCTAACGCCATCAAGTCCGGGACCATTGCCGGCCGCAACGCGGCGAGGGTAATCAGGGGCCAGAAGCACGATCTGGAAAACGAAATAAAGAAAGAGATCCTCGATGAACTCGACTGGCATTACCGTGTGCGCAACGTCTATCTAAGACTTGATGATGAGAAATTCGAGGACATATTCCGGGTCGCCGAAAAGATATTCCACGGCAGCATCATTACCGATATTAATACGCGGCGCCTCGTGAAACAGATCCTCCTTTACTCACCGCACCTGCTGAAAGTGGGTTTCCGGCTGCTGTTTTAGTTTCGAACCTGTAGTAACTGCCCTATCCGCTCAAAGCGGATCAACTTCTATTTCTTCTTTTCCGGCTGTTTTTCTTCCCTCGACGGTGCCTCGCCCGGTTTCTTCTCTGGCGGCGCAGGTTCTTTGCGGCCGAAGAGATCCTTGTGCCGCGACTTTCTCGTCTTTATGCTCTGGAAATCATCCTCGCGCCGGTCATTGACGCCGTCCGAATTCTTGTCTTGGAACTGGTCACGCTGCTTTTCTTTGCTCTGGACAGTGGTCCGGCTTTCCTGCCTCACCGCCGGCGAGCTGCTGCGCGGCTCGAGCCTCTTCGCTTCATTACTCGTGTCTGATTTCTCGTTTACTGCCGCATTCGACTGACGCGGCACCTGCTCGATCGCGAGCAGGAAACTCGCCATGAATAGAACTAAAATAAATCTCTTCATCTCATACCTCGCATGATTATAAGTGAATAAACTATCATGTCAACCCTGTTCACAACCGGACAAAAACCTTGCGCTTCTCACCGGGTTCAAGACTGACGCTGCGCTTCAGAGAACGGAACCCCGCTCTCTTCATCTCGACGACATATTCACCCGGCTTGAGCACGATCGCCCGCGGTGTTTCGCCGACATACTCTCTTGAACCAGATGCTTTTTCGGTGATGTATATCCGGCAATTGCGCGGTTCGGAAACGATTATCAGTTCTGCCGGCTCTGACTCCTTGATCTGAATGTCAAGGAATGCGGTCACGATATCCGGACCTTCGTCGTGCAATTCCGGCAGCCGTTGGGTCGACGCAACGCAGATGATCGTCTCGGTGCCGGCCGGACCGCTCACCCGGTAGTCGTAGTCCGCGTCATCGGGCGGCAGCTGATAGGTCTGCCCGCCCCGGATCCAGCCATCGTCCCCCTGTGGGGGGAAGAGTCGAGTGACTCCTCCCCCCTGCTCAACATTGTACACGGCAAGATAACACGCTCGATCCGCTTTGAAATAGATGGTCAGCACCTCGCCCGGATAATAGACCGCGTTGTCACGGTCGGTCCAGAGCGAGATCTCGAGCGCGCTGCCGGCCGAAACCAGCGACAGAAGGAGCGCGAACACCACGGTTACCTCTCAGTCCCGGGTGCGCGTGAATTAGGATCATCCGGCGCGCGCTCGCGAGTTTCAACCGGGTTTCGCTGGAGCTGTCTTGCCGGCGCAGGCGGGTTCCTTTTTTCGCCGCCTTCGTGCTTCTCGCTCTCGACCTGTGCCTTGCCGGCTCCGGGAGTCGTCTTCTCACTGTCACCTGGCCGCTGCACGCCTTGTGACGGAGCGGTTGTCTGGCCCGGCCGTCCGGGCTCCACGCGGCTGGACGAGCGGTTCGCAGAAGAAGGAGCTGTATTGGCACGGCCGGTCGATTCGTTCTTGTCTTGTTTCTGGATGCGCGACGTGCTGGTTCCGGACTCGGCCGGACGGGACGGCGCGGTTGTGGCGCGGCTGTTCGGCGCGTTCTTATCTTCTTTCTGGATGCGCGACGCGCCGGTTCCGGACTCGGCCGGACGGGACGGCGTCTCGATGCGTGATTGCTCGTTGCGGCTGGCCACGGGCTGGCTCGAGCGCGCGGGCTGGGACATGCGCACCGGGTTCTCAGTACTCGTCCAGGCGATCGGTTTCTCTCGATTTACCAGCTGATTGATGTCGATCGCCCGGCTCTCTATGCCGTGTTCCCGGTTCTTCGTCGCGATCTCATGGTTGACCTGTTTGACATACTTCGTGCGCATCTGTTCGAGGTTGCCGCTGCGGTGCTCGCGTTCGACGCGGGCATAGAGTTCCGGATCGTTCTGCCGCACAAGGGTCATGACTGTATTTTCCCGGTAAGGCAGGTTAACCTCGCGCGGCGGTTTATCCGGGAGATAGATGCCCTGGGTTCTTGCCTTGACCCGCAGCACGGCGTACGAGTATGGCAGGCGGTACCTTACATACTGGCCGTAACGCGGCCTGTACCACCACGTGCCGTGATCGTACCAAACAACATAGAATCCGGCATAGAAGAAATCCCAGTGGAAGCGATGGCACCAATAACACCGTGCCCAGTACCAATCCCACCACCACGGATACCACCACACAAAGCGGACGCAGTAGTATCCATACGGCATGTAGACCCAGTAGCCGTCATACCAGTAGTCGCTGTACCAGTACTCGTCGTAGTATCCGGGATCGTAATCATAGCCGTAGTAGACAAAATTCGTATTGTCGGCAAACACCGGTACAACGGCAAGGGTCAGCAGTACGAATAACAGACGTTTCATGTTAGCCTCCTTGATGCTCTACTGTCTGAACCGTCATCAACTCCGGGTTACCAGGATCGATCTGATAAGCCCAGTCAAAGATCACCGAGACCGAACCCAGGGCCGTCACGCGGAACTTCGCATAATGGTTGTCCCACGTGTGCATGATATAGGTATGCCCCGGTATCGCCTCAACCCGGCCGGTCTGCGACCAGCCCTGTTGCGGCGCATAGGTTATCTCATCGAGCGACGAAGTGTAGCCGAAATCCTGGATCAGACCGGCCGGATGGCCGACCCGGAAGTAGTAAGCCTGGATATTGCCATCATACCCGAAGTAGAAATCGCACGTCGGGTTGTCGTATGCTACAATATTGTAGGCGCTGAACTTCCAGCCGGCAAAATCGGGATACGTTGTATAGACAAATATCTGCGCGCCGTAGCCCTCGGGCCGCGGCGTGTCGTAGACGATCTCATAGGAGAACTCGCTCTCGTTGCCCGCGTGGTCGAAGGCGGTTACCGCATAGTAATAGGTCTGGCCGTTGATCAGGCCATAGTCGAGAAAGTAATCGAGATTCGTTTCCGCGATCTCGTAGTAGAGGCCGAGCGGCTGGAGGCTGCGGTAAATGCGGTATCCGGCAAGGTCGTGTTCGGTGTTCTCGTACCACACGAGCAGGACTTCGCCGTCGCCGGTTATGGACCGCAAACCCCTGGGCACTGCGGGCGGTTCGCTGTCACGGCCCTCAAGGCAGCAGCCAGCCATGCCCACGAGGATTGCGAGGATTGTCAGATTGAGAAGGACTCTTATTCTTTTCATGTCATCACCTCTGCCCCATATGATTGCATAATGCGTGCCAGGCAGAATTACTGAAATTACGGGCTAAATTGTGACATCACTGCACAAATCCTGTACCCTCCGCACAAAAATTGTGCACGGGGACAGGCATAAACTTATAAACTTTTGCCGTTCGTATATCCATCAGTCAATGTCTCTGGATCTTGTATTATTTGAGGACTACGGTTGAACGAATATCCACCGCGGGGATCAGAAGTTTAGAAGTTTATGCCTGTCCCCCGGGGGTTAGCGGAGGCCGAAGACCTGGAGCAGGAAAGTAAGGCGGCCGATGAGGAGCGAGATCCTTGCCATGACCGTGTAGCCGAACGACGCGCCGAACCCGATCATGAGAAAGACAATACCGATCTTCGAACCGACTTTGAGCGCGCCCTTGTGCTCGCGCGAAAAGTAGAAATAGAGCAGGGCGCAGATCACGCCGACGAGGATGACGATATTGTTGATCGATTGCCCGACCGTCTCGGCGGTCGTAGCGCCGATCGAGACCACGGGCAAGAGCGTGGCCTGGATCTGCGGAATGATATAGCCCTGGACCTGGGCCGTAAGCGCCAGGCCGGCCGCGATGCCGACCGTGAATGATATCGGCCACCTTGAAACCCATGCCGCGGCCGGGAACCACCGCGCCATCATCATGAGCCCGAAGACCGCGGGGATGACGAGCAACCATTTCTCAATACCGACCTGGCGCAGGAACTCGTCGACGAGCATCGGCTGTACATCAAAGGCCCAGATGTAGATCACCCAGTAGCCGGCCGAAACGCCGACAAAGAGGTGTTCGGCGAATTTGTAGAACGGATTGTCCCGGTACAAGAAGGAAAGAATGGCGATGGTCAGGCCGGCCGCGATCCACGTGCCGAGCAGGTTCACTTCTTCCTCCTCGTGATGAAGAAGCCGATGTTGCCGAAGACGATGAACGCGAGGATGAAGAGGTGGGCGATCGACTGGGCCGGCATGCCAAAGGCCGCGCTCTCGGGCTGGCCGACGAGCACCTCGTATTCGGCCGCGCCCTGCAGGCCGCCGATGATGCCCGTGATCTGGCCGGACTGGAGGTATGTATATAATGTCGGCGCCATGACCCCGGTCACGCACGCGAACATCTTTACGCCGAACCTCGAGACCACGTACTGGATCCAGTATTCCGCGGTCTGGCCGTGCGCGAAGTCAACGATCAGCGCGATATCGCTGTAGTTGTGAATATCCTTCATCATCGGGAAGCTATCGACCGGCACGCCCTTGTAGTCGACCGCGAAGAAATCCCGTATTTCCCGGCCGATGCCGATCATGACCGCGGTGAAGCCGGGCCGGTAGCCGAGATTAATGTAGTCCACGCCGTACACGGCGCCGCATTCCTCGGTCACCGCGTCGAGATCGAACTGCGCCAGGGGCATGCCGATCGCCAGGTGGCCGGTATAGACGACCTTCAGTTTGTTGCGGAAACACTGCCGCAGGAACGAACGGAACATCGGCGTCAGTTCGGGCGCGCTCGTCGCGTCGTAATCCATCGACGCCAGGACGACTGACCCCTCGGGGAGGTTCTCGATCGTCTCGTAGGCCGACCTGACCTCACTGCTGATCCGGATCGGCATCTTGATCTTCAGGATGATCGGCACGGCTACGGCCAGTCCGATCACGAGGAATATCAGCCGGCGGTCGAGGTTGGCGAGACGGTCGAATATTCCCATGGTCGCCCTATGTCAGGTAGGTCCGTTCGATGCCGAGGATGATGCGCAGTGACATGACCACGCCGCCTAAGTACACGCCGACCTGGATGCCGCGTTTGGCCGCGAGCTGGGGTACATTGAGGAGCCAGTCCGAGCGGAGCGGGATCTTGTCCGATATCATCTCGCCGATCGGCACCCGGCCGAGCATGACGATCGCGGCCGCGATAAGGAGGAGCGTCGCCTCAAAGGTCCGCGCCCGGAAAGCGCGGTACGCCGACGAAGAAATGAAAAAGGCGAGGAGGGCGAACATCGTCGCCTGGAGCGGCACGATGATGTGGATGTATGAATACATGAAGGAAGACCGGAGCTCGAAAGGCGTGTTGTACTTGAACCAGGATTGGAACCCCGTGACCAGCACGAGCGCGAGGCCGAAGAGCAGCACGTAGCTGTACTGCCATCCCGGTTTGTGCTGCGTGATCTTCTTGACGTTGTATTTCACGAGGCTATCCAGACCCAGGATCATGGTGAAGCCGGCCACGATCGCGTACCAGACCAGGAACCGCTGCTGCAAATCGCCGAAGGGCGGGTGCGGGATGAAGAACGCGATGACGCACAGGAAACCGGTCAGAAAAGTGATGATGAGCGGGATGTCACGCTTCATTAATTCTCCTCTTTAGAACGTGTTGAACCACTGGACAACGTTCTCGAACAGAACGTTAAGTCCGTTGTAGTCAAAGAAATGGCTCGAAAGAACGCCGGCCGTGCCCAGGACCGCGGCGCCGGCCAGGAACACCAGAATCATCGCCTTGGTGAGGTCCTCGCCCTTCAGACTGCCGAGCATCTGCGGATCGGGCCTCAGATAGCAGGACGCGGCATACATTTCTTCGCCGATCAGCGTGTAGTCGCAGGCCACGACAAAGAAAGGTATCTGCTCGACCGAGGTCGTGCCCGCGATCTGGATCGCGCCGACCGAGTGGCCGGTCTCGGCCAGAATGAGCGATTCGGCATAGAAGTAGCCCTGCCAGAAGACCGCGCCCGGTCTCTCCCGCATCATCATGCCGTCGACGCCGGCCGCGTAGCCGAACTGGTCCGCCGTGAGGAACGGGCTGTCCCGTTCGTCGTAGAGATCGGGCCGGCCCGCTTCCGCGTAGGCCTGTTTGACCGTCTCCTGGGCCGCGGACATCACCAGTGGGTCGTAGTGCGGAACGAGCAAGCGCGTGGAATACTCGGCGCATTTCTCCGCCACGCGGTGGAGAATGGAAAGCGAGGCCAGGGTCCAGACCTCGTTGAGATAACTCAGGCCGAACGAATAAAGTATGGGCTTGCCCATCTCGGTCGAGCGGCCGACCGCGTCCTCGATCGCGTCGAGACCGGCGATCTTGCGCACGAAAAGTCGGTCACCGGCGCGGGCGCGCCGTATGTAATATATCACCAGTGCGGAAATGAGCAGGGTGATCGCCAGGACGTTCACCCGCTGCGTGTTGAACCATTGCGCGCTCGATGCGACCGGGCCGGCCACCGGTGAGTCTTCGTGCCCGGAACTGGTGAGGGCCCGAACAACATAGAAATATTCCTGACCATCCTGGATGTCCGTGTTGCTGTCATCGAACCTTGTCGCGCCCGCCGCCGCGAACCCGACGCACTTGAATTCACCGGTCGGGGTATCGCTCCGGTATATCTCGTAGCCTCGGAACAGAAACAGATTGCCCGAGTCAGCGGGCGACGGTTCCCACGTTACGGTGATCGAAGAGCCTTCGTCATTGGGCGTATCGAATGCTGCAACATTGGCCGGAGGCTGCGCGAGCAACCCCAGGATGAAGATCGATTGAAACATCCAGTTCCCTTGTCTGCCCCTAATTCAGCTCGATCTCCACGGGATAGCTTATCTCGCCCAGCACGGTGCTGACGTATGCCCGCGCGCCGATGCGGTAGGCGGCCGAACCCAGCTTCATCGCTTCGACCAGCGCCTGGCCGATCTTGGTGTACTCGAGCGTGATCGTGGTCGTGAATTGCTCCGAATCCCTGGCCTTGATGTTCAACGTCTTGCCGGTCGTGCCCGAAAAGACGTCGGCGTTGTTCGCGTAGAACGTATAGACCAGCTTGTCGAGCACCGCGTCGACCGAATTAGGGTTGTCGACCTTGATATCAAAATCCAGCTGGAGGTTCGAGAAAGTGAATGTATGAGGAGTAACCGACAGGAGCGCGAACTTGCATTCCTTGATGGCGAGACGCTCCCTGAGGCTGGCGCACGAAAGGACCAGGGACAATAGAACTATGGAGGCCATTATTCTCTTCATGCGGTTACTATACTAACACTTAAAGAAAAGTCAATGCTGCAGGATATGATATACCTGCGTTACAATCTGCGTGCCAAATCCTAAATCCCAAATCTCAAATCTCAAATTCCGTAAATGCTCAAATCTCTGATTTGACTGCATTCACGAGAATCCTCGTCCGACATTGTCGGACGGGACAACACCAGAGCACTAATATCAAAATCACAAACGAGAAAGAAGTGGGACAAGGCTTTGGCCTTGCAGGCTGTGTCTTAAACTTGAAAATCTGCCCTACGTTTCCGGGTCGTCATTCCCCGACTAGATCGGGGAATCCAGACTGCTCACTTTCATTTGGCATATGACCTGTAAAGACTGGCCTGGATCGTCCGATTCCCGTTACTTAACGTCAGTGACGCACTCCAACACGTGAATTCGTGCCTGTGCCGTAGGTACGTAACGGGACTGGCAAGTCGGACGATGACCGATAAGTATGGAACCGGCACAGAGTGCGTAACATTGACCTTGTATTTCTAAAGTACTTGCGTATAATATGTACAACATATGATTCGCATCCGCGATTTCGTCAAATTAGAAAACATCTTTGAACTGCCGGCGGAAAAATCTGAAAACCTTTTCGCGTTCGTTGCCGACAAACTTAAGCAGAAAGGGTATATTCAGAACACGCCGCAGTTGGTTAAAGACCTGCTTGAGCGCGAGAAAAAAGGTTCAACCGGCGTGGGCGACGGCATTGCCCTGCCCCATACAGTCATCCCGGGCATTGAGAAGCCGGTCGTCATTACGATCCTGCTGCGCAAAGCGATCGATTTCAACGCGATCGACGGCAAGCCGGTGCGCATCCTCTTCTTTGTCCTGGCGTCCGAGCAGCAGCGGGATGATTACCTGAAGATCCTCGCGCGGCTCGCCACGGTCCTGCACCACGAAGACGTCAAGCGGCGCATAGGCAAAGCGCATAACAAAGAAGACCTTTTTGCGAGTCTCACCGAAATAAAACCCGAGAGTTTCTTCTACAAGTACCGGAGTTATTTCTACCTTGCCGGTGTGGTCGCCGGCGCTTTCTTGTTTGCCCTGTATTTCTTCAACCACGTGCACATACCCGATACCGCGAGCGCGGCAGAACTGGGATACTTGCAGTTCAATCTGCCGATCTGGGTGACCAGGCAGATCGCCACTTTCACGATATTCCTCGCCACGGTGGTCGGCACGCTCCTTTTCTGGCGCTACCGTGTTGCCGTTGCTTCGGTCGGATTGGGGATATTGTTGATCTCCGGCGTGATGGACCTCGAGACGACCGTCAAATTCATGAGCATTCCGACGATCCTTTTCATCATCTGCATGATGGTCGTCGTTGCCTGGCTCGAAAGCAACGGCGTGTTCGATTTCGTCGTGACCAGAGTCGTGAAGCAGACCGGCCCGCGTCCGCGGCGCCTCTACCTCTACCTGCTCCTGCTCTCGGTCGTCCTGGGCGGCCTGACCGGCGAGGTCACCGGTATCATCATCACGGTCACACTGGCCGTGAACCTGGCAAGACGTTTTGGCATCAAACCGTTTCCGTACGTAATCGGTCTGGTCTTCGCGACGAATATCGGCTCGGCCCTGACCTTGATCGGCAACCCGATCGGCATATATATTGCATTTGCCGGCCGGCTCAGTTTCATGGACTTTTTGCGCTGGGCAACCCCCATCTCCCTTATCGCATCCATTGCCATCGCCTACTTCACGCTCGTTGCCTTTCGCGGCCAGATACCCCAGACGGTGAAAGCAGGACTGGGCCGCATGGACGAATGGAGCAAGGTGCGCGACCGCCGGGAATTCTACGTTTCCATCGCGGCATTCGTGGCTTTAGTATTATTGATCGGCCTGCATCGTTATTTCGAATCTATCCTTCAACTAAAAACAACAACGATGATCGTTGCGGCGCCCCTGATCTTCGTCGGCATCATCCTCTTTCTGAACAAGGAGCGCGGCAAGAGGTTTCTCGTGAGCGACGTCGACTGGTGGACCATACTCTTTTTCATGTTCCTTTTTGCCAAAGCCGCGTGTCTTGAATACACCGGTGTCACGGCAAAGATCGCATACCTGCTCGAGCACGTCGCCCAGCAGGTAAACCTGCCATTCGTGCCGGCCGAAGTGCAGACAACGGTCGTGGCCGCGCTGCTGTTGCTCTTCTTCTCGGCGATCGCCTCGGGCTTCGTGGACAACCTTCCGATCGTGGCAGCACTCGTGCCGATCGTCATGGACCTGAAAGATATCGGACTGCCCCATGCCAGCATACTGTGGTGGGCGCTGCTGTTCGGCGGCTGTTTCGGAGGCAACCTCACGATGATCGGATCAAGCGCCAACGTCGTTGCCCTGTCCAAATATGAAGAGATCACAGGCCGGACAATGCGCTTCGGTCAGTGGTTCAAGTACGGCTTGCCCGTCGTCATTCTCTCGCTCGTCATTGCCGCGGTCACCCTGATCCTCCAGGTGAGACTCGCTCCCTAAATCATGAAGATACTGCTCGTCATCCTGCCGCCGTGGCTCTCCCCCGCAAGCAGCGACTTTGTGATCAAGATAACCAGGTGCCTCAATGCCGGCGCAACTGTCCTCGGCGTGATCGACATGAGCCGGATCGCAAGGACCGCGTCGAACGAAGGATCAAGCAAGGAAGCGGCACAAGAGAACTACGTGCAGGAGGCTTACGAAAATCTCTACTCGACCGAAGAACGGTTCAAAAAAGAATCCGTGGAAGTGAGCATAAAAATCAAAGAAGTGACGATCCCCGAAGAACTGCTGACCGAGATAAAGCGGAACAACGCGGACATCGTGTGTCTCGCCGGCTCCTTCGATACGCTCTGGCTTGAAATAATCCGGGGTTCCCTGACCGCGCCAATCCTGCTCGTCCCCCAGGAAAGATAGCCGCCGACTTCCTTGACTTGGGTTTTTCTCCGGATATAATGGAGACCTAAGGAGGAACGATGAAACCTTTCAAACCCGAGAAATACACCGATTTCAGCAAACCTGCGAACAGGAAACTGATGGAAAAAACCCTGGCCAAGGTCGCATCAGAATTCGGCAAGGAATACAGCATAATCATTGGTGGCGAACGTGTTAAGTTAGCGAAAAAATTCCATTCGTACAACCCTTCGAAAAAAGGTGAGATCGTCGCCACTTTCCAGAAGGCGGATGAAGCAACGGCCGAAAAGGCGATGGGAGTCGCGCTCAAGACATTCGAATCCTGGCGTTACACGCCCGCCAAAGTGCGGGCCGGTTATCTTTTCAAGGTGGCCGAGATCATGCGCAAGCGGCGCCATGAACTGAGCGCCTGTATGATCTACGAGACGGGCAAGAACTGGCTCGAAGCCGACGCCGACGTTGCCGAGGCGATCGATTTCTGTGATTACTACGCGCGCGAGGCCCTGCGTTATGACAAGGGGGCGAAATTGATCCAGTATCCGGGTGAGCGCGACACCCAGACCTACATCCCGCTCGGCGTCTGCCTGGTGATCCCGCCCTGGAATTTCCCACTCGCGATCCTGGCCGGCATGACGACCGCGGCCTTTGTTGCGGGCAACACGGTGATCCTCAAACCCTCGAGCGACTCGCCGTTCATTGGGGCTAAATTCATGGAGATCGTGGAACAGGCACAGGTCCCGGTCGGCGTCGTGAACTTCATGCCCGGACCGGGCGCACTGGCCGGCGACTACCTTGTGAGACATCCCAAGACACGGCTCATTGCCTTCACCGGATCAAAAAGTGTTGGTCTGCACATCGTCGAACTCGCCGGCAAGACCCAGCCCGGACAGCTCTGGATCAAGAGGGTGATCGCGGAAATGGGCGGCAAGGATGCCATTATCGTCGACTCGGAAGCGGACATCGACAGCGCAGTGTACGGCGCAAGGGTTTCGGCCTTTGGTTACCAGGGTCAGAAATGCTCGGCATGCTCGCGCCTGATTCTCGATGACAGGATATACGACAAGTTCATGGCAAAATTCATTCCGACGGTCGAGGCGATCAAGGTCGGACCGGTCAAACACTACGAAAATTACATGGGACCGGTGATCAATGAGAGCGCCTACCACTCAATGCTCGAATACATCGAGATTGGCAAGAAAGAAGGCCGCCTCGTGTGCGGCGGCGAGCCGGCCGAAGGCGATGGCTGGTTCATCCGGCCGACGGTCTTCGGCGATGTCGACTCCAAGGCAAGGATCTTCCAGGAGGAGATCTTCGGGCCGATCCTGGCGGTCTCACGGGCGCGCGATTATGACCATGCGATCGAACTCGTCAACGACACTGAATACGGGCTCACCGGCGCCGTCTACACAAAGAACTCCAGGAAGATCGAGAAAGCGAAGCGCGAGTTCTTCGTGGGGAATCTGTACATCAATCGCAAGTGCACCGGCGCCCTGGTCGGCGTGCACCCGTTCGGCGGATTCAACATGTCCGGGACCGATTCCAAAGCCGGTGGACCCGACTACCTCATGCTCTTCACCCAGGCCAAAGCGATCGCGGAATACATTGGCCCCAAGAAGAAGGCAGCAAAGAAACCGGCGCCCAAGGCTAAGAAGCGACGAAAGAAATAATGCCCGGATCCATTCTCAAGACCGTCGAGAAAGAGAAAGTCAAATTTCTCGATCTCTGGTTCTCTGATATCCTCGGCTCGGTGAAGAACGAAACGATCCCGGTCCAGCATCTGAAGAAAACGCTGAACGACGGTATCTGGTTTGATGGTTCTTCGGTCGAGGGTTTTGGCCGCATCTGTGAGAGTGATATGTATCTCGTGCCTGATCCTGCGACGTTCGCCATCATGCCCAAAGAAGATGAGAAGACGGCGCGTTTCATATGTGACGTTTACGCACCCGATCACAGACCGTCGCCGGTCGATCCCAGATCAATATTGAAGTCCAATCTGGAATTGCTGCGCAAAAAAGGCATGGAATTCTATGTCGGTGCCGAACTGGAATTCTACCTTTTCAAACGGGATGGGGACACAGTGCTTACCCTGCCCCATGACCGGGTTGGATATTTTGACCTGGGTGGTGATCTGGCGCGGCGAATCCGAAAGACCATGTGCGACCGGCTCCAGGAATTCGGCATCGAGATCGAGGCGGGGCATCATGAAGTCGGAAAGGGGCAGCATGAGATCGATCTCTTGTATACCAATGCCCTCAAGCTTGCCGATAATATCATTACCGCGCGTATGGTGATTAAGCAAGTTGCCGAAGAATACGGCCTCTACGCGACATTCATGCCCAAGCCGATCTACGGCGCAGCCGGCAACGGCATGCACATTCACCAGAGCCTCTTCAAAAACGGCCGGAACCTATTTGCTTCGGCCAGCGACGGTTACGGCCTGTCGCCATTAGCCTATAACTACCTTGCCGGTGTTCTCAAGCACATACAGGAGATATGCGCGATCGCTTCACCGCTGGTCAATTCCTATAAGCGGCTCGTATCTGGATTCGAAGCGCCGGTCTATATCTGCTGGGGACGCATGAACCGGTCAGCGTTGGTCCGGGTTCCGAAGATCAGCCGCAAAAAGTACAAGAGCACGCGCGTGGAGCTCCGTTCCTGTGATCCTTCGGCAAATCCTTATTTGCTGTTCGCTACCGTACTAAGATCGGGTCTGGAGGGCATTGAGAAGAAACTGAAACCGCCGGCATCGGTCGAGGAAAATGTATACGCACTCGAAACAAGTGTGTTAAAGAACAAAGGCATTGATCTTCTGCCGCGTTCGCTCTACCAGGCATTGGAATACTTTAGTCAGAGTAAAATCGCCCGGAGCGCACTGGGTGACACGCTATTCCAGAGGTACTACGATATCAAGATGAAGGAATGGGATGAGTATTCGATCCAGGTGTCCAAATGGGAGGTGGACAAATACCTTGAGCTATATTAGCTCCATGATTCCGATGATAAGAGAATAGCTTCCTCTCGTTCCACTCCTCTCAAAATTTTCGAGACACTGATTATTGTTGCTGAATCAAAGATTTGGACAATAATCGTGACGGCGATAACGAAATACAACAAGCGTGGCAGTCTAAAAGATGCCACGTTTTGTTTTCTGAATACAGCAATGCAATTTGCTTGCAACCTGTGTTATGGGTTCAGTAGCGCTCGCCGAACCTGTTATGGGATACGATATCTTCCAGGGTCTTGCGCGGCGTGGCCGGGATGCCGCCGATCGCCTCTTCGGTCGACGGCTCGGCCGGATAGCCCATCACCAGCAGCGCCACGGCTTTGTACTTTCGCGGCAGTTTCAGAAGATTACGCAGGCGCGATTCGCCAAACCATCCCACCCAGCAAGTACCGATCCCCAGCCCGGTTGCGGCAAGGGTCATCTGGGTCATGGCGATCGAAACATCGATGAGATGATTCTCATGACCGGTCAGTTGGGCAAGGTAGTGAGTCAGTGCCTTGGTGCAGCAGCCGACAATGACCAGCGGCGCTTTGCCGACGAAAGAAATTATGCGGCGCGTGCCAGCCGGCGCCGTATCCGGTATCTGTTCGATGAGCGCCGGGGCGTCCACGACCACGAAATGCCATGCCTGGCGGTTGCTCGAGGACGGCGCGAGCCGTCCGGCCTCCAGGATTTGCAGTATCTTTTCGCGCTCGATCTTCTGCGCGGAGAACGTGCGCACGCTCCGCCGCCTTCTTATCGCCTCAAAAACATCCATTGTTCACCCGCCCTCATTCAACAACTTAAGCGTGATTAGCGACTTAAACATCCCACCCGATCAACACCAAAAACAAATTACATAGGACAAAACACAACTCCGGCATTCTGGTAATTACCAGAATGCCAGCCTACCATTTCTTGACCCGCATCCGCGCGACATACTTCTCGATATCCATCAGCACCCGCACCAACAACCGGTCTTTAAGGAAATAAACCTTTGTATTTCTCTTCGTAGTATATCTGACGAGATCAATCTGCCGTAGGTTACGCAGCGTTTCCGAGACCGTCTTCACGGATAACCCGATATCCCCGGCAAGATCGGTCGGCGTCTTCTCTGATGTCGAAAGTACCTTGAGTATTTCATAGGCCGTGGGGTTGCCCAGTACGCGGCAAAACCGCGAAGCACGGTAGCGGGTTTCGAGCATTTTCTTTCTCACGTTGAATTATACAAATTTACAACAGCGTGTCAATTCTGGTATTCTGGTAATTACCAGAATACCAGAATGGGTATTTCTGATATCTGAAGGTTCTCGGGAGATTACTTAGCCGGCGGGTATGGCGGTCGGTGAAGGTCGCCTTTTCCTGGAATCTGACCACGTAAATAGTAGCTTGATTTTCTGAATATCTCACGTACAATCTAATTGAGTGCAATACCATGGTTGCTGATAGCATTTTGCGCTGGATCCTGTTCAAGCAAGAAAGCACGAAATTCCCGTTTCGGTTATATATCGAGGAAAAAAAGAATGATTTCCTGGTGATGAACGTTCAGGACCGCTGGCCAGGACCCGGACACAGGATTTACTGTACCCTCGAGAGCAAA
>JACUUY010000090.1 GCA_014859085.1 Caldifarciminota bacterium
GGGAATCCGATGATCTTTGAGATTGTCCCGTGCGAAGCACGAGGATCCTCGTCCTCGCTCCAAAGGAGCGGGACGGGACTTCGCCCGCCTAAGGCGGACTCGCAATGACTGGTGCACAAGCGCCCCGCTAGCTCAATCTGGTAGAGCAGCTGATTCTTAATCAGCGGGTTGCAGGTTCAAATCCTGTGCGGGGTATTCGACAGGAAACAGGAGACAGGATACAGGGAATAGATAACAGTTGTCGACCTTGTGTTCTGTCTGGTACATGATGTTGCAGGGAACAGGGGACAGTACCAGCATTGTTCCCTGATTCCTGTTGCCTGTGCCCTGTACGTGGTGGGTATAGCTCAACCGGCAGAGCATTGGACTGTGGCTCCAAATGTTGCGGGTTCAAGTCCCGTTACCCACCTTTCCCTTTTTGGAACTCAACGTTCCAAAAAGGGAAATTCCAAGCACCAATTCCTAAATCCTAAACAAATTCAAATTACCGAATTTTAAACCGACAAACAGTAAATGGAGTCTGCAAACATGTTCTCGACTTCGCTCGAACAGTAACGTTCTTACGCTGATGATCGCTTCCCCTGAATTACTACGAAGCAAGCCATTATCCGTATGGCCACAACAACTTTGCCGCCGGTTGTAAGTTTGTGGAATTCGTGCTTTGAAATTGTTTAGGATTTCGTGCTCCCCTCGGCACGACTCTCGGGACACTGAATTCTACAGTCGAATCAGAGATTCGAGTAGAATTCGTGTCGGATTTAGGATTTAGAGTGCGCAGAGCGCATGCTGCACCGAAAACCCGATCTCGATAGGTTAACCGTCCACCGTCGGTATTAGCTATTTATGGTGTGCGTAGTACTCACGGATCAGGTTCCGCACGTACTCCTGCCGCTTAAAATATAGCCTCTTCAACTTCCGCTTCTTGTGCTTGGCCAGCGCGTAGTGGGCGACGATCGGGAACCCGACCGTCGCGTCAAGGTAGCACACCACCGCGTCCGGCAGGCTCGTCGGGTCGACCTTGCCCCAGGAGACTGCCTCGTGGGGCGTGGCGCCGGAAAGCCCGCCCGTGTCCGGCCGCGCATCCGTGATCTGGAAGAAGTAGTCATGGCCAACTTCTTTGATCCGCAGGACTTCCTGGATCTGCGGCTCGGTCTGGAGCAGGAAATTCTTCGGGCTGCCGCCGCCGATCAAGAGGGCCGCGGATTTACCGCCGCTGCGTTTTGCCGCAAGCACAAGCGCCGTTGTTTCGTTCACGTCGATCGACGGGTTGATACGCAGTTTGCCGCCGATGATCTCCTCCTCGGCAATATTCATGCCGAGCGTCGAGTCGCCGGGCGAGCTCGTGTAAAGCGGTATGCCAAGCCGGTGCGCCACGGCCATGACCGACACGTCCCGGTGCCCGGTCTTTGATTCCCACTCGACCGCGTATTTACCCAGCAAGTAGTGAAACTCGGCGGTTCCCATCTCTCTTTGAAATTCGGGCTGCTTGAATATCTGCCGCAAAATCTCGTCGGTCGCCATCAGACAGTCACTATAACCCAGGAGGATATCATATATGCGCACGACATCGTTCTTTCTCAATTCGGCATCGTCGATCATATGCGTGCCGACGTGCAGGGGCAAATTGAAAGCATAGTGCAGATCATGATAAAGATTAGCGCCGGTCGATACGATCCAATCAACAAAACCGGACTTCATCAAAGGTATGATCACGGACTTGCCGATCCCGGCCGGCGTCAAAGCGCCCGCAAGGCTCATGCCGACCGTCACATCACTGGCCAGCATCTTCTCGGTGAAGAGACGGCAGCCCTCGCGCAAACGCGCGGCATTGTAAGCAAGAAATGCCTCTTCGATCAGTTTAACGAGTTTCTCCCTGCCGGTTATAGCCGGCGGGAAGATCCTTGGCCCGGATAGATAGCGTTTCTTATTCGGATACTTCTTCTTCTTCTTGAGCCAATCAGGGATTTCCTGCAAATCCTTCTTCACTTTCGGCAATCGTCTCATCACACCTCCTTGCCTGAGATCACTGAACAAAGAAAATAAGCAACCATGCTCTTAATCAACGGTCACCACTTGTGCCGGTGGTATACCGTTGAAGTTGGTCGCGGTCACCCATGAATAGGCGCCGATATTTTCCACGTAGATAATGTCACCGATATCCAGTTCGGGCAGTTCTTCGCTTGTCGATATGATATCGAACGAGTCGCATGTCGGTCCCGCGAGGGTCGTGATCTGGGTAATCCCCCGCTTGAAAATCCGGTACTGGTACTTGCAGTGATCGTACACGATCCCTGACAGCGAACCGTAGACGCCGTCATCGAGGTAATACCAGTGCTTGTTGTTGCGTATCGATTTGCCCACCACCTTCATTATCAAAACGCCCGCCGGTCCGCAGAGAACCCGGCCCGGCTCGGCGATCACCTGCACGTCGCGCGGAAACAGCCGGTTCAATTCCTTGTTGATATGCGAGGCGGTCATGGCGAAGAGATCCTTTTCGTGGTCGAAATACCGGATCGGGAAACCGCCGCCGATGTCGAGTATTTCCAGCGGTATCTGCTTGAGATGCGCGTCTTTGAATATGATCGAGACCAGTTCCAGGGAATCAAGGTAGTTCGCCACGTGCGTATTCTGGGACCCGACATGAAAACTGACGCCGACCGGTCTCAAGCCAAGCCGGATCGCCTTTATCAAGAAAGGGATCGCATCCATGGGTTCGGCCCCGAACTTCAACGAGAGCTCGACGATCGAACCGACGTTCGGCACCTTGATACGGACAAGGACCCGCGCATTGGGCGCGCACTGCGCAATCTTATTCAATTCGTATTCGGAATCAAATGTCATCAGGTCGATCTTATTGTCGACGGCAAACTTCAGGGCCTCAGGCTTCTTTACCGTATTGGCATAGATCATCCGTTCGGGACCGACCCCGAGATCGATCAACATCCGCATTTCTTCGATCGACGCCACATCAAAACCTGTTCCGGCAGCGGCAAACGTTTTCAGAATGAAGGCGTGGGAATTCGCTTTGACCGCATAGAACGGCTTGACCCGCGGCAACAGCGTGTGGAACCTCTTCAGTTGATCGAGAAGCTTAGACTTCCGGATGACGAACAGCGGCGTGCCGTGCTTTCTGACGAGATCGCTGATCTGCTTCTTGAATTCCTTACGCGGTTTCTTTGTCATCTTTTCTCCAATAGGATCAGAGCATTTTACCCGCTCAGTGCGCGATCAGGTCGCGGTCAAATGACTTCAGGCTTCCTTCCAGCTGCCAGATGCGCAGTCTCACTTCTGGGCAATCATCCATTAATTCATGCATCTCGCTATTCAATTCCTTCAACTCCTCGCGCGTGATCGTTACGGGTTCGTGCTTCAACTCAATGCTTTCGATAGGCACACCCGGGAACCGACTAAGAAGCCGCGGCGTGAGGATCAATAGTTCTATCGATGTCGAGCCGGCGCCGGTGCTCGTTATTTTGAGGGGATAGAAGAGTTTTCTGGTCTTGAACCGGTACTGGAGCGGCTCGCTGGTGACCGTCGCTTCGCCGAGCGAAACAACGTCAAAAACGAACCACTCA
The DNA here is from genome assembly GCA_014859085.1 of Caldifarciminota bacterium. Taxonomy (GTDB): domain Bacteria; phylum Hydrothermota; class Tepidihabitantia; order SM23-42; family SM23-42; genus SM23-42. The sequence continues at coordinate 3,576 of JACUUY010000090.1, forward strand.
AAACCTTCAGCGATGTATTCATCGATCAGACCCCGCATTCTGGGGGTAACAATATCCTCATCCACACCCCGCGTCCTGAGGTAATTCAAAACCCAGTCGACGAATCCCGGCGCGTCGAACAGGCGTGTAACCGATATGTCGTGCGCGCCGATCTTTGCATGAAAAGTCACCTCGCCCGAAGGAACGACCACGCCCTCGGAAGTCCTGTACCCTTTGGTCGGCTGCTGCGCCTGCAGCTTCCGGTTGATCAGTTCGGTCGCTTTGCGAAACGTCTCAAGATCTCCCTTCTTGACCTCGGGCTCGCCCGGCACCGGGAGGACTTCAAGCACCATGGTCGAATCGGACGCGTGCAGGTCCGTGCTCAAGAGCAGGATCTGCTCCGAGCCGTTCCATGCGATCATCGCTCGTTGGTTCGGCTCAAAGATCTGCACCTGGGGATTGAACGGCATCATGCCGCGATTGCCCAGGCCCCAAGACGAAAAAATAATGCTCAATGCTATGATCTTATTACTGACCTTCATGGTTCATTATAACAATCTGCCCGGCAAAGTCAACCGGACACCTTTACGGAGCAAACCACCGGAGACACGCCAAACAAACCAGCTGAAGACACGCTTCGCTGGAAACACGTCCGCCTCCGGCGGACTGAAGACACGCTGCGCTGCTGAATACAACTACTGTCTCAAAGGCATTTGACAAGATGAGTAATATATACATAATATGAGCCATGCACTGGCACATGGAAGACGATTTTGTGGCGGATGTCGAATCCGCTCCGGGAGGGAAAAGGAACTGGCGCGTTATCAGGAAGCTCTTGCCGTACTTCAGAATGTATCTGAAGAAAATAATCGCCGCTTCATTTCTCCTGCTCTCTGCCACGCTCCTCACCCTCGCCGGACCGCTGCTCATCAGGCGCGCGATCGATGTCGAGATACCCGGCAGGAACATTCAGGGACTGCTGGTGATCGCCGCCATCTATATCGTCATCCAGGTGACCGTCCTGCTCGTGAGGTACTTCCAGCAGATAGAGATCATGAGCATTGGCGAGAAAGCAATCGCCGACTTGAAGGCGGACATTTTCCGGCATTTGCTCAAATTGCCTATAGCCTACTCTGACCAGCACCCGATCGGCACCCTGATCTCGCGCGTCGAGAGCGACACCGAAGCCCTGAAGTTCCTGTTCTCTTCGACTGCCGTGCTTCTGGTGAGCAACCTCGCGCTGCTTGCCGGCATGTCGGTCGTGATGCTCGTCGTCAGCTGGCGGCTGTTCCTGCTGATCCTGGTGATGATACCCGTTTTTGCCTATAGCTTCTGGTGGTTTGAGCGCCACGTCCGGCCCGTGTATGTAAACCTGAGAAAGAAGATCGCTGAGATAAACGGCTTCGTCGTCGAAGTCGTGAAATCGCTCCCGGTCGTGCAGGTCTTCCGGCAGGAAGAAACCTTCATATCGAAGCTCCACGCACTGGGCAAGACCAAGTATGACCAGGAACTGAAAGCGCTGTCATTCTGGTACCGTATCTGGTTCTCGGTCGAACTCGGCGAGATCATCGGTATTGTCCTCGTGCTCGGCGTCGGTGGAATGTGGGCACTGGCTGGTCTGGTCACGATCGGCACGCTCTTCCTTTTCATCAGTTACATCACCCGCCTCTTCGGCCCCCTGCGCGGATTGTCCGACCAGATCAACGTCATCGAGCGCGCTTTTGCGGCCGCGGAAAGGGTATTCGACATCCTCGAGCGGCCGGAAGAAACCCAACCCGGCGAGACCCGGGTTATCCGGCGCTTTGAGAGCGCGATAGAATTCAAGCACCTCGGCTTTTTCTACGAAGAAAAGAACCGGGTGCTCAAGAATCTCAACTTCCGCATCAAAAAAGGCGAGCGGATCGCACTCGTCGGCGAAACCGGAGGCGGCAAGACTTCGATCGTCTCGCTGCTCCTTAAATTCTACACCCCCCAGGACGGCGAGATCCTCATTGACGGTCTGCCGATCAGCACCATCGACCGCCGCGCCCTGCGCTCGCGCATCGGATTCGTGCCCCAGGATGTGATCCTGTTCCCCGGTTCGGTCTTCGAGAACCTGAGATTGTTCAATGAGAAGATATCCCGGGACACCGTTTGTGATGCGGCAGTGAGGGCAAGGATCCACGAGCGCATCATGAAGTTTCCCCAGGGATACGACACGAACATCATCGGCCAGGGCATCAATCTTTCCTTTGGCGAGCGGCAATTGATATCCTATACCAGGGCATTGGTCCTTGACCCGGAGATACTGATCCTTGACGAAGCGACGTCATCGGTCGATCCTCAGAGCGAGCATCTGGTCCAGCAGGGCATGAAAGAACTCCTTAAAGGCCGCACCGCGGTGATCATCGCGCACCGCCTGACCACGACGCGCCTTGCCGACCGTATAATGGTCATCCATAAGGGGGAACTCGCCGAGGAAGGGACCCATACCAGCCTGCTCGAGAAGAAAGGACATTACTACAAGATGTACCGGCTTCAATATCTGATTGGGGCACAATGAGATCGGTCACGTATTTCTGGAAAAGACACAAACTGTGGTTATCTTTTCTCATCGTCTTTTCCTTCATAAACACGGTCATTGGCCTCGTCTTTCCTTATATTCTGAAGGATGTCATCGACGGTATCGAGCTCAATTTTGCCCGCCAGGAGCTGCTCCGGTTCGTCTTGATCATCGGCGGCATCGGATTCCTGCGCGCCACATTCAATACCTTGCTGCCGTTCTGCCGCGGACGGCTGAACGAAGTGTTCCTCATTGATGAACGCACGAATCTCTTTGCCAATATACTGCGCAAGGGGCACTCATTCCTGAGCCGGTTCCCGGCCGGCGACATACTGCAGAGAATAGACCATGACCTCAACGAGTTATCATGGTTTGTCTGTTCGGGCGTGTTCCGACCGGTGGAGGGCGTTTTCACGATCGTCATTGCCCTCTTCTTTCTGATCAAGATAAACCCGCTGCTCACGCTCATCTCGGCCCTGCCCATAAGCGCGGCGGCGGTCGGCTGGTTCAAGATCAGCCCGGTCATGTACAAGTACTACCATGCCTGGCGTGATTCGATCTCGCAGACGAACAATCACCTGCAATCGAGTTTTGCCGGTATCAAGCTCGTGAAATCATACACGATCGAAGACAAGACCGACCAACGCTTCGTGACCATGCTCAACGGCCGGATCGCGGCGGCGATTAAGGTGATCAAGATCGAGGCGTTGATCCACGCGCTGCTGACCGCGATCGAGGAGTTTGGCGTGATCCTGGTCCTGCTCTTCGGCGGCCTGTTCATAATCCAGGGTAGTTTGAGCGTCGGCGAATTCGTGGCTTTCAATGCCTATATCATACTTTTGCTCGACCCCATGCTGAGGATCGGCAACTTCTTCGTCTCCAAGAAACGTGCCCAGGTCCAGAGTGAGCGGATCGAGGAGATCAAGAATTTCCCGGCCGACGTCGCCGATAAAGGAACGATAAGCGAGGCCGCGCACCAAAGCATCGCTATGGAGAATGTGTCTTTCAGATACACCGAAGAAGGCGCGCTGATCCTCGATGGCATCAACATTACGATTAATCCCGGTCAGAAGATCGGCCTCGCCGGGACGGTCGGGTCGGGTAAAACGACCCTGCTCCAGATCCTCATGAGGGTTGCCGATCCAAGCGTAGGCCAGGTAAAACTGAATGGCGCAGATATGAGGGAGATCAGACTATCCGAACTCCGTTCGCTCTTCGGCTACGCGCCCCAGGATCCTTCGCTCTTCTCCGAAACGATCTACAACAACATAACCTTCGGCCGCAAGATCGACGCGCCGCTCGTCAACAGCGCCGTCAAGATCGCCCAGCTCGATGCGTTCGTAAGCGCAGCGCCCAAAGGAATGGAAGAAATGATCGGCGAGCGCGGGCTCAGGATCTCAGGCGGCGAGAAGCAGCGCGTGGCAATCGCCCGCGCGCTTGCCGGCCGACCGAAGATACTGGTGCTCGATGACGCGACCTCGAACCTCGATGCGGACACGGAACGAGAATTGATCCAGCAACTGGCCGGCACGCCGGATACTGCCCTCGTGATCATCTCGCACCGCCTGTCCGTGCTCTCCATTTGCGATTGCGTCTATGTCATGGATAAGGGAAAGATCGTCGAGCAGGGCACGCACCAGGGACTGCTCAGAAAGAAAGGCCTGTACTGGAAACTCTACCAGCACCAGCTCATGGAAGAATAACCCGTTCTCCCCTTGATTTTTGCGGAATGTTAATTACCATAGTATCATAGTAACGAGGAGGACATATGAGAAAAGCGTTGCGTGTATCTGTGATTCTCTGCCTTGCGCCGCTTCTGCTGGCAAGCGCAGAAAGGTCTTTTCGCTTCGCCGTGGTCGGCGACCGCACCGGCGGCGCGACCGGAAGCGTCTTTGAAGAAATAATCGACGAAGTTAGACTGCTTGACCCTGACTTTGTGATGTGCGTCGGTGATCTGATCGAGGGCTACGAGACGGACACGACGGTCATGCACGCGCAATGGGATACCATTCTCGCGACCATTAAAACCCTGCCCTGCAAGTTCTACTTCGTGCCGGGCAACCATGAAGTGCAGAACGAGGCCGACCGCAGGATCTACGAGCAGCGCACCGGGGTCAAGCGCTATTACTCATTCAATTATCAAAACACCCATTTCATCGTCCTCGACAATACGATGACGTACTGGGGACAGCCGCAGGAAATGGGATCCGAGCAGTTATCCTGGCTGGCGAAAGATCTCGAGAAGCACAAGCAGATGGACCACATATTCGTGTTCTACCACATCCCGACTTACATCTATGCCCTGCGCGACAACACGACCGATACGCTGACGCAGATCCTCGAAAAGTACGGCGTGGACGTGGTGTTCACCGGCCACCACCACGAATACTCGTACCTCAACCGCGGCGTCACCGAGTACATAAATGTCGGCAGCTCGGGCGGCGCCATGTCGACGAACGACCCGGCGCGCGGCCATTTCTTCCAGTACCTGATGGTCACGGTACGGGGCATGGACCGGTCCATCGCCGTCATGAAGAAAGAGAGCGCGCTGCCGCGCAACATCGTGACGCTGGAAGACATCGGGACGATCAACCGGCTCGACGAACAAGCCGTCACCATGACCGAGATCGTGGCCGACGACGACGCGAAGAATATCACGCAGGAGGTCGTCCTCACGATCGAGAACTTCGGGCCGGATTCGATACTGAACCAGCTTATCTGGCAGACCGATCCGGTGCGCTACACGATCACGCCGGTTCAGATGCCTCTCGCGATCGCGCCGGAAGAGAGAAAGGAATGCTCGTTCGAAGTTCGCATCGCCGACGGCTCAGACCTCTTCCCAATGCCCCGGTTCGCCCTTGCTTATCCATTCACCTACGACAAAACGTGCACGCTCTACAAT
>JACUUY010000007.1 GCA_014859085.1 Caldifarciminota bacterium
GTCCAACTACTTCGTCCTGCTCAACCAACGGTTTGTCAGCGCGGCCAGATATGAGGAGAATCTTTCTGCGATCGAGCAGGGCCTGGCGTGTCTGGGGATCCCGGAAGAGACGATAAGAGTGTTCCAGAAGCGCAGCAACATGATCATCGAACTGGGCCGCAAATTGACCGAATACGAAGGTTTTGAACTGCCGTTATTCATCGGGCACAAGAAACACGGCATGCCGGTCCCGCAGGCGCTCCTTGAGAAATGTCCAGCAGAAGTGATCGCGCTGATCGAGCAGGCGACGGCCCGAAAGCATATAAACGCCTACAGCAAGGAGTTGCGCCAGGTTTCATTCGCGGTCGACGTATTTCTTGCCGTGCACAAGAATGTCATTGGCGCCCGGGTCGAGACGTTATTGCCGGATCTGCTCTCGGACGTAGAGCGGCTCGGGTTCACCAGCATCCGCGACGCGGTCGGGAAGATCCCCAGGATCTATCTTGACTACCTGTCCCCGGCTTCGCTGGCTAAGGTGCTCAGGAAGATCGCCACGATGCTGCGTGCTGTGAGAGGCAAGCTGACCGAGGAACTAACCAGCATCAATCTCTATTCGACCAGGATCAAGGAACAGCTCGAGGGGCTCTATCTCGAGACGAGTCAGGGGCTGCGTGAAATCATCGAGCAGGACGTCACGCAGGGCGCCGAGACAAGCGCCATCACGGAGAAAGTATCCAATCTGTTCTCGAGATTGGACCGCATGTTCGTGGGTAACATATACCATCTCAAGGATTATCAGCGAAGGAAGGACGAAATACTCGGCAGCCTGAAAGAAGAGGAGGATCTCAGGCATCGCGCGGAAAACCAGCCGCCGGACACGGCAAAACCGATAAGCGAAATTTTCGATGAATACATGTACATGTACAAGTTCGGCCCGCTGACCAGAGAAGAAAGAAGGATCCTGGTCAGATCCCTGACCTCGGAGCTGGAAGAGATGTACCGCAAGAAGAGCCGGTCCATCGAGATGCTGAAGAAATTCGAGAAACGCGGCCTGATGTCGTTCGACCTTGATTTTGATGGACTCGTTGATACCTACAATTCGTTCATCAAGCGAACGATCGTGCCCGGCTACATCGGCCAGTGTTTTTTCAATCTGGTCACCTGCTTGCCGCCGCTGGAAAACGAGGCGCCGAGGTCGAAGGTCGATATCGCCAACCTGAAGACCGTTTTCCTGACCGGGAACAACATCTTGGAGTTGAAACCGAAGAAGGCTCCATACCCGCCCGAGATCGCCGGCTATGGTGACCGCTACCGCAAGTGTGTCACGATACTGGTCTACGATATCAGAGGCTCATCCTACATGGGCATCAAGTTGAACGATGCGGTCAAGGAGCACCGGATCAAGTGCAAGTTCGCGAAGGAGATGGCGCAGGTCGTGAAGAAGTATGATGGATTTCTGCTCAAAGACACCGGCGACGGCGGGCTCGTTTGGTTCTCCGAAAACTCGGGGTCGCTGTACAACTACTTGTATACCGAGTCGGTCACGGGGAAGGGAACGAAGCTGCGGTATTCGATATGCTCGGGCGGCGAGTGCGACATCATACCCGCGGTCGACGCGGCCAAGCGCGCGGTGTTGTGCGCGCGGGACATCGTGCAGCGGGCCGAGGAATTCATCCGGGCGAATTTCGTGCATTATCGCGAGTGGTTTGCCGATGTTGCCGAGCGCACGCTTGAGCTGGACGGCATAACGTATTCGCTGCTGCCGCCTGAGTTCAAGAGCCTCTTCCGCATCGGTGTGGGCATTGCCTCGGGCGTGCCGGACCGGGATGTTATCTTCGCGCCCAACTCCTACGGCGATCCGGACTTGGTGGGCCCGGTGCTGGCCGACGCGAATCTCTACTCGCGGGAGAGGCAGCCCGGCCGGTCGGTCATCATCTGCGACCTGCCGACCCTGGCGAACCTCGTTCTCAATGCCGAGGGTTTCGATTATCCGCTCGATGAAAAAAACTTTGACAAGTATTGTGAGATGCTCGCCCAGATGCGCGGCAAGACGCACGGTTACAACTTCGCCGACCAGAAGATATCGGTCATGCCCAAAGGCATGCATCTGCTTGGTGAACTGAACAAGAACCGGGCCGTGGTGGATGCCCTTATCGACGACATTGTCATTGACGAGCACCTGAATATCTACGACCGCGATAATAAGCGGATCAAGATGCTGTACGAAGTCCTGACCCTTTAATGCTGGCAATAGTATTCGATCCTGACCACCTCAGATTGACGACGATCTCAAGGAACCTCCGTGAACTTGGAATGGACAACTTGAGCGCGGTCAGGGTCAGCGACCTGCGCCGGACCGTCCGGGGGAAAGAATTCGATATTCTCTTCCTGGATGTTGCGGCATCGGCACTACTGGAGCAGTTCGGTAAGCAGCATCAGGATGTGCCGGTCATCCTGATGGCCGAGCGGAACGCGGTCATCAACTACGAAAAAGCGATCTACGCGGGCGTCACCGGGCTTTTGCTTCGTCCGTACCGCAGTGATATTCTCAAGAAGATCGTAGATAAGGCAATTCGACAGAGGAAGGAGATCATCAACGGCCGAGCGACCGTCCTGTCGCTGAAGCAGAAGGTGCAGTTGCTGCAGACCCTTAACGAAGTGGTGCAGGCGATAAACTCCTCTCTTTTGCCAAAGGAGATCTTCAACACGATCCTGACCAAGGCCGCGGATTTGATCAAGGCCGAGGGGTGGTCGGTCTTGCTGCTTACTGAGAGCGGCGACGAACTGGTCTTCGAGGCGGCATCGGGCAAGGTGGGCAAGAAGATCCTGGGCATGAGGTTGAAGGTCGGGCAGGGCGTTGCGGGATGGGTGGCGCGCTACGGCAAGTCATTGATCATCCCCGACGTGTCGAAGGATCCAAGGTTCTATTCGGGCGTGGACCAGAAGACGAAATTCACAACAAAGTCAGTCCTCTGCGTGCCGATGAAGAGCCGTGACCGCATCATCGGCGTGGTCGAAGTCGTCAACAAGATCGGCGGCGAAACCTTTACGCAGGACGAGTTCGAGATCTTTGAGAATGTCGTGGCGCACCTGACGATCGCGCTGGAAAAAGCCCAGATGTACCGGAGGATGGAAGAGGCGAGCCAGCTGGATGATCTCACACAACTTTATAATATACGCCACTGCAATCAATTCCTCGACAATTTTCTGATCGAGCGCCGAGACACGAAGGGCGTGATTTCCCTGATCTTCCTCGACATTGATTTCTTCAAGCTGGTCAACGACAATTTCGGCCACCTGGTCGGCAGCGAAACGCTGAAATTAGTCGGCGAGCGAATGTCCCGCGTGGTCCGCAGGAACGATCTGATCGTGCGTTACGGCGGTGACGAGTATATCGTGCTGCTGCCGAATACGGACAAGAAAACGGCGGTGACGATCGCCGAACGGATAAGAATAGCGATAAGCCGGACGCCTTTCTATGCGTTCGGCAACAAGAAATTCAGCATCACCGCGACCTCGGGCGTGGCGACGTATCCCGATGATGCGAAGAACCGGGACAACCTGATCGGCAAGGCGGACAAGGCGATGTATGAAGGTAAGATGTCCGGCCGCAACAAAGTAGTACTGGCCTGACCCACTAACGCCGATTCCAATACAAAATCCCGGCAAGCATGATCCTTGAAACTCGATACTGGATACAATATGAAGCATAGCGTAGGAGAGCGCACGGCGCAGCATCGCGGCACGCGCTGATTGAACCCGTGCACCGATATGATGAGCTTGAAGCCGTAGGGAGGGCGTGGATGTAGAATGTAGAGATTTGACCCCATGGCAGAAGAAACAAGGATGGCTTAGGAAGATTATTTCTGAGGAAAACCGCCCTATTGAAAGGTCTCGCTGTCTCTGTATAATATTCGTATGAACATCGAAGAGCTGCCCGTATCCGCGATAATGAGAAAAGACACGCACACGGTGACGCCTTCGACCACGTTGTGGCAGGTGATCGAGCTCATGCGCCAGACCAATCATCACATTCTCCCGGTGGTCGATGACGACCAGACCCTGCTGGGGATCGTGAACTATCGCGGGATCCTCAATATCTTCCGCCCCTTCTCAAAGTCGGTCAGCGAGATAGTCGAAAGAATGCCTTTTGTCGAGAAGATCGACGACGAAGATCTGAACCTGCAGCTGTCGCCCGAGATGGGCACGTTGATCCTGGTGGCTGATATCATCAATACGAACTACATTACGATCGAGGCGAACAAGACTGTGCGTGAGGTGCGGCGCCTCATGCGGCTTCACGGCGTCGAAACCATTCCCGTCGTGTCAGGCAAGAAGCTGGCGGGCATTCTGTCATTGCTGGACATCTTGGTTTATATCTTCAAAGAATACGATATTCTTCAGAAGTGAACGACCTGCTTAGCGCCGGCCTGATCCTGCTGTTGGGTTTTATCGGCGCGCGCGCGCTGAGAATCATACACCTGCCCAGTGTAACCGCGTTTCTGCTCGTCGGCATTGTCATCGGCCCTCAGGTCCTGGGCGTCGTTACGCCGCAGATCTTCGGTGCTTCGGAGTTCATATCCAATCTCGTGCTGGGATTGATCGCCTTTGGCCTAGGCGAGAGCTTCCGCTTCGACAAGGTCCGCCAGGGCATGAAGCAGGTTATGTGGATATCGATCATTGCCGCGCTGGGTGCCTGGCTCCTCGTCTCCGCGGCATTGCTCGTGTATTTTGCCATTGCCAGACTTCCCCTCTATCCGGCAATCGTCCTGGGCGCGGCGGCCGCGGCCACGGCGCCGGCGGCGACGGTCTTGGTGATCCGCGAATACCGCGCCGGCGGTCCGGTGACCGATCTCCTCCTGAAGGTGGTGGCGATCGATGACGCATGGTGTTTGATCATCTCCGCGGTGGTGATCGCCGTGGGCAATGCCATGCGCGCCGATGTCTTTGAATGGTCTATAGTCTTCACCGGCCTGGGCGAGATATTCGGAGCGCTCCTGATTGGTGCGGTCCTGGGCTACGTTGCTTCGCGGCTGAGCAGATTCGTGCGCACGAACGAAGAGCTGCTGATCTACATGCTGGGTGCGCTTCTGTTCAATGTCGGGCTTTCGATCGCGCTTGAGATCTCCGTGCTGCTGTCGGCCATGGCCATGGGGTTTGTCATGGCCAACACGGCCCGCGAAAACGACCGGTGCTTCGAGGTTCTGCGTTCCGTCGATACGCCGCTGTACATCGCGTTCTTCATCGTTTCCGGCGCCCACCTTGATTTCAAGCTGCTCTACACGCTGGGGATTGCGGGGATCCTGTACGTGCTATTCCGTACGGCCGGCAAGGTATGGGGCGCCAGGCTGGGTGCGAAAGTAAGTGGCGCGCCCAGGAGTGCCGCGGACTGGCTGGGCTTGAGTCTTACGCCGCAGGCCGGCGTGGCCCTGGGTGTCGGGCTTATGGCCAAGGCAAGTTTTCCCGAATACGGAGATTACATATTCACGATCATTGCCGCGACATCGGTGATCTTTGAACTGGCCGGCCCGCTGCTCACGAAATACAGTCTCGTCAAGGCCGGGGAGATCGCGCGCAACTGAATAGTATATTCGGTATCGCCCTCATCATTATTGCCGCGTACGCGGGCGCCAAGCTCCTGCGCCGCGTTCATTTCCCCGCCGTGACCGCCTATCTGTTGGCCGGAATTCTCATCGGGCCGCGGTTGCTCAATTTCATACCGCCGAACCTGATGGCGGCGTCTGATTTCATCTCCAATCTGGTGCTGGGGATAATCGCTTTTTCACTCGGCGCCAATTTCAAGATCGAGCAACTGAGAACCGGGGGCAAACCGGTGCTGTGGATTTCGGTATTGGAGGCGGGGTGCGCCTGGTTGGTCGTCACGATTGTCATGGTCGTGTACCACCTGCTCAGCGACCTGCCGGTCCATCCGGCCTTTGTGCTGGGCGCGGCGGCCGCGGCCACGGCGCCGGCCGCGACCGTGATGGTGATCCGAGAATACCGGGCCAGCGGTCCGGTGACGGAAATGCTCCTGCGCGTGGTGGCGATCGACGACGCGTGGTGTCTTATCTTCGCCGCTCTGGCGATCGCGGCGGCGAACGCGATGAGCATGGGTGTGTTCAACGTCCGCGTCCTCTTCGGCGCCTTTGCCGAGATCTTTGCCGCGCTGATCCTGGGGGGGGTCCTGGGTATCGTTCTGTACGCGGCGGCGCGTTTCATCCGGACGGTCGAGGAAGTGCTCGTCGTCACGGTCGGCAGCATTCTCCTGGCTGTGGGGCTGGCGATGCAATTGCATCTTTCGCCGTTGCTGACGAACATCGCTTTCGGGTTCATCGTGGCGAATGTCGTGAAGGACAGCGATGTTTTCTTCGTGAATCTGAGGAAGATCGACATGGTTTTGTTTCTCGGTTTCTTTGTGCTGGTGGGCGCGAACCTCGAGATCGGTCTCTTGCCCAAAGTCGGCGTGATGGGCGTGCTCTATATCGTGTTCAGGGTCATCGGCAAATTCGCGGGCGTCCGGCTTGGCGCATACATATCGAGGGCCGACGCTAAAGTGGGCAGATACCTGGGTTGGGGTCTGGTGCCGCAGGCCGGCGTTGCGCTGGGCGTGGCCCTTAGCGCCAAGACGCTGTATCCGACATACGGCGGGATAATATTCACGACGATAACCGCCACGACCGTAATATATGAACTAATCGGTCCGATCGCGGCCAAGTACGGATTGAGGAAAGCAGGAGAGATCTGATCTCAGATTCCAAATCCGAAATTCTGAACAATCTCAGATTACTTATGCCAGATTGCAAAACTAGGTACTGGATAGATTATGAAGCAAAGCGCATAGAGCATAGGGCAAGAAACCACACGGCGCAGCATCGTTGCACTTGCTCGTTGAACCCATGAACCGGTATGATGAGCTTACATTTGGAGTAAACGTGCTGATGTAGAATGTAGAGATTTGACCCCGGCAACGCTGAATGATAGTAGCGGGAAACCGACGACAACAGGTATGTGATTGCGGAAACCCTTAGGTTGATGCGTTGATAGGAAGATCGGGGCGATCGGATTTGAACCGACGACCTCCAGCACCCCAAGCTGGCGCGCTAAGCCAACTGCGCCACGCCCCGATAGGTCATTATAGCGAAAGGCCGGGCCGTGTCAAGCAGGGGCGTCACCCGTTATACGGCATTGTTCCAGGGCATGGCCGCCCGTACCGTATGATAAGCACGAAGCACTAAATCCGAAATCCGAAACAAATCCGAATATCTAAATTCTAAACAACAACTGGTTAAATCGCGAGGGCAGCGGTCCTGCACCGTGTGGGCTGTTGCGCTATGCTCCATGCTCTATGCGCTTTGCTTCATATTGCATCCAGTATCGAGTATCCCCGGCCTCGCACAGCGAAGCGGGGCGGGCCAGTATCAAGGATCATTCGAGTGTCTATTCAGGTAATTTTCCGTCCCGTGGTCGTGGTGGTCAGTTTGCCGTGCTTGACGCCCCTGGTGCTCAGCAGCCGGTCGGCGATCTTCTTTATCACGTTTCCCCTGCCCTTGACCACGAGCACTTCGAGGCAGTTGTGCTTGTCCAGATGGATGTGCATCGTGGAAAGAACGTGCTTGTGATACTCGTGCTGCAGGGCGGTGAGCGCTTCGGTGAGTTCGTGGACATCGTGACTGTAGACGAGCGTGATCGAACCCACGGTCTCTTCATTGGTCAGCTGCCATTCCTTCTGCACGAGCCGTTCGCGTATCAGGTCCCGGATCGCCTCAGAACGGTTGCGGTAGCCGGTTTCCTTGATCAACCGGTCAAAACTCTTGAGCAGATCTTTGTTCATCGAAACGCCGAATCTTGTTGCATCAGCCATGTGACTCCCTTGTTGATTTAAGTATGATTATGACCAAAACGCGCTCCCTACAATTTTGAACGCACTTCGCGCGGGATCGACCGGTAAATCAAGACCGTGAAGATCAGGATCGCCACCAGAAGAACGCCGACGAAACGTATGATCATGAAAGGTAACACGACAGTCGATACCACGCCGACCGCGACGGCCCAGATCACGAAGGTGAGGTTTGCGATGAACTCCTTGGTTGCGAAGATCCGGCCGCGTATGCCCTTTGCCACTTCTTCCTGGAGGATCGTGTCCTGCGCGATGCCGATGAACGAATAGACGATACCGATGACAAAGGCGACCACGTACAAAAAAAACGGCGAGATGAAGAACGGGCCGAGGAGAAAGAAGACGGCGATGAACGCAATGCTGTAGATCAGGATGAGTCCGCGGCTCACGTGGCGGCCGAAATGGCCGATCAATACCGCGCCGCAAAGCATACCGACGCCGATGATGCCGCCGAGCAGGCCCACGCCCGGCGTGCCCATGTTGAATTCCTGCTGCACGAGATAGATCAGTACCGTGTAGGCGACCGCCGACACGAACGGCAGCACGATCACCGAGGTCATGACGAGGATGACCATGCGGTCCCTGAGGAGCAGCAGGCCGAGTTCTTTCAGATCGTTAACAAAAGTGTTGAAGGATTTTGTCAATTCCCTGGAAAGAGAGAAATCAACGGGTCGCACCGGCTCGAAGAGACTTTTTGCACCCATTGCCAGAACGAGCAGCCCGGCAATGAGATGGGTCGAGGCGTCGATGAAGAACCCCGCCTGCCAGCCAACCCAGTGGATGAGATAACCGCCGCCCACCATGCCGATGAAAGTCGCGACGCGCGCCATGGTTACGATAAGGGCGTTGGCCGAGACGATCTGGTCGTACGGCACGAGATCCGGGATCACGCTGTTCTTGGAGGTGTTGTTGAAAAGGTCGAGCGAGAAGAACAGGACGACCAGTATCCAGATGGGCACGACGCTCTTCGTCAGGACGATGAAGAAAGGCGTGACGAAGATCAGGAGCGCCTGGATCAAGTGGCACCGGAACATGATCGTCTGCTTGTTGCCGTGATCGATGAAGACACCGGCAAACGGCGACAGGATCACGATCGGCAGCGAGAATGTGACCGAGAATTCGCTGAAGGCGGAAATGCGGCCCGGGAACATGACGCCGATCAGGGTAATGATGACCATGTGGGTAAGACGGTCACCCAGCTGCGAGACCGTGTTCGATAGGCCGAGGAAGAATATACCTCTGCGCCGCAGGAGGTTGAACATTACAGGGGGATCACGCAGATGAACCGCATGGGCTGGCGCGTATGATTGACGAAACTGTGGTCTTCGCCGGCCGGCACGAAGATCGCGTCACCTGCTCTGACCGGGATCTGTTCGCGTCCGTTATCGAGGACGCCCTGACCTTCAACGATGAAGATCTCGTGCTCGGTATCCTCGTGTTGATGGAGCGGTATGATCCCGTCGGGCTGGAGCGTGAACAATCTCATCGCGTACCGCTGAGCGCCCTGATCTTTGCTTATCAGCCAGCGGACCGTGCACCCTTTTATCCCCGCAAGGCCGGATGGTTCTTCTTTAACTTCGGTGAAATGTCTTTTTATCATAATATCCAAGGGTATTCAAAAGGCGTGCTAAGTCAAGGGTACGACCGGGATAATGCGCATCCCGCCGGTTTGGAGGTTACACGGCAAGTGCTACAACAATATGGATATCTATTCGGTTGTGCTGAGAAACGGCGACCAGGCCGGCGCATTCGCCGTGATGCCGCTGGTCAGTTTGCGCAGTCTTGACCCGTCCCAGTTCATAGTGTAGAGCTCATACTGGCCAGTCCGGTTCGATGTGAAGACGATGTGCAAACCGTCTGGTGACCACGACGGCTCTTCATTGTTGCCCAGGTAGGTGAGCCGCAGCGGGCTGAAATCGGTCGGATCCGTGACGTATATCTGCTGCGAGTTGTCTTTCTCCCGCGACACGTAGGCAATGATGTCGCCGCGCGGCGACCAGCAAGGCGAAGTGTTGTAATTGCCGTGAAATGTCAGACGCCGCACGTTGCCGCCGTGCGTGTCCATGACATAGATTTGCGGGTTACCCGAACGGTCCGAGACAAAGGCTATCTCGCGGCTGTTGGGCGAGAAGGTCGGTGACGTGTCGATCGCCGAGTTGTAGGTCAGCCGGTGCAGCTCGCCGGTGGTGAGGTCGAGGAGATACAACTCGGGATTGCCGTCCTTGGACAGGCTCATGCATATCTTTGTTCCGTCCGGCGACCAGCAGGGCGCGAAGTTCAGGCCTTTGAACGAAGAGAGCGCCTTGGTCTCGCGGGTTGACAGATCCTTGAGATAGATCTTCAAGCGGTCGTCAGTATAGGATGAGAACAGGATACGCGTGCCTTCAGGCGACCAGGCAGGGAAGAGGTTTAAATTATTGTTGCTCGTGATCGACGCGAAGTTGTAACCGTCGTAGTCGATCATGCCGATCTCCTTGCCAGCTGCGGTCCGGTAGGAGAAAACGATCCGGGTCGAGGCAATGCCCTTTTCGCCGGTCAGAATGTTGATCACTTCATCCGCGATGGTGTGCGCGGTCCTCCGTGCATCTTCTCTCACCTCATAGCTTCGTTCTGAAATCCTCTCGCGGCTGTCATAGTCTTCCAGGCGCACAGAGATTTTTTCATTCGCCGCGACCGCCTTGAGGATCACGCTCTCGGTGCCGGTTGCCAGATATGCGGTGTCGGTGAGGACATCGAAATAGAGGGAGTATTCCAGGTCGTTCTTCAGAACATCCTCGATCACCGCGACCCGGCGTCCGAACTCGCTCCCGGGCGCAGTGGACTGGAGCACGAAAGGTTCAACGACGAGCCGTATTTTGCCGCCGCCGTAATCGGTGAGCCGCAGATAGACGTCCTGCGCCTGCATCCAGCATGCGGCGGCGAGCATGATAGCGGCCAGTCGTCTCATCTTGCGGTCAGGAATTCCAGGTGGACTTTCAAATAATCGTCGACGAACTCATCGGGCAGGGGCGGTAGCGATCTCGTGACAATCACGGCGCGCATCGCGGTTTCGTTGTAGATCTCGTTGCCCGAGGTCTCTTCGAGCCGCACGCCGTATATGTTGCCGTCCTTGTCGACCTCAAAATAGATTACGCTTTTGAGTATGACATCCTGGTCGCGAAACGGATTATGCCAGTTCTTGCTGATCCGGTTGAGCAGGATGTTCAGGTAGTACGAGTAAGTGAAGCCGCGGCCGCTGCCCGTGTAGACCTTCGGCTTTATGTCGGGCAGGCCGGTCTTGACCACTTCTACGGCTTTTTTCTCGACCGGTTTCTTGGCCGGTTCTACTTTTTTTTCTTCCTTCTTGGGCGGGACTTTCTCTTCTAACTTTTCTTCGGGTATGATCTCGTGTATTTCTTCGGCCGGTTGTTCAGGGCTGATCACCCTGGGTTGGGGCAGGGGAGCAAGGCTGACCCTGTAGACCTCCAGGTTCGGCATTGGCTGTAGATGGGCGCGGCCCGATATGAATATGGCGGACAAGACCACGCCGTGCAGCACAACAGACATAATGTGGAAGCGGTTCATCCCTGCGGTATTTCAGCCACCAGCCCCAGTTCTTTGACACCCGCCTTGCGCATCCGGCCCACGATCTCCACGACGAAGCCGTAGTCGACCTCTTTGTCCGCGCGTAGGTAGATGATGATGTTGGGCGGTTTACTGCTCAGGATCTGACGGATCCTCGTCTCAAAGTCGTCGATGGCGACCCGGTCATTATCGACGAATATCTCCTTTTCCTTGTTTATCGAAACCGTCACGCCCTCTTCATCGTGGGGCAGGGAAGCATCAGTGCGGGGCAGGTTGACATCTATGCCCGGTGTCATCATCGGCGCGGTGATGATGAATATGACGAGCAGCGTGATGCTGACGTCGGCCAGCGATGTCATATTGATCTCGGAAATCAACCCCTTGTTGTTCATTGGGACAGAGTGAGCAACTCCTTGCGGAGGTTGGCATAGATTTCGCTGATGAATTTGTCGAGTTCGTTGCTGAAATTATTGGTGCGGCTTCTGAATATATTGTAGAAGATCAGCGCCGGGATCGCGACGAGCAGCCCGTACACCGTCGTGATCAGGGCGTCAGAAATGCCGGGCGCGACGATCGTGATGTGCGCCGAGCCGCGGGCGCGGATCTCCAGGAACGCCAGCATGATGCCCCATACGGTTCCCAGCAGTCCCAGGAACGGGCTCACGCTGACGAACGTGCTCAAGGCCGGCAGGGAAGCCTCCAGGCGCGCGATCTCGTCGGTCTTCGTTCGCTCCATGGCCAGGCGGACGTTGTCGCTGAGTTCATTGATGAAGGTGTGTTCTTTCGGCGTTTCCTTTTGATGCATAAGATGCGCGCTGACCCGCACTTTCAGCCGCTTGAACTCTTCGAGCCCGCTGGCGAGAATGCGGCCGCAGGGGTTATCGGTGAGCTGAATGCCGAAGTTACCCCATTCTTTCATTTCCTTGTGGAAGGCGTAATTCGCCATAAACCGGTTGGTGCTCCGCCTGACCTTGCCGAAATCGAAGAGTTTCTTGAGGAAGATCCCCCAGGACCATATCGAAAAAATAACGAGAATGACCATTATGGTCTGAGCCGCCGTGCTCGACTCAATGAAGATCCTGAATATGTTCATTATTATTCTAGTTTATCCCGGGCCAGAGCCGCTTCCGGTGAATTGGGGAAGTCTTTAATCACCTGATTGTAATAGAAGCGCGCGGTCTTGGTGTCCTTGCCCTGCTCGTAGATGAGCCCCATGCGGTAGAGCGCGGTCGGCACGCGCGTGCTCTTCGGATATTTGCCCAGCAATTCCTGGAACGCATCGACCGCTTTCTGCAACTGGCCGAGCGCGGCGTATGATTCACCGATCCAGTAAAGAGCATTATCGACGAGCGGGCCGTCCGCGGCCGCTTTCTGGTATGCCCGGAATCCGTCGATCGCCTCCTGGTAATCGCCCTTCACGTAGTTCTTGTAGGCGGATTCGTACAGGACGCGGCTTTCCGGGCTGACCTGCGCGATGGCTTCGGAATCGGCGACCGCCCGTTGAGCCGGGCCGATCTTGCTGTAGAGCTGGCTGATCTGCGTTTCCGATTCGCCCAGCCGGTCATTGAGCATGTCGAATTTCCGGCTCAGTTCATTGGTCTTTGTATAGAGATCGGTGCGCAGCTGTGCGATCTCGACGGTCTGCGCAACGATCAGGCTGTCCATCTTCCTGGTGTAGTATCTCAGGCTGTCGAGCTGCCAGCCGTAGTTGTTGAAACGCTGGCGGCTTAAGCAACTCGTGCTGGTAGTAGCTACCAGCACGAGCAATAGTAAAGGTAGAGAAACGCGCGGCATTCTCATCCGCATTAGTGGAGACCGTGCTTCGTGTCCGCTATTATCTCCTGAATTCACACCTGCGGTTCTGTTCGAGCACTTTCGGGTCAAGCGGTCTCTCTTCACCGTAACTGACCGTGGAAAGCCGTGCTGAAGACACGCCGAGCATGACCAGATAGTCGTGCGCCGCTTTGGCGCGCCGCTCGCCCAGTGCAAGATTGTATTCGGCGGTGCCGATCTCGCAGCAATGGCCTTCGATCGTGATATTGGCTTCCGGGTAGAGTTGAAGCATCTGCGCATTCTTCTTCAACGCTTCGGCCGCATCGGCGCGGATGTCGGATTTGTCAAAGTCGAAGAAAATGCGCTGCATCTCGAACGGCGGCCGGGTCGGCTCCTCAACTATTATCTCAGGGGGAGCTTCTTCGACTTCTTCGACAGGCTGTACCACTTGTTTCTTCGGGCACCCCATCACCATCAGCAAAGCAATGATTATTGGTAAGCCCAGCTTCACGTAGCGCATAAAACCTCCTGTTTTGGTGCTTGCCTCAACACCATTATAACTAAGATAAGCATATTGTCAAGCAAAAGCGTCCGCGAATGCGCAGGCGTTAGGATCGGGACCGGTGAATTGTGTGGCGCGCCTGTTCGGTCCGCGCCGCAATGTTCAGAGCCAGGGACTGATCACCGGTCAGAACGAGCCGGTTATCTTCGCCGACATCAGATGGGTTGTCGACGCGCGGATCAGCATGTTCGCTTCGTAGTCGATCTGCAGGTACAGGAATGCGAGCATATTCAGATATACGCTGCAGCCCGGGATGAGCGAGTTGCTGATGCCGCTCGTGGATTTCTCCTGCCGCCGTGCGGCGAGGCCGACATTCACGTACGACCGGCGGCCGAACCTCATAAGGGTTTCCGCGCGGATGCTCGCTTCCGAATCCCCGGTCTGAACCGTCGCGTAATCATTTCTGGCAACCCGCAGATTCCCGCTCAGTTTAGTCCGCAGCGCAGCCGACCACGGTTTTGTCCACTCCAGATACGTGTTTGTTGTGGTCTGCACGGGATAGAGCCGGCTCTCGGTCCGGCTGAAGACGGCGGCCAGCAGGCCGACCCGTGCCAGCTCGTACTCGGCTCTTATTTCATCCGCGTACGTTATCCGGAGAACGGGCGCGGCAAAACGTCCGCTGCCGCTGTTGTTGACCGTACGTTTGAGCTGCAGGCTGAGATTGGCGAATGGCAGGAGGAATATCTTGGCGTAGGTGCTGTGCAGGTCGGTGAGCGTTGCGATGTTGTCCTCAACCGGGTTCAGGACGAGAAGGGGCAGCGTGCGGTCCCGCGCCAGGTCATCGAGATACTCGTCAAAATTGCGGCCGCGGCCAAACGACAGATTGACGACGCTGAGCGGCGCGTACCAGCGTCCGGGCGCGATATTCAGGTTGTTCAGCAAATACGTGCGGACCGACATGTCTTTTGATGGAGCAAGGAAGAATGTCTCACGCTTGTGCTGGTAATTGCCGGTGTAACTAAGTCCGGGCACTGCATCGAAATTGAGCGCAAGGCGGACCTCGTTCTCGTCCTTTTCCCGGTCGTCTTCGCGGCTGCGGCGGATACCGTGCGCGTAGAGATCGATGGATACCGGCAGGCGCAGCGCCGCATTGGCCGTGACCGTGTAGTCGAAGACGCGCTTGCGGTCTTCGCCGCCGAAATCGAAGAGATCATCGCGCATTGACGATGCGAGCCGGATCCTGTTGCCGGAGAGCTGGAGCGCGTAGTTCGCGTTGCCCTGGATACGGAAATTCTCGTGGTCCGGCAGTACATTCCGCGCAATGAGCAGCGAGCCGTTCGGCCACGCCGGGTTCAGGTATGCGATCATCCCGGATATATGATCGGTCCGGTTCGGCTCGTTCAGGGAATCGACGAGCGACTCCCGGCGCAGGCTCGCTTTCAAACGCACATGATCGAGCGGCTCGATGCCCAACGATACCGCGCCGCTATGCTCGATGCGGCCGTATGGCCGCTCGTTCAGGCCGAAGGCTTCAAAGCCGTCTGACCAACCGCGGTAGTTCGCGTTCAGGGTGAGCGCCCGGTAGTTGGCAACGAGCAGATGATCCTGTGCATGATCCTTATCGTCGTTGACCGCGATCTGAGGCACGAGCATTATCGAGTTATCGGCCGGGCCGCTCTGATATTTGCCGGAGAGATGGAAGATGTTCTCACCGGCAACTGCGCTGTAGCCGGGCGCTATATTGATCCTTTCGCCGATCTCGAGGTTCGGCTGGACCGAATAGAAGGGGTCGGTGCGTGTCTTCTCGATCGAGATGTACTGCACTTCGACTTCGCTGAAATCGGAGACCACGCTCTCGCTCAGGAACAGAACGATGCCCGATGTGTAGTCGATGCTGTAGTGGTCGTTGCGGGCCATCAGCGCGCCGTCCACGAAGACTTTTTCACTGCCGATCATTACCGGCCTGGCGCTGAGCGAATAGAAGACCGACTGGGTAAAGAAGCGGTAATCCATCGTGTACGCATGAAGCTGCTGTTCGTATACCGCGTCCGGGAAGGGCCGTCCATCGGGAAAGGTCAGGTAGCCAAGGCGGTAATTGACGAATTCCGGGTCGACGAGCCCGTCATCGTCGTTGTCGATCCCGAAATCGCCCAGAGAATGGGCCGTGCCCAGGGTATCGAGGATGCAGAGCTCCAGCGACCCGGGTACAATGTTGGGCCCGAGCGCGTATATGTTGACGAGCAGGTTATCGCGCACGAGATCGGACTGGATGACGAATTCCTGCCCGTTGATCCACAGGACGATGATGTCGTCATCGCCGGCCGGGTTGAGAAGCGCTATGATGCCCCTATCGTGGTCGATATAGTAACCGATACCGTTGACCAGCGGGTCAAAATCTCCGGTGATCCCGGCGACCGTGAACCCGATCCGCGTATCGATCTCGTTCGTTTCGGCCATGCGGTCGTCAATGAATACCGTGTCCGAGCCGTTACGGTCGACCAGATAGATTCCCGGTATTTTGTAGAACGCGTTCTTCGCGTAGTCGATATCCATCACCGTGTTCTCCTGCTCGAACGAACGGCCGTAGAAGAAATCGTTCTGGTGGCTCGATTTCAGCTGCCCGGCCTGGAGCATGACGCTCTGGCCGCGGTGGCGCAGTCTTGCGTTCGCGCCGAATGTCGAGAATGCGGGCACGAGTTTGAATTCGTAGTACTCGGATTCGATGAAACCGCCGTTGGCGCGGTAGAGAAAGTCAGGCTCGAGGCCGCGGTAGCCGAAGCCGTACAGGGTATCTTCTTTGTTCGTGTCATCATAGTAGGCCGCCAGCGTCCGGGCGCTCGCGTGCTGGCCAAGCAGCCGGAGGTTTAGCGTCGAGTAATCCCGCCAGTAAACGCTGTCCGTCACGACGCTCGATACGGAGTAGTACGTCCTACCCTGCAGCTTCAGGTCGAGGTCAGGCATCGCGCCGAAGTGCAGGCCCGCCTCGTCGTAGCGCAGGATCCTCGTGCCCAATGCACTGACCGGTTCCAGCTCCTCGACCTGCCAGATACGCGTGTTTTTATTATAGTACTGTATCGCATCATGCCCGATCGCCAGGATATGGTTCGCGGCTTCATAAGCATCGATTATCGTATCGTTGAACATGCCGCTGGCGCGGTTGTGGATAACACGCGTCTTCTCGGTCCAGTCGTAGAGCGCCAAACCCTGGTCCGTGGCGAAGGCGATGCAGTTTGAAATTCTTGAACTGACCGATATCCCGCTGATCGTGCCCAGCCCCCCGGCTTCAACGAACGCGCCCCAGCGGTTGGTCGCCGGATTGTACAGATAGACCCGGCCGCCGCTGACCACGAAGAGCGAATCGTCCACGTTTGCGTAGTCATCGACCGGGAGCGCCGCGTGTTCGGCCCACGATCCGGTATTTCTTTCGTAGGCGACGAACCCGTCGTCGGCCAGGAACCAGATCCTCGATTTCGTGTTGATTATGTGGTAAAAGCCGTGCTTTGACGCTGCTTGCATTTCCTCGATGCGCGCGAATTCATGGTCGTACCGGCGGATGGACTGGTGGGCAGCGATCCAGAGATAGTTCTGATCATGAAGGATGTCCTGCGCCGGCATTCCGTCGACCGTTTCCCATGTCTCCGTAAACTTGTCAAATCTATGCAGGCCTGAATCACCGGCGACCCATACATATTGGTCGTCGAAGGCGAGGCCGTTGACCCGGCCGGGGATCTCGTACGCCCGCCAGTCTGCGAGCCGGATGTCGGCCGATGCCAGACCGCTCCCGGTTGCGGCCCAGAGAATACCCTGATCGATCCCCAGAACGTGGACCTCATTATCAGGCAGGCCGTGGGCGGTCGTGATACTCTTCCAGGTCGTCGCATTGCGGTCAAAGGTATAGATCCCGGACTCCGTCGTCACAAAAATGTATTCGGACGCGTAGCGCAGGTCCATGCCGTCGAGTATCACCGGATTGCGCGCGATCTGCTTCTGTGAGAAGCCGAAAAAGAAGAGTAAGAGCGGGATCAATTGTCGGTGATGAATCCGGCGGGAAGATCTTCTTCTTTCTCCTCGCACGCGCGCCGCCGGATCTTTTCTTCAGTGATGTAAGGATCGTAGCGCATACGTTCCTCGCCGATGGAGAAGATCTCGATCGCGGCGCGGCCTTCGATCGGGCAGCGCGCTTCGCACAGACCACAACCCGTGCAGATCTGTTCGTCGATGAAAGGTCTGAGCAGCGTCGTGCCGCGGATCGTTTCGCTGAGCGAACTGATGGCGCCGTAGGGACACGCCTCGTCACAGATCAGACAAACGCGGTCCTGCTCCCAGGCAATGCACCGCGTACGGTCGATGACCGCCGTGCCCATCTTGGCGTAGGTCTTTTCCTCCGGATCCAGCTTCCGGATCGCGCCGGTCGGGCACACCTGGCCGCACATGCTGCAGTTCTTTTCGCAGCCGCCGATCCGGGCAGCGAGCCGCGGCGTCCACAGGCCGCCAATGCCCGCTTCCAGGACACATGGCTGCAAGCCGTTGGTGGGGCAGACCTTCATGCACTTGCCGCAATGGATGCAGGCGTTGAGAAAATCACGTTCGGGGATCGACCCTGGGGGCCGGATGAGCCGGTCCGAGAGTCTCTGGTGGAGCAGTGTCCGGGCAAGCGGGGCGCAGATGATGGACGTTCCCAGCGCGCCGATCAAGTGCCGGCGGCTCAGGTCCATGGTTGACGGAGACGGAGCGGGGGCGAGCCGGTACCGGAACACGGCCGGCGGGCATTCGTATACACACCGCAGGCAATCTATGCATTCTGCGGCGTCGATCCGCGCATGCTCGACGGAGATCGCGCCGGTCGGACAGATGTTCTCGCATACGCCGCACCCGGTGCAGCCGGCGCCGAAGGAAAACTTGAAGACCGCGAACTTCGAACACAATGCGAGCAGCCCGCCGAGCGGGCACAGATTGCGGCACCAGAACCGCTCGCTGAACAGACTGAGGCCGAGGATGGTCGCGAGTACCAGGAGCGCGAGCGCCGATTCCGTGTAGACCTGCGGTGATCCGAGATGGACAAAGCCGGCGAGGAAGGTGGCGACCGGATAGAAGATGAGGGTCAGGGAACGCTCGAGGATGACGAGCGGCTCGAAGAGATGGAGGAACGAGACGGACAGCACGGCCGCCGCGACGAGGAATATCAATATGAAGTACTTGACGGGGCGCAGTCCGGATGCGTGCGTGCGCTTTCTCCTGACGAACGAATCCGCGATGTCGATGGTTGTGCCCAGGGGGCAGATGAACCCGCAGAAGAAACGGCCAAAGACGAGCGTTGCCGCGATCACGAAAAGAGCCAGGAGAAAAGCGCTGGCGACCGCGCGCAGGGCAATACTGACGATGAGCAGGATGAGCGGGTCGAACCTGAAGAACAGATTCTGGAACGTGACCGGTAGCGGGTAGCGGGTCTCGATGAATGCCAGGACGAACAGGCCGAGAAAGAGCAGCTGGATCACCCAGCGGATGGTGCGTACTTTCGTGCCGCTCACCTTCACGCGTCCGCGGTTGTCAGGTACCCGGCTCAGACCTTACTTTCCCTGATCTGCATCTTCGCGGGATCGATCTCGCCCAGGCCGAGTCCGGCCGCGGCCCGGATATGCTTAACCTGGTTCCCGGTCCAGGCCTTGCCGTACCACGGGGCGAGCCCCACCGTGTAGGAATCGACGGCCACCGGATCGGTTCCCGCGACGACCTTGTCGAGGATCAGTGTTTTGCCCGGTCCGCCCGGTCCGCCCGTGGTCAGGGCGCGCGTCGCGTCGATCAGGGTCAGCCCGGGTTTGATCACGGTCCCCAGTTCGGCGATCGCCTGATCCAGCGCCACGCGGTGGAGATAGCCGCGGTCCCAGATCAATCCCATGAGAGCCTTGAGGCCAAGGCTCACGCCGGTCGCCGAGTGCGACTTCGCGACGGGCATGTTGACCAAGAGGTCGGCGTCCTGGATCGCCTTGGCGATCTTGATCTTGCTCAATTCCGTGTCCGTGCCGCGCGGGACGTCGATCTCGGCGTACTGGCGTTCCTGCTGCAGGGTTACGAGCGAGACCTTCCGGTCAATGATCGCCTCTTTGATACCACTCCGCTCGACGCAGAGTTCGGCCTGGTGGATCGTGTGATCCATGACGATGACCCTCGAGGCGCCGGCCTCCAGGCACAGCTCGACCATCTGTTTCACGACCAGGGGATTCGTGGTCGTGCCGCAGTCGTTGTTCGAAGAGAACGAAAGATTGGGCTTGATGCAGATGACGCCGCCCGGTTTGATGAACTTATCGATGCCGCCGACGAGGTCGACCGCGGCCCGGACGAGTTTCGAATTGTCGCCCCCGGCAACGCCGATGAGCGGACCCGAACCCGCGGGCCGGTCGGCGCGCATCAACGACTTGGGCAGCAGCGCGGCGAGCGCGGCACCGGCGCCTATCTTGACGAACTCGCGGCGTGTTATCTTTTCCATGCTACTGTTCCGGATCCGCGGTCGTTCGTTGTATGGCCTCGGAGACATTCAATGCGAATAATTTTGCGATATTCTGCGCTTCGGTCGTTGCGTCGTTGATCGTGATGTCAACGTAGAACCGGCCGTGCCAGAATTCGATGAGATAGTATCCCACGAGGATTTCACAGCGCGCTTCGATCCCGGCATGGCCGGTCTCGGTCCACGGTATCTCGCTGCCGGTTTCGAGGCGGCTGTCATGGTAGACCGCGCAGGCATTGATCGTGTCGCCCATGTCAAATGCCCTCACATCGACCGTCCTCGGCGTGCCCTGAACCTCACCGCCAAACTCCTGGAACGCGCACTTGACAAAGCCATGGTCAACGAAGACCACGCCCTCGCCATCGATCAGATCCCAGAGCTGCGTTTCGTTCTCGGCGATCTCCATATCGCCGGTCCTCGACCAGCCGCTGATCTCATTGTCAACCGGGATCAGGTCAACGACATCGACGAGTCCCGGTCCTGTTCCGCTCTCGGTGCAGCAGAGAAAGATACATGCCAGGAAAAGAAATATGATCGGTTTCCTCATTATGCCTCCTAACGTAGAATCGTGATTTTCTTCATTGTGCTGCGGCCGTTGTTCATGATCCGGATGAAATAACTGCCGGCGGTCAATTCTTTCTTTATCATATACTCGATTCGGTGGGTTCCGGCCGCCAAGGTTCCGTTGAAAATGATGTCCTGCGTGCGGCCGGCAGCATCGATCAGGTCAATGCGGATCGTTGACAATGCAGCCGGGGAATAAATTATGGCCGTTCTGGTGCGGAACGGATTCGGCGTGACCTGTGCCGGACCGCCCGGCGAATCCGCTTCATTGAAGCCGCCGATCCCGGAAGGGTTACTGATCTCAATGAGGTTGACGTCGGTCGTGCCGAGGTTGTAGGGAGCGGCCGCGGCGGTCAGGATGTGCGGCGCCGAGATCGTTGCATACCCCAGCCTGACGCGCTCTTCGTTTATCAGCACCTGGCCCTGCCAGTCGCAGGCGACCGTGTCGAGACTCATCAGGAGCTTGTTGGTGATACAGTTGGGCGGCCCGCTCGGCCCCCAATTGACCTTGGCAAAGAGCCCGTCGACGATGAATATCTTCTGGATGTTATTGGGCGTGACCACGTCGCGTATCTGCTGATTGACGGCCGGGATGTGCGGGTTGCACGTGTAGTTGGTGCTGTGCAGGGATCCTGGATTGTGCACTGAGCCGTAGTGGTTCTTCATGGTCAGCGTCACCTGCGCGCCGTTGTGGTCTTTCATGACCGCGGTATTGACGAGAAAATCCGCCATCTGCGTCAATATCCGGCTCGGATAGCTGGTCACGCCGTAGACGTTGAAGGGCAGGGTGTAATCATACCCAACACCGGAATGGTTCGTACCGAAACAGCGTGCCGTATCCGGGTTGCTGCCGTCGTAGATCGTATAGCCGGCCTCGACGAGTTCCAGGTCGGTGCGGTCCCAGACGATTACGTTATTTTTCGGGAAGTGCACGCTGCCGAACTGCATCTGTCCAAGGCCGTTGATGATGCAGTCCACGAACTCTGGATGGGCCGGTAGATATTCATTTATGGCGTTTATCTTGATCCCGATGATACTGTTCTCGATGATGCCCGGAAAGACCGATTTCCATGCCTCGCCCACGTCATTGATCCCGGTCAGCTGTTTTATCGAAGCGTCCATCATGATTTGAACGACCGGTTCGTTGATCGAGCTGCCGCTCGTCGCGTTCTCATCAAAGCACTGTACTACATCGCTGGCGCGCCCGAGGCTCCGTGTTTGCGCGCCGAACAGGTCCGGCTTGAGCATCAGACCGAGGGCGCCGGCGCCGCAACATCTTATAAAATCGCGCCTCGATATTCCTTTCATCGAAACCCCATCAGACCCAATTCTACCCGGAAACCCTTCTGTGTCAATGAACAAGGACACAAGGGGCGGCATTGCCGGCTTTGGCTTGACACCACAGAGTTGAAGTAGTATAATCGACCATCAAGGAGGTACGATGAGATTACTCACTGCAATGATCGCGGTGCTGGTCGTTTCGTTTGTTTCGATCTCGTGCGCAGCGCGTGACGTTACCGGACCGGGCAGGGAGTTCGTCGAGATGCTCGTCCGGGGCGATTATGCGGCGGCGGTGGCGAAATTCGACGCGACCATGAAGGGCGTGATGCCGGAAGCGGAACTATCCATAGCCTGGCTTTCCCTGCTCCAGCAGGCCGGACCCTTCCAGCAGATCGCCGGCGTCAGCCAGACAAAAGAACAGGGGCATGACGTCGCATACGTAAGATGCGACTTTGAAAAGACCGCGGTCAATGTGAAGGTCGTCTACAATGCCAATATGGAGGTGGCCGGGCTCTGGTTCGTGCCGTAGCGGCGGCGCGCTCCGCATGATAACGGAGATGGAAAGATAGATTTCGGAGATAGCGTACAGTGTGGCGCGACGTGATATCGTTCTTGACGAATGGGGAAAAATCATTATAATTGACAATGGTAAGCGTCAATATCAAAGAAGGTCTCACATTTGATGATGTACTGCTCGTACCCCAGTATTCGGAAGTCCTGCCCAACGAATGCAGCGTCGCCACTAAATTCTCCCGGAATATCAATCTGAACGTGCCCATTGTCAGCGCGGCAATGGACACGGTCACCGGATCGGCAATGGCCATAGCCCTTGCCCAGGAGGGCGGGATCGGCGTCATCCACAAGAACATGACGATCGAGGCGCAGCAGTCCGAGGTGAAGAAGGTGAAGCGCGCCGAAAGCGGCATGATCATGGACCCGATAACGGTCGGCGAGGAGGCATCCATTCGTCTGGTCAATGAACTGATGGATAAATACTCGATATCCGGCGTCGTCGTCGTGGACAAGAACAACCGGATCAAGGGCATCCTGACCAACCGCGACATCATCTTCGAGGACGATCTCGAGCGCCAGGTCAAAGAAGTGATGACTCATGAAAAATTGATCACCGCGCCCGAAGGCACGAGCCTCGAGAAAGCGCAGATGATACTGAAGAAACACCGCATTGAGAAGTTGCCCATCATTGATAAATCCGGGAAACTCAAGGGATTGATCACGATCAAGGACATAGTGAAGAAGATGGAGCACCCGAATGCCACGGTCGACAAAATGGGCCGGCTGCGGTGCGCCGCGGCGATCGGCACGGACCGCCGCACCGAAGAACGCGCCGCGGCCTTGGTCGAGGCCGGGGTCGATGCGATCGTCATCGACACCGCGCACGCCCATTCCCGCAGGGTCATCGAACTTGCCCGGCGGCTCAGGAAGAAACTCGGTAAGGTGCAGCTCGTGGTCGGCAATATCGGGACCGCGGAAGCGGCACGGGAACTCGTCAATCTGAATGTCGACGCGATCAAGGTCGGCATCGGGCCGGGTTCGATATGCACGACCCGGGTCGTGGCCGGCATCGGCGTTCCCCAGATCACCGCTATCCTCGATTGTGCCCGGGTTGCGGCGAAACAGAGGATACCGGTCATCGCCGACGGCGGCATCCGCTATTCGGGCGATATCGTCAAAGCCCTGGCGTCCGGGGCATCGAGCGTGATGACCGGCAATCTCTTTGCCGGCACTGAGGAGAGTCCGGGCGAGACGATCCTGCTCGAAGGCCGGCGCTACAAAGAGTACCGGGCAATGGGTTCGCTGGGCGCGATGTCGCGCGGTTCGGCCGACCGTTATTTTCAGGAAGGCGCGAAGAAGTTCGTGCCCGAGGGCGTCGAGGGAAGAGTGCCGTACCGGGGTCTGGTCCGGGAAGTGATATTCCAGCTCGTGGGCGGCGTCAAGCAGGGCTTAGGTTATTGCGGAGCAAAGAACATAAAAGAGCTGCGGGCGAGAGCGAAGTTCGTCCGGATCAGCGTTGCCGGGCTGAGGGAGAGCCATCCGCACGACATCACGATAACCAAAGAGTCGCCCAACTATGAAATCAAACTCATGTAGCAAGCCATTTGCAACGATCGCGCCCTACTACGACCGATTGATGTCCTTCGTGAATTACCCAGGCTGGATCGCCTACATCGAGAAGATAATCCAGTTGAGCAGCGTGAAAGAGAATGTCATCGTCGACCTTGCATGCGGCACCGGCGTCTGTCTCCAGTTATGGGCCGAAAAAGGGTACGAGGTGATCGGTCTGGACCGGTCGTTCGCGATGCTCGAGGTCTGCCGGGAGCGGGTCGTCGGGCAGGGCAATGTCCTTCTGATAAACGCCGACATGCGGGATTTCGCGTTGGCGCGGCCGGTGGGCGTGATCACGTGCCTCTACGACAGCCTGAATTACCTCCTGGCCGACGCCGACCTGCTCGGTTGCTTCCGCAGCGTGCACGAGGCGCTGCGCGACGACGGTATCTTCATCTTTGACATGAACACGATCCATTCCTTGCGGGACGAGTGGGGCAACAACACATTCCAGCGCCGCGACGAGGGGCTGTTGTCGGTCTGGTCCAACCGGTACGATACGGATGCGAATATTTCCTCGCTGAACATAACCCTGCACGTGCGCCGCAACGGCCAGGAGATGATCCTGGAGGAGTTCCATCAGGAGCGGGGCTACCCCCTCTCGGTGATCGAGGATCTGCTCCGGGAGGCGGGGTTTGATTGCTCGCTCTACCGGCATCTGACTTTTACCCCGGCGTCGGAATTCGACCTGCGCGTCATGGGAGTGGCGAGAAAATGATGATCGCGGATCTGCACATACATTCGCGCTACTCGCGCGCCACTTCGCAGGAGATGATCATCCCGAAGATCGCCGAGTACGCGAAGCTCAAGGGTATTGGCATGGTCGGGACCGCGGATTTCACGCACCCGGCATGGGTAAAAGAACTCAAACAATATCTGAAACCCGGCGACGGCGTTTATGAGTATGACGGCGTGAAATTCCTGCTCAACGTCGAGGTGAACAACATATACACCAGGAACGGCCGGCTGCGCCGGCTGCACAATATCATCTTCGCGCCGGATTTTGACACAGTCGAAAAGATCACCGGATATCTGGGCCGGTACGGCAAGCTGGAATCGGACGGCAGGCCCATCCTGTCGCTCGACACCTATGACATGCTCAAGGCGCTGCTCGATATCTCCCCCGATATCTTTCTCGTGCCGGCGCATATCTGGACGCCCTGGTTCTCGCTGTTCGGTTCGAACTCCGGCTTTGATTCGATCGACGAGTGCTTTGGCGATCAGAAGGAACGGATCTTCGCCATGGAGACCGGTTTGTCTTCAGACCCGGCAATGAACTGGCGGCTTTCGGTCCTTGACCAGTACACGCTGATATCGAACTCAGATGCCCATTCGCCGACTCGGTTGGGCCGCGAGGTGAACGTCTTCAGCCGGGATTTGAATTATTTCGAATTGCGCGAGGTATTGATGAAGAAAGACCGCGGGATCTTTCTCTACACGATCGAGTTCTACCCCGAGGAAGGTAAGTACCATTATGACGGCCACCGCAAGTGCGATGTCCGCCTGTCGCCCCGCGAATCGCGGTTCAACAATAACCTTTGCCCGGTATGTTCACGGCCCCTCACGATCGGGGTCCTGCACCGGGTCGAGAGCCTGGGCGACCGCGACGAGGGATACTTGCCGGAGAATGCCATTCCGTTCAAGAACCTCATTCCGCTCGAAGAGATCATTGCCGAAGCAATGGGAGTTGGCCGTGATACGGTCGGCGTGAAGAATGAATACCGTAGATTGTGCGGTATCTTTGGCAGCGAGTTTGAGATACTGCTCAACACATCGATCGAGGACCTGCGCAGCAACGCGCAGGAGCGGGTCGCGCTCGGGGTCGAGCGGACCCGGCGCGGCGACCTGATCATCAAGCCGGGTTATGACGGCGAGTTCGGCACGGTCCGGATCTTCGAGGAGCAGAAGTCGGCCGAATCCCAGATGAGCCTCTTTTAGAAATGCAACACTCCAACCTGGTGCATTTTGTTGACTTTTGACCAAAAGTGTAAAAGTTTATGCCTGTCCCCGGGCGGGGATATCAGGATGCGTTCGCGTAGCCGCCAAGACAGCACACGAGCCGCAGTATACGGTAGAATTCAAGGATGTCCTTTACCCTGAAAATGACCTTTCGTCCCCCTGTTCGCTTGACACCTGGTATCAATTCCACCAGATCAGTGATAAGGGTACTTGCCAGATCGATCTCGGCCCGAATCGGCACCTTGAACCTGAAAACCTTCAGTTTACTGGTCTTCTGAATGACGCGCGCGGCTTTGGTCTCAATTTCAGTTTGCACATCCTTTGGATGGCGGCACTGCGCGGCAAATCTGGAAATGCCTTCTTTCGTTACTACGGTCTCAACGCCCGGGCCGAAAAATTTCCTGATCTCCGCAATCAGATGGTTATCGCCGGCAACGAGGCCAGGCGGCACGCCATAATACCCGGCCAGCGCCGCATTTATTTCACTCTCACCTACGTACTTTCCGTTGATCTTGATGTTATAGATCGATGCCGAAGAATACGTGTGTTCCATTCCTGCGTATCGGGTGCCGGCCATGGCATGATAGCCGATGAAAAAAACCACGCCATATTGCCGGCCTATACCATGCATCATGTAGTACTTGCGCGGTGTGCCTCTAACGACTATCACACCGGTCTCGAGTTCATCAAGGAATAGGTTCTCGCCCGATGCATGCGAATCGCAAATTGTGATTTGACCGGTATTTTTACCGCTGTTTCGGATGCCGCGGATCGCCGCGTTCACTTCCTGGGTTGCGATCCGGCGCGCGCGTTCATAGTCCTTTGAATCTGTTTTCATCTCGCGCCACGATGAAACCCCGCTGATGCCCTCGATATCGAAGGAGATGAACACGTTTATTTTCTTGCTCACAGATGATTATACACCCGCGGGGGGCGCTGTCAATGCGACACGACCGGCAGCCCGAACACGTAACCGTCAGGTTCTCCGCAATGATCACGGGTCATTGACAGCACCTGGTTCAGAACTATAATAATGATGAATATAGGAGGCATATTCGTGACATACATCCTGATCGCCCTGGCCGTGGTCGTCGTGCTGTGGCTCGTATCGGTCCTGATCGCGCACCTCGACCGGCAGTCGCGCGAGCGGCTCATTAAACGTAACCTGAATCAGCGCCGGCGGGAAGAAGAGGCAAGGGAACGGGGAAACCGGCCGTCGTTCATGAGATAGGCCGCGTGGCAGCCCGGGATTTGCCGGTCGTCCATTCTCTCCGCACGCCGCGTAATTTAACTCGTTAATATTCAATGGCTTCGGACACGATGCCCCTCGAAGGCCGCGTCAAGATCATTCCGATCGAACAACCGTTCCTCAGAGTCCTGGCCGGATACGTCAAAGAGAGATTCGGTTCGCGCGCACCCGACTTCTCGGACGTGCTCATGGTCTTCCCGTCCCAGCGCAACAAATTCTATTTCCGCCGGTATCTGCTCGAGACGGCTGGACGGCCCGGTATCATGCCGCCGGTGATGAAGACCCTCGACGAGCTCGTCGAGTATTGCTACGAATGCCTGGGAGGAAAGCCGGGCATGGTGCTGCACGGCATCGAGCGCAATCTCCTGCTCAAGTCCACGATCGACCGGCTCAAAGTGGAGTTCTGGAAAGACCTGCCCTTTCTCCGGTTCGTCGCGGTCGGCAACCGGTTCCTCGATTTCATCGACGAGATGGCCCAGGAACGTGTCACGTTCGAGAGCATCGAGCGCGAGACCGAGCTCGGCCATTACCCCGAAAAATACGTCCAGAACGAACTGCCGGTCCTGAAGAGAATATATGAGGAGTACCGCGACGCGCTGAAGCAAAGTGGCTACCAGGATCCTGTCGACGTGAACACGACCAGCCTTGAACGCTTCGACGCGGCATGCCTGGAGCGTAACCGGCACGTCATGATCTGCGGACTCGCAGCGACGACGGCGGTCGAGGCCGGCCTCATAGAAAAGATCCTCTGCGGGCTGCCCTCAGAACTCGTGCTCCATTCGTGCCGGCCGGACGAACTCGAAGGCATGAACGACCCGGGGAAGCCGTTCTACATTCACAATAAGCTGCTCCGCGGCATGGGCGTCGATATCCCGCGGATCGGATGGCTCCGCGGCGAATCCGTTGCCGAACCGGTCGTTCACGTCAAGGAGCTCAAGAGCGAGACCCAGCAGACCCTTCACCTTCATTCGGTCATCAGTGCTTGCGCGGCAAAATACCAGGACCTGCGCCGCATCGGCATCGTTCTCGCCGACGAGTCGATCATGTATTCGGTGCGCGAGACCCTGAGGATATGCGGCATACCTTACAACCTTTCGGCCGGCCTGCCCATCGCGCAGTCGGTGCTGTATTCTTTGCTCGGACAGCTCTACGAAGTGATACGCAGCGATTACCACTACGAGGAGTTCTTTGCCTTTATCCGTCACCCTCTTTTCAAGAACGCCGTCATGAACGGCCAGACCCTGCGTCCTCTGATCTACGGCCTCGAGAACTTCATGATCGCGCAACGTCTCAACTTCTTCGAGAGGGACCGCGTCTATGAAGACCGTTTTGACCCACTCATCGGCCTGGTGCATCGCGGGATATCGCGCGCGCTGGCCGATCTGCCGCTCCAATATTATGTCGAGGGTCTCCTTGATTACCTGAACGAGCTGCTGGGCTATAATAAGCCGCTGCTCGAAACGAATCCGCCCGATATCAGCGAGCTGTTCGATCAGCTCCACCGCCTCTCGGCCTTGCGCATGGCCGCACAGATACCGGCGCGCGGCGCCGACATGCTTGAATTCATATTGTCGGTCCTTGAGGGACAACGGTACCGCGTCGAGGGCGATCCCATGCGCGGCGTTCAGATCATCGGATCGCTCGAGGCGCGCAACCTCGACTTTGATTGCCTCATCGTGCCTTCGATGAACGAAGGCGTGTTTCCGCGGCGCAGCGAGAAGGACATGTTCATCAACCAGGAAGTGAGGGGCCGGGTCGGCCTGCCCGTGACCCAGGAGCGCGAGAACCTATATTACTA
The DNA here is from genome assembly GCA_014859085.1 of Caldifarciminota bacterium. Classification (GTDB taxonomy): domain Bacteria; phylum Hydrothermota; class Tepidihabitantia; order SM23-42; family SM23-42; genus SM23-42. The sequence goes on from JACUUY010000007.1 coordinate 29,193, forward strand.
TTACTTCACGGCGTTGCTTAAAGGAAAGCGCGAGGTGTATCTCTCATACGTCGCCGAGCAGGACAAGGAGGTCGCTTCACGCTTCATCAACCTGGCCCTGCCCAACATTGCCAGGGACAACGCGCAGGCCAAGCTTGCAGCGACAGCTTTCAAAACGGCGCGGCGGGCCGTGAACAAGAGCCCGGATATCAGCAAAGGCCTGTATCAGTACCTGCAGAACAGCGGGTTGAGCCCGACCGCGCTGTCCGACTACCGCAAGTGTCCCTACCGGTATTTCCTCAGGTTCATCCTCAGGATAAGCGAACCCGATGAAATAACCGAGGAGCCCGGCCCGGCCGAATGGGGCGAGATCGTCCACGGCGCGCTGAAGCAGTTCTACAAGATCCGCTTTCCCGACGGGTTTGTCGAAAAGGACCTGGACCGGGCGACGGCGGCTATGGACGAGGAACTGGACGAAGCACTGCGGAGGAACCGGAACCTCGCCAGGAAACCCCATGCATCGGCCCGTCTGGATCTCAACCTGTACAAGCGCAGGATGCGTAATTTTTTGAAGCGCGAGATCGAGCGTTTCCACGAGGGCTTCGCGATACACCGGTCCGTGCTCGAGAAGAAGGCCGTGCATCACCTGGCGATCAACGCGGCGCAGGTCGTCTTTTCCGGCTACATCGACCGGGTCGACGTGCTCGACGGCAAGTACTACATAATCGATTACAAGACCGGGAAAATACCGGAAAGGAAGAATTTCGAGATCGGCGATGATTTCAACGAGTTCCAGCTGCCCCTGTACGCGCTCATGTTTTCCATGGAGCAGTTCGAAATGATCGGCGGCATGATGTACTACGAGATCGGCCGGGACTCGAGGACGGTCGATATCGTCAAGGGGCAGGACGCGGCCGCGTACCTGAATGATTTCCGGCAGAAGATACTCGTGCCCACGATCAAGGAGATGCTCGATCCGGAAGTCGCTTTCTACCAGACCGCGGATGACGATCATTGCCGTCACTGTCCTTACGCCCAGATCTGCGGAGCAGAACATGGCCGGTAAGATCGAGAATATCGCCATGATCTCGGCCGCCGGTTCGGGCAAGACGCACGCCCTGACAAAGCGGTTCTTGCAGCTGTACCTCCACGACCGCGGCTACAAGCTCGGATCTCTGTACGCGATCACCTTTACCAACGCCGCGGCCTTCGAAATGAAGAACCGCATCCTGCGCTACCTCGACGTCCTGTGCACCGGGACCGCGGCACCGGACCGGGAGAACGAAAAGGACGTACTGGACCATTTCAAGTCGATGTTTCCGGACATCCAGAGACGGGCCGCGCGCAGAAGGAATGAGCTGCTGGGTAATTTCTCGGATCTGCATATCTCGACGTTCCACAGTCTTTTTGCCTCCTTTTTGTCCTGCATTCCGTTTGCGGCGGGCATAATGCCCGATCATTCGATAATCGACGAGCCCAAAGAGAAATTGATCCTCGCGAAAGCGGTTGACCAGATCCTGAACAGGGCGCTCGTCCAGGAAAAGGTGCTGGGCCCGCTCATCGAACTGATCGAGCAGCGCGACGGGGCCGTCAAGAAAAGCATCGATACCTTGTACCACAGCCTCGTACCCTGGATGCCGCACCTCGAAGCGCTGGTTCGGCGCGAAGCGCAGATAAGGAAGGCGGCTGCCGATCGCACAATGAAAGCCGCATCATGCCTCGGTGAGATTGTGGAGTACGTGGCCGGTCATGCCGAGGCCGCGCACGCGAAGTCAACGGGCAAGATCGATTCCAATTTCGAGAAACTACTCGACAAGATGCGCGAATTCGCGGATGATCCCGAGGCCCGTCGGCTCGAGCCGGTGCTCAAGCACTTCCTGGTCGACGGGGTCCTCGGCAAGAGATACGTCAGGAGTTTTGTCGCGCGGCTCGAAGAACCGGACCGCTTCGTGCGGCTCGTTGAGAGGGCTGCCGAGGAGCTGAAGCGATGCATCGAGGTCCTTTCTGAACGGGAGATGCTGATAAACTTCAAGCCGGTGATCCAGCTCAACGAGGCGTTCCGCGCCGAGAAGCAAAGACTAAGCGTTCTCAGTTTCAGCGACATCGAGGATTTCACGCGATCGCTCCGCGCGAAGCTGGAGACCGATTACCTCTATTTCCGGCTTGGCTCCAGGATGGATCATCTGATGATCGACGAGTTCCAAGACACGAGTTTCCGCCAGGTCGAGATCCTCGAGCCGATCATGGATGAGATAACATCGGTCAGCCCGGAGGAGAAGAGCCTGTTTTACGTCGGCGACCCCTACCAGGCGATCTTCCGCTGGCGGGAGGGTGCGCCCGAGCTGTTCGACATCCTGAAGGCCAAATACCACGGCAGGATAGAAAGCAGGAAATTGTCCGTGAACTTCCGCACAACCAGAGAGATCATAGAGTTCGTCAACAAGATCTTCGATAAGGACGATGAGGTCAAGCCGGGCAACGAGGGCGGCTGGATAAGGATCGAAGAACTGGGCGCGTTCGACAGCAAAGACGAGGGCGAGGACGCCGTGATCGGTCGGACCTGCGAGATCGTCGAGACGCTCATCAAAGACCACGGTTACGCGCCGGACGACATCGCGATCCTGACCCGCACCAATGAATTCGCGTCAGATCTGGCCAAAGCCCTTTCCACCGCGAAGATCCGCTGCGCGAGCCGTTCGCGGGCGAGTATCCTGGACGAGCCCGATGTCCGGTTCGTGCTCCATCTCCTGAGGTTCCTGGACAACCCGCAGGACGACTTCAGTCTGTTCCATGTCCTCCTCGCCGCGCCCGGCGGCCTGGACGAAGACAAGATCCGGCGGCTGCGGACCGGGACGAAGACCCTTTACCTGGCGCTGCTCGATCACCGACCGGACTGGACGATCACCGCGCGCCTGGGGAAACTGCTCGGCCAGGTCTATTTCAGGAATCCGTACGAGATCATCTTCCAGGTCATGCAGGAGTTCTCTTTGAAGATCTCCTACCCGCTGGCGACCCTGCTTGATGCGGCGCTCGGATACTCGGCAGATGAGCTCAACTCCCTGAGTGCGTTCGTGAACTGGTTCGAGTATCACGGCCGGTCGATCGAGGTCAAGGAGACGCACACGGTCGGCGTGCAGATCATGACCGTGCACCGGGCAAAGGGCCTGGAATTCGAAATCGTGCTCATCCCGGAAACCAACTGGGATGTGAGCCAGCCCGAGAACGCGCAGCTGTTGTTCTCGTACCGGGCAGACACGGCGCGGCCCGACAAGATCTACTGGCGCAGATACGGGAAGTACCTAGCCAACCTGATCGAAGCCGAGCAGGAGCGGCTGAAAAGGGACGCGCTGAACCTGCTCTACGTCGCCCTGACCCGCGCCAAGAGCGGGGTCTATGTGCTGGGATGCGAGACGCCCAGGGCCGGCATCGGTTTCTGGCTTGAAACAATGCACGCGAAATTTGCCGGTGCGACTTTGCCGTCCGACGCCCTACCGAAGCGCAGGACGGCGGCGGCCGGGGAAAAGACCGTGCCCTATGATGTCATGCTGCTGGAGCAAGGCCCGGTGATCAAGGAGGAGCGCTCGACCTACTCGCCGACCGAGCGGGGCGTGGAGATCATCGAACCCGGCCGCAGGGCTGGCATGGAATTCGGTAAGCTCGTGCACCGCGCGTTGAGCTGGGTGGAGTGGCTTGACGGACGCGACATCGCCGAGTGCGCGGCGCTGGCCACCGAGTATGCCGAGAGCGTTTTTTCCCGCTCCGCGGACGACACGCGCGACATCGAGGCGCGGCTCGTCCCGCTCATCACGGAAACGCTTTCAGACCCGGACCTGCGACCTGTTTTCTATCAAGACGGCCGCGATGTGGCATCCAAGAACGAGCTTTCGATATATTTCGAGGATAAGAAAAAAGACGTCGCGGGACAGATCGACCGTCTCGTCATCGGCCCGGATGAGGTGGTGATCGTAGACTACAAGACCGGCGCAGAAAGTCAGGATTACACTGAGCAGATGCGAACCTACAAGAGGGGCATCGAGCGTATCTTTCCGGGCCGGAGCGTGCGTACCCTGGTCGTGTATCTGGAAAAACCACGCGGCGCAAAGATTGTGGAAACATAACTGACTTACTCAAATTCAAGAAAGACAGCATAAATATTCGATAGTTGATACTGGACACTGGACAGGACGAGGCCGGATGCGCTTGTATGTTGAAGTATTATGTGAACTCGGCTCTTGACATCTCCGGATATATAACTATATTTATGAAAACGATGACGACGACGATAATTTCGCCCAAGCCGAAATATATCGCAATGTCCGTTCGCGTGCACGAGGATCGATCCAAGGTTCTGACTCGCAAACTACTCGGGAGATGAGAAACGATCAGAGAAAGTCGGAGACAGAACTCTTGAAGGAATTGATCGAAGCGCGCCGGCCGAACGTTGACGAAAACGCAGCGCGCCGGCTTGAAGAAGAACACACGCGATTGAAGGCAAGCGAAGAAAAATTCCGTAATCTGTTCCAGCATTCGAACGAAGCGATTTTCATCCTTGATCTCAACGGCCGGGTACTCGATGCCAATCAGAAACTCCTGGCGCTTTTCGGCTACCGCCCGTCTGAGATCGCGGCGGTCACGATCTATGATCTTGTCGACGCCGCAGAAGAAAGCAGATACCGCAGCGCGCTGCAGGCGCTAACCGGCGAAGGCTCGGCCGTATTCGAGATCGATCTGAAGCGCAAGAACGGTCAGATCTTTCCAGCCGAGGTGTCGGCGAGCACTTTCGCGATCGGCCGCGCTAAGGTCGTCCAGGGCGTCGTGCGTAACATCAGCGAGCGCAAGCGCGCCGAAGAGGAATTGAGAAAATACCGCAAGCATCTTGAGGCGTTTGTCGCGCAGCGTACGGATCAGCTCGAAGCGGCAAACAAGGAACTCGAGTCGTTCGCCTATTCGGTCTCCCACGACCTGCGCGCGCCGCTCAGGGCAATGGAGGGTTTTGCCAACGCGCTGCTCGAGGATTATGCGGACCGGCTCGATGAGACCGGCCGGGACTATGCGCGCCGCGTCGTTGCCGCGGCCGAGCACATGGACATATTGATCCAGGATCTGCTGTCGTACAGCCGGCTCAGCCGCAGCGAGCTGAAACCGGCCGCGGTCGACCTGGACAGCGTTCTGGGCGAGGTGATGCACCAGTTCAGCGCGGACATAGAAAAGACCAGCGCCCAGATCAGGATCGAACGGCCATTGCCCGCGGTCATGGGTGACCACGCGACGCTCGTCAATGTCCTCTCGAACCTTCTCTCCAATGCGATCAAGTTCGTCGAACCCGGGGTCAGACCCCGCATCAATATCCGGGCCGAGGAAACGGGCACCAGGGTCCGCCTATGGGTCGAGGATGCGGGGATCGGCATCGCGCCGGAATATCACGACCGCATTTTCCGGATCTTCGAACGGTTGCAGGGGGTCGAGAAGTATCCGGGAACCGGGATCGGCCTGGCGATCGTCAAGAAAGGTCTGGAGCGCATGGGCGGCCAGGTCGGCGTCGACTCCGCTCCGGGCCGGGGCAGCAAGTTCTGGATCGAACTGCGCCTGAAAGGATTCTGATGGCGGCGACCGACTACACGATCCTGCTCGTTGAAGACGACCACAACGACGTGCTGCTCATCAAGCGCGCCTTTCAGAAGGTGAACATCGCGAACCCGATAATCGTCCTGGGCGACGGCGAACAGGCGATCTCTTATCTCGCCGGCCGCGAGCCGTACGCGAACCGCACCCTGCCGATACTCGTTCTGCTCGACCTTAAACTGCCCCGCAAGTCGGGCCACGAGGTGCTCGAGTGGCTCCGCCAGCAGCGGCGGCTCAAGCGCCTGCCCGTGGTTGTCTTGACCGCGTCGAGCGAATCTTCGGACATAAATCGCGCCTATGATCTGGGTGCCAATTCCTACCTTGTCAAACCCGTGACCTTCGACGCGCTGGTCGAAATGGTGAAGACGCTCAACATGTACTGGCTGATAATGAACCGAAGCGCGGATGTGAGCAATGAATAAGGATGATAAGAGAATTGACGGCATGGGCAATATTCTTAAAACAATAATTGTCATCGATGACAATCCTGATGACCGGGCGCTTACGGTCCGCGCGCTGGCGCTCGATTTTCCCGGCGTACGCATCAAACAGATCCGGACTATCGATGATTTCGAAGCAGCATTGAAGCAAGGTGATTTTGACCTGGTCATTACCGATTACAAGGTGCACTGGATCGACGGCATCCAGGTGCTGCGCCGGGTGAAGGAGGTCCATCCAGAATGCCCGGTGATCATGTTCACCGGGACCGGCAACGAGGAGGTCGCGGTCGACGCGATGAAGGCCGGGCTCGATGATTACGTGATCAAGTCACCCAGGCACTTCGTGCGTTTGCCGGCGGCCGTGCATTCGGTCGTGGACCGGCGGATGCAGCGTAAGGCAAAGGAGAAGGCCGAAGCGCGCTACCGGACCCTCTTCGAGGATGTGCCGGTCGGTCTATACAGCGCGCTGCCCGACGGCAAGATACTCGAAGCCAATCCCGTGATGGTCCAGATGTTCGGGTATCCGGACCGTGAATCCATGACCCGGATGAATCTCGCGGACCTGCATTTCAGCGCCGAAGACCGCGCCCGTTGGCTCAATGTCATCCAGCAGGACGGTTTCGTGCGCAACTTCGAGTCCCTCATGCGCCGGCGCGACGGCTCTGTCTTCTGGGTCAGCGAGAACGCGCGCGCGGTGGTCGATCCGGGCGGCAAGACGAACTACTTTCAGGGCAGCATGGAAGACATCTCCGAACGGAAATACGCGGACGAAGCGCTGCGCGAGAGCAAGGAGCGGTACCGGCTGCTGTATGAATACGCGGGTAATGCGATCTTCACTTATGATCTAAATTTCAAACTGATCGACGTGAACAAGATAGCCTGTGATTTCACGGGCAAGCGCCGGGAAGATCTGATCGGCAGGAATTTCCTCGAACTCGACATTATCTTCAAGGAAGACATCGCGGCGGTCAAGAAGGACAGCGAGCAGCTCTGTGCCGGCGCCAAGAATCAGGTCGTGGTGAGCAAGGTGCGCTTCAAGCACGCCGACGGCCGGTATTCGATCATGGAAGTGAATGGAACCGCCATTTACAAAGAGGGCAAGATCGTGGCGATAACCAATGTCTGCCGCGACATCACCGAACGCGAGCGCCTGCTCATCGCGCTCGAGGAGAGCGAGGAGAAATACCGGACCCTTGTCGAGCATTCAAGCGACGGCATTTTCATCTACGCCAACAGCAATTTCACTTTCGTGAATGACCAGTTGTGCAAGATAACCGATTACACGAAGGAAGAACTGTACAACACGGACCCGTGGAAGATCATTTATCCTAACGACCGTGACAAGGTGAAGGACATGGACCTGCGCCGGAAAATGGGCGAGGCAGTGCCCAGGGCCTTTGATGTGCGCATCGTGACCAAGCATGGTGACGTCAGGTATTGCGAGTTCGCGGTGACGCGGATCGTGTACCAGGGCGAGGAGGCGAATCTCGTGTCGGTACGCAACATTACGGACCGGAAACAGATGGAGGATGAGCTGCAGCTGAGTCTGGTCAAGCTGGAGAAGACGATCCAGAACACCCTTCAGGCGATGGCAAAGATCCAGGAAGCGCGGGACCCGTACACGACCGGCCACCAGCTGCGCGTCGCCGCACTCGCCCAGGAGATCGCCAAGGAGATGTACCTGCCTGAAGAGTGGGTGCGGGGCATCCAGGTCGCGGCGTTGATCCATGACATCGGTAAGATCTACGTGCCGGCAGAGATCCTGAGCCGGCCGAGTAAGCTGACCCTGTCTGAATTCGCGCTCGTCAAGACGCACCCGAGCGTGGGTTACGATATCTTAAAGACGATAGAATTCCCCTGGCCTATTGCCGACGTCGTGCTCCAGCATCACGAGCGTCTCGATGGTTCGGGATATCCGCGCGGCTTGAAGGCGGGCAATATCATGCTCGAGTCGCAGATCCTTGCCGTTGCCGACGTCGTGGAAGCAATGTCGTCGCACCGGCCATACCGACCGGCGCACAGCCTCGACGTGACCCTGGACGAGATATCCAAGAACAAGGGCCGGCTTTACGAGGCGGACGTGGTCGATTCCTGCCTGTGGCTCATCACGGGCAAAGGATTCAAGTTCAACTAACCCTCGCGCACAGATTCCCTGAATGTTTTATGCCCCCGCAGGAGCAGGTCGGTTTGTGTAATGTGCGTGTGATGATTTTGTTGCAGGAGAAGACTTAGCACAAAATGTTGCGTTCCTCCAGGTACTCGGGTGACAGCACGCCTTCCGATATCAGTTGCCGCTTGGATTGTTCGAGACTTTGCATGCCAAACTGACGCCCGGTTTGAATCACCGAGTCAATCTGGAATGTTTTCTCTTCTCTGATCAGATTGCGGATGGCTTGGTTCGCGATCATGAGTTCGAAAGCCGCGATGCGGCCAGTGTTGTCTTTGCGCGGATACAACCTTTGCGCGACGACGCCGCGCAGCGATTCCGCGACCTGGAGTCTTATCTGATGTTTCTGATCGCTGGGGAAAATATCGATGATTCTGGTGATGGTTTTTGGCGCGCTCGAGGTATGGAGCGTACCGAAGACCAGATGACCGGTCTCCGCTGCAGTCAGCGCCAGCGATATTGTTTCCAAGTCGCGCATTTCGCCCACAAGGATGTAATCCGGGTCTTCTCTCAGCGCACTTCTCAGGGCGTTGGCGAATGACTGGGTGTTGGTTCCAATCTGTCTCTGGTTCACGACACACTTGTTCGATTTGTGGATGAATTCTATTGGATCTTCGATTGTTATGATGTGCCCACTCTTATTCTCATTCACGTAGTTGATCATGGATGCCAGGGAGGTGGACTTGCCGCTGCCCGTGGGTCCGGTCACGAGGATGAGTCCGTTCTCAAGATCGATCATTTCCCTGAGTGTCTTGGGCAGGTGCAATTCCTCCATGGTCGGTATCCTCTCCGGGATTATTCTGAATACGGCGCCCAACCCCTGGCGTTGCTGGAACACGTTGGCCCTGAATCTCCCCTCAGGGTTTTCAATCGAGAAATCAATTTCATTTTCTCTTGTCAGCTGGTCGATCTGTGCATCGTTCAGCAGTTGATTTATTAGATTTTCGGCGACATCCTGCGTAATGCACTTGCCATCCACCTTACGCATTGCACCGTGGACCCTCACCATGATCGGTGAACCGGCACTGATATGCAGGTCGCTCGCACTTGCCGCTACGGCATATTTCAGTAGTTGCTGCGTTTCACTCATGATGTCCCTCGCTCGTTTCTTTGATTCTGATTTCAATATTCGCGGTAACCGTTTTTCTGACGACATTCCCCGATTTGTCGCTGAATTCCATAATGGCCTGATCATCGAGCACGCTCAGAATTGTGCTATCTGTGTCCTTTCGCGCGAGCATGGGTTCGATCCTTTGTGCCGCAAAGAACTTCTCCAAAAGTTGAGTGATTACGCCGACCTCCGCCCCTGAGACGACTATTTCCTTGGCCGTATATGCTTTCAACTTCTGTATTGCACCGGTATCGGTTGGATCGCCCAGGGCAAAGTATATCCGGTCGTCCGCTTGGTAAAGGGGTAGGAGGTTGTTTTCACGCAGTAATTTTTCGGGAAACCTATTGACCAGCGCGTTGTCAAGCATGTCAGGGGTCAGTTCGACGAACGGCATGTTGGCCTGTTCGCTTAGAAACCATATGAGCTCTTTTGCCGATATGTAACCAAGTTCGATCAGAATTTCACCCAATCGCCTATTTTCTTTCTTCTATCTTTCGAGAGCCTCATCCAATCGGGCCTGGTCGATGATCCCGCTTCTGACAAGCATTTCGCCGATAAGGGACATACTACCTCCCGATGAGTTCGGTGATTCTGGATTTGAGCGACTCGATATCGATCGGCTTGGTGATGAAGGCCGCGATGTCCGAAGTTTTGACGACGATGTCGTCTTCCATCAACGGGTAGGCGGAGCAGATGATGATGGGCACGTTGCTGTCGCGTTCGCGGATGCGCTCGATGGCTTCAAGACCGTGGACCTGCGGCATTTTTATGTCAATGATGATCAGATCGATGTGTTCCTTCGTCGCCAGCCGCAACGCGTCACGGCCGTTCGCCGCTTCGACGATGTCGTAGCTGTCCTGAAGCGCCTCGGCCAACAAGAGCCGTATCGGTTCCTCATCGTCACAAATCAATATTCTTTTCTTGGTTAAACCGGGTTCAAGCACCGGAGCATCATCTCCGGCTGGGTTGATTGGCGTCATTTGTCCTCCTGTGTTGGCAGATACACGCGGCAGGTTGTCCCCTTGCCTTCCTCGCTCTTGATCTCGATCTTTCCCTGGTAATCGTCGACGATCTTCTTGACGATGGCGAGGCCGAGACCCGTGCCGCGGCTCTTGGTCGTGAAGAACGGCGTGATCAGGTTCTGCATGTTCTCGGCGGATATCCCCCGGCCGTTATCCACGATCTCGGTGACGATCCAATTTTTTGTCTTGCTGAACCTTACCACGATCTTGGGGTCTTTGTCCATGGCTTCGACGCTGTTGGTGATGATGTTCGTAAAAAGGCTCTTCAAAGACTCTTCCTCGCCCCTGACCACGGCGCCGGCCGTGCCGTCGATGAAGACGCGGACATTCGCGATGTCCTCGGTGATCTCGGTCATGAGCCGGTGCAGGTCGATTTCGACCGCGCCCGAGCGGGTTCTGGTGCGCGCGAACGTGAGGATGTCTTCAATTATGTGATTTATCCGGCGGGTACCGCGGTGGATCTCTTTGCTGAAGGCTTCGATTTTCTCAGGATCGCGCGTGTAGCTCAGGAGTTGAGAGAAGCCGTCGATTGCGGTCAGCGGATTGCGGATCTCGTGGGCGACCCAGGTTGCCATCTTGCCGAGGTATGACAGCCGTTCTGCGTGCTGGAGTTTTCTTTCCAGTTCCTTGACTTCGGTAAGATCACGCAGGATCCCGACACAGCCGGATAATTCAGTATTCGGCGAGTGCATCGGCGACAGGGAAAGGCCGATCGGAACGAGTTCATTATCTGCATTCCGGATCGAGATCTGCAACCGCTCCATTGATCTGTTAGTGTTCATTGCCTGTGCCATCTTCTGCCACAGCATGTCGAGGCTCTGGGTGCTTTTGATATTTCTGCCCGTGAGGTCTCTTTGATCGACGCCCAGGACACGTGCGGCCTCGGGGTTGATCGTCGTGATCGTGCCGTCGTCCTTGACGACGATCACGCCGCTCGCGACGCAGTTGATCACCATCTCGCTGTAGCGCCTCAGTTCGGTTTCCTCGGCCGTGATCCGGGCGACCTCGTCTTCGAGTTTGCGCGCTGATGTCTCCAACTTCCTCCTTTCCATGATTTCGCGCCTCGTCGCCGTTGCCCAGTAGCTGCTGATGAGCGATACGATGAAGAGAAACGGTACTTTGATCAGGATCGCCGAGTCCATGAGCGAAACGCCGGGATTGAAACGGTAGACGAGCCAGGTGTACACGATGCTGGCAACGATTGCGATAGGTATGCTGCCGCGGATATCCTGGGCGAACGAAGCGATGAAGATTATGAGAAAGAATATCAGATAGAAATCGGTCTGTATCCCCTGCGACAGATATATCGCCAGAGATACGGCAACGAGGTCGGTCAGAAAGATGGCAAAAGAGACGGCCGGCACCGCAAATTTCGTTTCCGGTATTAAATATAGTGCGAGGTTTGAAATGAAATATGCCAGGGCCACCGCATATCCGGGCGAGGCAATGTTCAGGTCGCGTTCCGAGTATGTCATGACGAGTATCGTGGACAGGATCAGAACGAAACGCAGCAGCAGTAGAGTTCGTTTCTGCAAGGGGCTCCTCCTTCAAAACGCCAACGCGCCGCCCGGCCGGCACCCTATCCGGTGCAGCAGTCCATGTCGTGCGGTCTGTCCGGCAGCGCTTCAGAACCTATAAACACGCTCCCGTTGCTATTGATCAGAGCGGTCCGGCATATATCTGCGGACCGCAGCGCGATAGGCACAGGACGATGCAATGCCACGCAGCGTTCGTGTGCCGGCGCGCGCTACTCGATTTGGTCGACCACCTCGTGTCGCCATCGGTATGAATGTCTGCAAAATTTCCGGGCAAATGCTTCTTCGCGGGATCACCGCGCCGCTTTGTTTTTGACATTTCGCGTGCCATGATTAATTGCTGGGTATGGTTAACACGCCCTGATGCAAGCCCTTGCCGTTCCCGGTTCCGGTACTTCCGTTCTCGAAATTCGGGTCACCGAGCAGCGTGTGCTTGCTGAACGTCTTGATGAAATTGCCGTTATAACCGTTGACGCCGAGATCGAGGAAGATATTGGCGACCATCGGGTCGAACTGCGCGCCCCGGACCTTGCTGATTTCCTCGCGTGCCTCCTGATCGCTGAGCCGCTTGCGGTAGGGACGGTCCTCGGTCATTGCCGAATACGTGTCGCACACCGAAAGAATCCGGGACTGAATCGGAATTCTGTCACCCTTAACATTTTTGGGATAGCCACGCCCATCCCAACGTTCATGGTGGTATAGGATCCAGTCCCGGATTTGGCGGAGCCCCTTGATGGGGTCAATTATCATTACGCTCTGCTTAGGATGGAGTTGAATGACCTTCCATTCACTGCTCGTCAGGAAACTTGGTTTCTGAAGAATGCACTCGGGCACCGCGATCTTGCCGACGTCATGGAGCAGGCCGGCAAATTTGATCAATTCCAGATCCTGGCCCGTGAAGCCGATCGCTTCGGCGACGGCCGAGGCGAGTTTGGCGACCTGGAGCGAGTGGCCCCGCGTATACGGATCGCGCATTTCAATTGCCTGGACGAGCGAGCGGTCACGGCGGACGAGCTAGCCCGGCACGACCA
>JACUUY010000239.1 GCA_014859085.1 Caldifarciminota bacterium
GCGGCTTCGGGCGCGACCAAGAGATACATTCGCAGCGGCGAGAGGTACGCGGGCATGAGCGTCTGCGATATCAACCGTGATGAAAAATCCGAGATAATCGTCGGCAATACCGATGGCATCGTAAGAATTTACGATTGCGCGCTGAACCTGTGCCTGCAGAGGGATTTCAACACTCAGGTGAAGGTTCTCGATGTTGCCGATCTGAACGGCGACGGGTCATATGAGCTGCTCATAATGCAGGCGGACAACCGGCTGCTCGTAACGGACGAATATCTCAAGCCGGTTTGCGAATACCCATTGGCCACCGCATATCAACTACTGGAATGCGTCAGAAGCGGTCGGAATACCAAGATCCTCGTCAGCTCGGTTGACAAACCGACGACCTTTTCGCTCCTCGCGTTCGGCGGACCGGGTTTCTTGAACACCGTTATCCGGCGCCGGTCGCCGATCGAGCTTGTCCTCGTCGCGCTGCTGCTCATTGCCGTATCGTATCTCGTGCTGCGCAACCGAAGGCTCAGCCATGAGGCACGAAAGAAGGCGGCGTACACTGACCAGCTGCTCGAGTGGTCGGGCCTGGCCCAGCGGCTCGCCCACGAAATAAAGAATCCGCTTTCCACGATCAACCTAACGTTGCAGCGGGTGCAGGAAATATGCGAGACTAAGTATGGTGCCGATGCCAGGTCCCTCAATAAATACACGGACTCGATCCAGGAAGAGATTGAGCGGGTACGCGAGACGGTTGACAAGTTCATGAAGATCCTTGCTGCCGAGCAGGCTAATTTCCAGCCAAACGACATCACCAAAATAATCGAAGCGGTTATGGCCAAGTATGAATCAAAGTTGCCCGAGGGCATCAAGATAAAGAAACATTTTATGAAGGATCTGCCGTTCGTCAATTGTGACGAAAACCAGATCTCGACCGCGCTTTCGAATGTTATTGAGAATGCCCTCGAAGCTATGGCGAGCAAGGGCACGCTCACCCTGCGCACTTCGTTTGCTGAGAAAGTCGTGCAGAACAAGATCATGGCGTATGTGGAAACCAGGATCGAGGATACCGGAACCGGCATGTCAGAAGGCCAGCAGGATGCACTGTTCAAGCCGTTCAAATCGACCAAGACCGGCGGCACCGGCCTTGGCCTGGTCATATCGAAGAAGATCATCGAGGGGCACAACGGCACGATCAGCCTGACGAGCAAGAGATCAATCGGGACAGTCGTTACGATAAACATCCCGGCCTGGCGGGATCAACGGGATAGATAGGAACCATGATGGGCACGGCAAGAGCCAACCTGCTTATCGTTGATGACGAAAGGAAGATATGCGAGATCCTGCGCGAAATCCTTGAGGCTGCAGGTTACAACATACACACCGCACTCAATGGCACCACTGCGTTGCGAATCATTGAAGAGCATGACATTGACCTGATGCTCCTTGACATAAAACTTCCTGATATTGATGGCATCACCCTTCTCAAGAAGTCAAAGAAAATCAGACCGCAGACGTCGGTGGTAATGATATCAGCTTTTGGTACGATTGA
>JACUUY010000091.1 GCA_014859085.1 Caldifarciminota bacterium
ACACTCCTGAATGCTCTCTTACCTTTCATTTAAATTATAATGTTAATTTTGAATTTGTCAAGGGGTGAAATCTCCACTTTCGACGCGCGTTTATGACAAGGTATTTAAGGTCGCCCGGATCATCAAGGATCTACACTATTACTCTTCGAGTAAGTCCTTGCTGTTTTGATATTAGTGCTTTGGTATTGTTCAGAGTTTCGGATTTAGGATTTCGAATTTCCCCCCGAAGGGGGTTATTCGTAGCGCAGCGCCTCGATCGGATTGAGGCCGGCCGCGCGGCGCGCCGGGTAGATGCCGAAGAAGATCCCGACCGCGGCGGAAAAGCCGAAGCCGAGCAGGACCATCCATAAAGAGACCGACGCCTGGAGCGGTGAAATGACCGATATGAGCCAGGCCAGCACCAGGCCCAGCGCGATGCCAATGATGCCGCCGATGAGCGCGAGAAAGACCGATTCCACCAAAAACTGCGTTAGAATATTCTGGTTCGAAGCGCCGACCGCCTTGCGGATGCCGATCTCCCGCGTGCGCTCGGCGACCGACACGAGCATGATATTCATGATGCCAATGCCGCCCACGATCAGGGAGATCGCCGCGATCGCGATGATCGCGATGAACCCGACGCGCGTGATGTTCTGGTACAGTTCCATCAGCATCTGTTGCGTACCCAGTTCAAAATCGTCCTTCTTGTCAAACGAAAGGCCGCGGCGCCGGCGCATCAGTTCCCGCACTTCGTCGATCGCCTTTTCGACCCGTCCCTGCTTCGGTTTGATATCGACCGAGTATCCGAAGAACGCCCGTTCAAATACCGATTCGCCGCGCCTCGGAAAGATCTTCTCAAAGTACGTATGCGGTACGGCCATCATGTTGTCCATGGATTGGCCCAGAAACGCGCCCTTCTCCTTGTACACGCCAATTATCTTAAGGCGGTGGCCCCGGACGTTCAGTTCCTTGCCGACCGGCGATTCATCAGGGAAGAGATTGCTCGCCACGTATGAGCCGATGATGCACGAATTGCGGCGCCGGGCGACGTCATCCCGGTTGAAATCGCGGCCGCTCTCCACGACGCGGTTGTTCATGGACGAGAAATCCTCGGTCGAGCCGAGGATACGCACGCTGGCGATGTCCCGGTCCCGGTACCTGAGTTGCGTGACCTGCTGGGATATCTCGGGTATTGCCATTTCGACCGAAGGCAGTTCGCGGATCGCCAGCGCATCGTCCGGCGTCAGATCCGGCCGGCTGGCGATCTCCTCGATATTCTGCGGACCAGCCATGACCATCGGGTGCTTGGTCAGGAAGATCAGATCCGAACCGATCGACTGTATCTGTTCAGCCACCGACCGGTTGAGTCCCTCGATCAAAGAGAGGATCGCGATCACTGTGCTTACGCCGATGATGATGCCGAGCGCGGTGAGGAAAGAACGGAGGCGGTGCGTCTTGAAAGTCTGGAACGAAAGCGCTATTTTGCCGAGCAGATCATTCATGCTCGATCATCCCGTCTTTGAGGCGCACGATCTTCTTCGCGTGCGCGGCGATGTTCGGGTCGTGGGTGACCATGACCACGGTGTTCCCGTCGTCCACGAGCCGGTCGAATATCTCCATGATCTCGGCGCCGGTCTTTGAATCGAGATTCCCGGTCGGCTCGTCGGCGAAGATCACTTTGGGGTCGTTCACCAGGGCCCGGGCGATCGCGACGCGTTGGCACTCGCCGCCCGACATCTCGTTGGGCCGGTGGCTCATGCGGTCGGCCAGTCCGATCTTGGCCAGGATCTCGCGCGCCCGGCCGAGCCGCGCGTTCTTCCCGATCCCGGCGTAGACCAGCGGCATCGCGACGTTATCCAGGGCCGTAAGCCGGGGCAGGAGACTGAAGCTCTGGAAGATAAAGCCGAAGAATTTGTTCCGGGCGTTCGCGAGCTCCAGGTCCGTATAGTTCGACACGAGGCGGTCTTCGAGGAAGTACTCACCTTCAGTCGGCGTATCAAGACAGCTCAGGATGTGGATGAGGGTCGACTTGCCCGACCCGGAAGCGCCCATGATCGAAATGTAGTCATTGGTCCTGATCTGGATCGTGACGCCCCGCAAGGCCTCGACTGCCACCTTGCCGCGCCAGTAGGTCTTGCGCATATTCACGGCCCGGCAGATCGTCTCGCGCTCTTTCTTCATGACCGTCCGCGCGCGACCCTGACCGTTCTTCTCAATCCTGTATTCCCCATGGAGGTGTTTGCGTCCTCGTTGACCTTCTCGACGCGGACCTTCTGCCCGTCCTTCAACTTGCTCAGCACCCGGTATGGACCGATAATCACGGTATCGCCCTCGGCCACGCCCGAGATGATCTCGGTCTCCGTGTCGCTGGAGACGCCGGCCGTGACCTCGGTCAGTTTGGCCTTGCCGTCGGTGACGATGAACACGGTCGAGACGAGCTGTTCGGCGATCTGCCGCTTCCCCGATGCCTGGATCGGTATTGTCATCACGTCGGTCTTCTCGCTCGTGATGATCTCGGCCTTGACGCTCATGCCCGGCCTCAGGATCGGCGAGAACTCCAGGAGTTCGACTTCAACCTCGAAATCGGTCACGTCGACCGTGGCGAGCTGGCTCTTGACCGGCATCAAACCGACCTTGATTACCTCGCCTTCGTAGACCGAATCGGGCAGCGCGTCGGCATAGACGCGCGCGCGCTTTCCGGCCTTGACATCGGGGACGTCTGTCTCATCGATCTTCACGACCGCGATCATCCGCGACATGTCGGCGATCGTCATCATGACCGTTCCGCCGTAGTTGAGCGCGCCCATGACCGCGGTCTCGCCCACCTCGACGTTCACCTTCATCACCTTGCCGGAAATCGGCGCGTAGATCCGCGTCTTGCGATAAGCGTCCAGCGCCTGGTCATACGACGCCTTTGCCGTCTTGTAGGTGAGATCGATCCGCTCAAAGCTTTCCTGTGAGATCAAATCCTTTTCGAGCAGGGCCTGCGCCCGCTGGCGGTCCTGCGTGGCCTGCTCCAGGTTGGCTAGCGCCAGTTTGCGCGTTGCGTCGGCCTGGACGTCGTCGAGTTCGATCAGCAAATCGCCTTTCTTGACCGTTTCGCCCTCGTCAAAATGGACCCTGCGCACGCGGGCGATCGTCTCGGCCGATATGTTGACCTGCGCCCCGGCTTTCAGCTCGCCCGACGCGGTCACGATCGACGTGACGCTCCCCCGCTTGACCACGGCCACGTCGACCTTCTCGCCCGTGTCCCGCTGACTGATGTTCAGGATGACGATCAGGGCGACGATGACGATCGCGCCCGCGGCGATCAGAAGTTTCTTTTTGTTCATCACCACTCCTTACCGGACATTGAATTACCCAGAATATAGGAAAAAGCAGCCCGCTGCACGTAGTAGTCCCTCAGCGCCGAGGTGTAAGAAACGCGCGCGTCATAGATCGACTGCTCGGCGCTCAGAAAATCCAAGAACGATATCGACCCCAGCGCGTACTGCTCGCGGGCGATGACCGCCGCTTCCTCGGCCGCATCGAGGCTCCGCGACGCCAGCTGGAGACGGTCCAGCGCTTCGCGTAAAGAGTAATATGTTGTGCGCAGGATATTCCGGGTCTCAAGCTCGACCCGCTGCCGGGCGAATTCACTCCGCCGCATCTCGTTCTTCGCGTTCAGGTACCTGAACACCAGGCTCTTGATCTCGAAGACGGGGAAGGTCACGCTGACGCCGTAGTTCTTCACGGCGCTATCCTGGTAGTGCTGGAAATCGAAGATGAGCGAATCGCTGCTTACGTTATACCCGTAGAAAAGCGACAGGCGCGGCAGGAACGCCAGATACGAAGAGATCAGGTTGATCCGGGAAGCGTTGCTCAGTTCCGCGGCGATTCTTATTCCATAGTTCAATTGATGCAAGATGGCTGTGAGTGAATCGAGGTCCGGCATTTCGACGGCCTCGGGCGCCGTCAGTTCTTCGGTCGGGTAGATGTCATCGGTAATGTCCAGGATCGACTTCAGTTCCTCCTGGGCCGAGACCTCCGTGGTCCGGGCGCGCGATCGGTCGTGCTGCGCGTTCAGGTAAAATACCTCGCCCTGCAGCAGTTCGAGCCGGGATGCCGCGCCCAGCTCGTACCTGGCCTCGACGAGATCCAGGTTGTGGCGCGCCCGTTCGATCGTCAACTCGGACGACCTCAAGAGTTCCAGGGCATTGACCAGATTGTAGTACGCGGTCTTCGTCCGCAGGCACAGGTTGGAAACGTCTGCCTCGTGCTGGATCGCGCTGCCCTTCAGCTGCCGGCCCGATGCGAATATCGAGCTGATGATGTCGAGGTCGAGCAACGGCATGGTCAATTGGAGCGATCCGTCATAGCCGCTGGTCGCGTATCCCTGGTACTCGCTCTTCGTGTAGCGGGCCGTAACGTACGCGGTCGGCAGTAACTCGGCAAGGATCTGGTAGAACTGGATGCGCGACCTGTCCATCGAAGCCCTTGACTCGCCGATCACCGGGCTGTTCTTGAAAGCCCGATCGAGCGCCTGTTCAACTGATAATGAGTCGACCTGTATAAGAAGAAGGAATAGTATCATGGTTTGCGTATCAGACGCGCCTCGGCTATTACGCCCCGCGGCCGAAGATGCTGGACAGGCCGATGCCGAAGAAGATCGAGATGATCCAGATTGCGAAGACGAGGATGTACGCGTTCTCCCGGTTGATGCGGTTGGTGATGCTGATACCCATGGCGACGAGCACCATCTCCCAGATCATGAAGAAATCGAACCCGGCAAGCAATTGATACCCGAACGAAGTCCTGGCCAAACCCGGCGCGAGCAGGGCCAGCGACGTGGTCACGTAGGGCGATTTGGTCGTGGCGATCATGAGCAGTTTGAGGACCGCGGCGGGTACCATGACCAGCGCGGAGTAACATATGACTGAAAACACTCTCTTGAACCCGCTATCGCCGCCGAAGAGCGGCACGAAAAGGTTCACCACGACGGCGAAGATAAGGAGCAGAATGCCCGTGAAGATCACGGCGCTGACCGCTCCTGAGATGGCGGCGGCCGGGCCCTGCGTGAACTGCATTGCCTGCTCCATCTGCTCTTCGGTCAAACCCCTTCTCTCGAGCGCCTCCTGCTGCACGGTCATTATCGCTTCCCGCGCGAAAGTCATGGTCAGGACCGTGGTCAAAGCCACGACCACAAGCACGATCACCAGCGGCAATATCCAGCGGGGTCTTTCTTTCAATGCGTTAAATACCTTGCTCGGCGCAAAGTATATGTCAAGGATGCCCATTTCGTCTCCTTTCGCCTATTGTATATACGCACAAACCACGGAAAATGTTTCACGGATAACCTCAAGATAACAAGATCAATATTGCGTAGTTTACGCATTATCAGGGCGATGTCAACCGATTGCACCATGAATGGTATTGACAACGATACTCCATATCAATATCCTGAGCATACAAGGAGGAGACATGGTCAACAAGAAGAGATTGCTCATCGCCACGGTATTCGGCGTGCTCTCGGGCATCGTCTGCTGGATCCTCGCGTCGTGCGAGGGGCCTCAGCCCTGGTACTTTGCCGTTTCGACGATTATCAGCCGGACGCTCATTGGTTTTGCCGTTGGTATAAGTATCCTTAAAATCCAATGGTGGCTCCACGGCATCATCATCGGTTTCCTCTTCAGCATTCCTATGGCCCTCCAGGGTTTCTATGTGCCAGGAAGAGAAGCATTCATCTTGGTGGGTACGATCGTGATGGGGATTATCTACGGCTTCTTCATCGAACTCTTCACGACGGTCGTGTTCAAGGCCGGGGCAAAATAATCGGCTAACAATACTCAACTAATATTCACGGCTCCTCTGCCGCTTGACCAGCACCTCAAGCTGCTCAAGGACCGGCACAATGGCCTTGTCTTTCAGAGAATAGACCTTGCCGTTTATGGTGTTCTCATAACGGACCAGGTCGATCTGCCTGAGATGCCTGAGCGCAATGCTGACCGTGGGCAGAGAGAGTTTGAGCACGTCTGCCATGGCTGACGGCGTCTTTCCCCCTTTCGTCAGTAACTTCAAGATCTGATAGGCCGTGGGGTTGCCCAGCACGCGGCAGATCCTTGAACACCGATAGTACAATTCCGGGACTTTCCTTCCTGCCATGTTGAACTATATCCATCCCGCCCCTCATGTCAATTATAAAATTAGCCAATTGGCAAATTATATAATCTAGAATAAAAACAGAAAACGGGGCTGGCTTTCAGACTACCCAGCCGTCAACTGAACCAGCGCCGCATGGGGGGCACGCGGCTGTTGATTCAGGCTCATGAAAGAATATAATGCCCGTATGATCGGCACGATCGTCAACACGGTGCTCGTTATCGCGGGCAGCCTGCTCGGTCTGCTCCTGCGGCGAGGCATTCCCGAAAACATCAAGCAGATCATCATGGTCGGGCTCGGTCTGTTCACCTGTATACTCGGCGCGAAAATGGGCCTGGAAATGGAGCGGCCGCTCGTTGTTGTCTTAAGCCTGATCCTGGGCGGCGTATGCGGCGAGTTGTTGCGCGTTGAGGATCTTCTTGAGGGGCTCGGCGAACGGCTCAAGCGGTTGGTCAGAGCCCGGGGTGAAACGTCATTTGTCCAGGGGTTTGTCTTTGCCAGTTTGCTCTTCTGCGTGGGTCCCATGACCATACTCGGCTCTATCCAGGCCGGCCTTCAGAACGACCCGGAACTGCTCTTTATCAAGTCGCTCATGGACGGCGTTTCCTCGATCATCCTGTCGTCAACGCTCGGCTTGGGCGTACTCTTCTCGGCGGCCACCGTGCTCATCGTCCAGGGCGGCCTCACCCTGCTCGCCCGGCAGTTCAGTTTCCTGACCGGACCGGCGTATATGAGTGATTTCACCTCGGTCGGCGGCATCATGATCCTGGCCATCGGCCTGAAGCTCCTGGACATCAAGACGATCAAGGTAGCCAACCTGCTCCCGGCGCTGGTTGTATCAATAATATTGATCTTTCTGGCCGGAGCAATGTAGCGTCATCCCTGTTTTGACGCTCGCCGGGAGAATTGACAAACGGAAGAATCTGAATAGCATGAAAGCGTAGTGACCGAGGGTAAGACAATGACGGTAGCATCGTCGATTTCAGCGGTAAGTTAGTTGAATCGGAAGCGGAATAAGGAGCGCAGCATGCTACATTGTACACACACATCTCCGCACCCGAACCCATGGAGACGACAACATCAACGATCAACGTCGTTCAGACGTGAAGCCCTGAAAATGCATATCGGGCGCTCCCGAAAGAAGGAGGAAATGATGAAAAAAGCACTTGTTTTCACGCTTGCCATGCTGCTCGTGGTACCTTGCTTCGCGCAGGAATGGGTGGCGGTGTACGACGGCCCGGCCAGCGACGATGACGAGGCGCATGCGATCGCCGTGGATGGAGCAGGCAATGTTAACGTGACCGGCGAAAGCCAGGTGCCCGGCACTTTTCGCGATTACACGACGATCAAGTACGATTCACTGGGTGATACGGTATGGATAAGCAGGTATAACGGACCCGGCAACTCCACGGACTCGCCAAAAGCGATATCCGTGGACGGATTCGGCAATGTCTACGTGACCGGCGAAAGCCAGGGAGCAGGCACGGACTGGGATTACGCGACGGTCAAGTACGATTCACTGGGTGATACAGTATGGGTTAGGAGGTATGACGGACCAAACAGCAGTTACGATCAGGCGCAAGCGCTCGCCGTGGACGGAGCGGGAAACGTCTATGTTACGGGAATTAGTTACAGCACAGCAAGCAGTACCGATTTTCTGACGATCAAGTACTATCCCAACGGTGATACGGCATGGGTAAGAAGCTACAACGGACCGAGCAATTTCTATGATGAAGCATATGCGATCGCGGTGGACGGAGCGGGCAATGTCTATGTGGCAGGATGGAGCATCGGTACCGGCACCTCTTATGACTATGTGACGATCAAGTATAACGCTGCCGGGGACATGGTCTGGATCGGAATTTACAATGGCCCGGACAATGGCTCTGATTATGCATCTGCGATCGCCGTGGACGACGAGTATGTCTATGTTACCGGACACAGTTTCGCTGTGGTTGGTTCTTCGAATTACGCTACGATCAAGTATCTGCCGGTAGGCGTGGCCGAAGAACCGGGGCTGGAGGCGGGAAGTCCGGTCCTGGCGATCTACCCGAACCCGGCGCATTCGGCAGTCAGTATCCGGTATTCATTGGTCAGATCCGGCCAGGTAATTTTGAATATATATAATGCATGTGGCCGGTTGGTGAAGACATTGGTCGATGAATCGAGATCAGCCGGAACCCACAGCGTACCGTGGGATGGTAAGGACAATGCTGGCAATCAAGTAACATCTGGAATTTATTTCTCGCGCATAGAAGGAGGCGATTTCCGGGCGACGAGCAAGCTGACCGTATTGAAGTAAGGAAGCGGGGGGCAGGCTTTCCCCGGCCGGTTTCACGCAATTATCCAGCGTGCCGACAGCGTGAGTTGGCCTGGACAAGCGAAGCAATCTCTCAACAAACTAACCTGCTTGGTTTTGTTGACGTTGATGACAAAGGTCGGGCAGTGCCGCAGGGTGTCTATTTCTTGCGGCTTGACAATCCTGATTCCGGTGCTATTCTTTGCCAGAAGGTGCTTAGAGTGCAGTAATCCTAAGGGGTAGGGTAGGATTTTTCGGCCTGCCCCACCCTTAAGGAGGATAATGCCGCTTTTCTTATTACTTCCCTTCTTGTTCGGTAATTTCGTGCAGAAATGGTATTTCCCTCGGGGGATAAACAACGGTGCAACAGCCGTCATGCAGATTATTGATACAGACAGGGATGGCAATTTAGAATTCATCTTTACTGTATACGAAGTTGGACCACCTTATC
>JACUUY010000092.1 GCA_014859085.1 Caldifarciminota bacterium
GTGAGCATGGGCCGTGCGGAATGCCTTGAGCAGGTCGCGCTGCGTGGTCATGTAAATTACCGCGTCCTGGATGAAGACCGCGTCAAAGAGCCGGTTCAGCCGTACTGAGCGCATGTCGGCGCGGACATGTTCGCATTCCGGGTTCAACTTCCGGCTCGTCTTGAGCATTCCGGGAGAGATATCGACAAGCGTCAGATCGAAGTGCTTCTTCATATGGGAAGCGTTGTTGCCGCCGCCCGAACCCAGCTCAAGCACGGTTCTGCACGGCCGGCAGTGCTTCTTCAGTATGTCCCGGAACAAGCCGGCTTCTTCCCGGTAATCGGCCGGCGAAGAGATCAGCGGCCACCATCGCGCCAGCGTCGTGTACATCTTCAGTTTCTGCGGTTTCCGCATGTCTGCGTCCTTCGGTTCAGTACCTCCACTCCATTATCGGTATCTGCGCGGCTGTGTCAAGGTAGGGGGGACGGCTCTCCGCTTGCCGCGCGAGCCCCGGTCAGAGCCGGGTATAAACATATCATTATGGCCTTACAATTCCAAAAATATATGTAGAATGGAATTATGCATTCCAGATTGCTCAAACCACCTGAAGACAAGAGTTACTTTCTGGATGATTATAATCCATCACACCTAATAAAGCTCCACGTCTAAGAATCTTCTCTTTATCATGCATTATCCTGGCTCGGTGCACTCCACGTGTTATTTTGGGAGACGCAAGTGTAACCGCTCTTTCCTGCGTTCGAAAAGAACATCCACATTCTCAAAGAAATCTTTCTGACCCAGGATGAACGCAAACCCGTGAAAAACAAATGGCCCGAAACCAACATCTGCGTCAAACGTATACTTGCCGAATTCAACGTCAATCCGCAGGCCATGCACAAAGACGCGAACGGAGCCGCCCACTCCAGTGACTGACTGTTCTCGACACATTTCACGTTGGATGCCAAGTGGGCCCATCAGATCTTGTTGGCAAAAACACATGTTCGCACCCGAATCGACAAGTGCCATGGTATTGAAGTTGTCTGCTCCATGGGAAATAGTGATAGGGATGATAGGCATGAGTTCGAACTTGGTGGGTCTGAGCGATACGGCGATGGGTTTGTAGCGGTAACTTATGTCCGACAAGTGTCCTTCAGAACGAGAAATTTCCAATGGTATTAGAAACCATGACGTAAATTGGCTGCTTTTCCTTTGTTTTACTAGCCTTCTCTATAGCTTCGGGAAGAGAATTGCCGGCAGCAATGACAGTTTTTTCATCTCGGGACAAAGCAACCCATTTACCCCGGTATTTTAGTAGCATCTTCCCGTAGTTCGAATTCTTGTTCATGTTGTGTCTCCTCAGTTCAGTATCACATTATAGTCAGTTCGGAACGTCAGTCAAGCGGGTTCAGTCTATGCGCCGCAAGGTCATGAGCGTGCCCCCTTGAAAAGCGTGCTGGGTTGCATTGTAAGGATGGGGTCAAATCTTTACATTATACATGCTGCGTTGATCCTTGTTTCGATTGTGCACGAGCGCTCTCGGAAACCGGATTCTGAAAACTCTTGCTTATTTTCACTGTGATCAGCCACAGAGTTTCGTTAATGTACAATGTAAAGATTTGACACCAAAGCCGCAAACTGTAAGCAAGAAAACTCAGCTACCCAGGGGGGTCAATTTTCAATGAAAAAAAGGGGTCAAAAGTAAATGAGAATTGACACAGCTGAGACATTGCACTTGGCTGAAAGCTCTCTGCTCTTAATTTTGAAATTTTTTAAAGAAATTTCATTGTTCCGGTATGCAATTTCACCTTTTATTTCAGGTTTAAAAGACATGTATTTTAATCTGCCAGCAAGTTCTCAGTAAAACCGCTTTTCATATTTTTCCACCACCCGTAGGTTTCGGGAAGGCTGTCCGCTTCATACATGTGCTCCCAGGTTTGCGCCAGGAGAACCATCGGGAGTGCAATTGATAGCAATGAAAATATTCTTTTCATTATTTCCTCCGATGTTAAAGTTCGAGCTAAAGCCCTTAAGGCCGAAGCCTTAGAAGTAGCAGTTTTTTGGTTTGCCCCGTTAGATAGCACGCATCTAACGGGGTTTGTGAAAAATCACCTCCCTTCAATTTTATAAAATATACCCCTGATGGCAAGAGTTTATTTCTGTTGTCCGTGCCATCCCATTGAATTTTATAGTTGCCCGCTTTCCTTTTCTCGTTAACCAGTGTTCTTATTAGTTGTCCTGCGGAATTGTAAATTTTGAGTTGCACAAAACCTTCTTTTGCAATGGAATACTGAATTAACACTGAAGAATGGAAGGGGTTAGGATAGTTCTCTAAAGTAAGAAGATTATCAAAATTCCCCGCCTCTTTAACTGCTGTAGTAAAAAGGTCTAAAATCAATACATTGTAATAAGCGAGTTCAGGAATGGTGCATCTTACCACACCACTTTGGAAAGTAAAGGATAAGGTATCTTCACCTGAAAAATCAGGTGAGATAACCCTAAGCATTATAATACTGTCATTTACTGGTATTTCAGCCGGCACACTATCCTGATGAATATACCGATAATCCAAACTGTCCCAGTTATGATTTATTATGTGAAGATAGGATTTAGTTTCATCCTGGGCATCTATATAAGCGATTGTAACTTTTGACGCATTGACCGGTGAACCCTGGCCATGATTCCAGGAGCCATTGAAGGGGACAATGCCATTGACTTTTACATTGTTCTCGAGAGGATTTATTTTTACATTCTTATAAATGTCGTAATTTGCATTAAGAAAATCAGTGCAATTTTTTATTATCTCAATTAAAGGAGTTCCATCAGAAAGGGTATCTATCCAGGCATTAAACTCGGGCTGTCGGATTGGAAAACAGAAGGAAATACCTGAGGCATAAAATTCAAACGGATAACTCCTCAGATATTCAGCCCTTTCATCCCCTGGATAACCATAGCCTTGCCATCCGCCAATATGGGCAAAGGGATTTCCCATATGTCCGAAATCAGTAAAAGCAACAATGGGAATCGTATCACCAGCACTTTCCGAAAAGGATTTGATAATTCGATAGGTTCCAACACCTGCCTGTGTTCCATCAAGATGTCTCATCATGGAGTCAACAGGGTCATAAACCCAATAAATTGGCATATAGGGTTTCCCATCCATTGGTAACAATCTATAATCCACACTGTTATATAATACCACTCCGGCGGCTGAACCATTAAAACTAATATAAATTTCTTTTCCGACTGAGTCTGCATAACTTTTTACACTGTCCCTTATATTTGTCCATAATATTTTTGTTCTCTGACAAACAAAGGATGCTTTGCCCAGACTTATTAATATTTCTCTCATTATTGTATCCTCAAAGAAATATCCGAGAAGCGCTGATAAATAGTCCTGTGGTAACCAGTCTAAGAAAAAGGGGTTGGGTGGGTCGAGATAATTTGAAGTATCAATCTGACCGCCGAATGGATTGCCTGTCCAGTTATGAAAAGATAAATATGCCCGATAATTAAAAGAATTCATCGTACCATCAGGGCATTGATTCGGATCAGAAAAATTTACTAATTTCTGGGTTTGCCATCGTGGGTCAATTACAGTCCAACCACTGTCCGAAACATATTTTTCAAGCAGGTACTGACGAAACCCCATACCAAAGAACTGGAGCTCTGGCAGATAAATCTGTGTATCAGGTGAAAATAACCGTATTCTTTGTGTTGATACTGATTCCACGAGCCATGATAAAATAGTGTCTGTATTGCTGGTTATGTTGATTGGTGGTGCGAAGTCCTGCCAATTACCAGCTCCGAAATATTTAATAGAAAAATTTTCTAAAATATGTGGAGGGTAAAGTATAATATAAATCTGTTGAGTTGTTCTTGGCCGCTTGAAATCAATTTCAATCCAGTGTGAATCAGACACCTGTGATACCCACATAGTAGAAGAATTGTCATCAAAGGCAAATATTGCTGAATCATTATTTGAACTCGCACCGAGCTGTGGTATGGTCCATAAAAGCGAATCATTTCTTGAAAAAACAGTGATTTTGTTGGCGAAATTTTCTGTGCCAATTGCATAATTGTCATAGCCGTCATTGGAATTATTTGCCGGAACACCATTTAATGAAAATCTGTAACCACCATTGATTTCGTCAAATTCAAGAATATTCACATTGGCATCAATCTGCTCAAACGCCCAGTAAAGACAATAAGTTAAAAAATTCTCATTGGCTATTGAACCATGGGTCACCTGTGTTCCGCCGATATTAGGTATCCAGTAAATATTGCCGTCTGCATCTTTTGTTACAAAGTCCTTAAACACAGTATCAGGGATATTGAAAGGGGGTGTAGGATCTTCCGGGTGTCCATGAGGCCAGCCACCATTATCAGGGACCATTAGTGGAACCTGCACACCACCCTCAAAAAATGCACCATAGGAATTGAGTAGAGGCGGAATATTGGAAACCAATGGGAAAAAATTAAATGGTATTGTCTGATATTTGAACCATGCTCTTTTAACAAACTGCGGATTTACATACATCACTGAATCCACTGCACCAGGAGTTACCACTCTACCATCAAACACCCAGACATTTACATCCGCCAGGCTATCTGGTAGCTGCATACTTAAAACAAATCCGGAAAGAAGTAAAAATAAAAACATAGTCCTTATTAAATCACCTCCTCTTTTTAATTTCTTTATTTGAGTTTTATTACTTTCTTAACCGTCGAGAACTCCTTTGATGTTAATGACACAAAATAAACACCGGCAGGAAGATGCTTTTGATCCCAAACAATAGTGTGGGTTCCCTTTACTTTATTGTCATTGATAAGGTTTTCGAGCAATCGTCCTTGTGCATCATAGACGCTAATGCAGACCCTACCTTTTTCTGTTAGCTGATAAGAGAACCTTACCTTACTTGTTGCTGGATTAGGTGTTATTTGCAGTCCATTAAATTGATTATTGGCAAATCCCTCAGCAACACCGGTAATATCTTTGAGTAATCTTACTGTAATATTTGCTACTGCCTTATCCACTACCTGGTCTTTATTAGAAAGGACAAGATGCCAACTCTCTTCGGCAGGAAGGGTAAATGAACTATCCAAAGAAGAAACGTCTTCATTAATCTGGAAGGCATAGAATGAATCCCCGGCTGCGTACGCCGCGAAGTTGGTCGAGTCGCAGATAAAGAAGTCGGCATTCCCCGGTGAAAGAAAATCATAAAAGGTATTACCGTCTATCGGATTAGTTCCATAGAGAATCTCGTTTGGCACTTCAATAGTATATTCAAATTTATAATCATCAACAGGATTTGAGGGTAAGGTATCAGGCTTTGCTTTAAGCTGGGTAATTGTTCCGGAAAGTGAAGGATTCCAATAATAAGTGACATTCGCTTGACTGTTAGTAATAATTGTTGTTGCCGGAATATTGCCCACCGAACTCTGTACTGCACCGGTATAATAAGAGATTGAATCACCGAGTAAGAATTGACAATTGCCGGAGCTCGTAGTCCAGCTGACTGTTGCCCAGGGACCAGGAGACCCGGGACCGTCAATAATTATCCGTGCACCATCTACCAGATTCCCCTGATTATCACTGACATGAACTTTAAGTGTACATACCGGCGTATACCGCTCGGTCACTGTCCAGATATAACCATCCCCGCGCCAATCGAATATTCCTCTGAAATGTCCAATACTTGCCCAGGTTTCATAAGTCTCAGGGTGGTTTATGAAATGGTTAACCGGCTCCCATTGTATCCAGGTTCGTTCCCAGAACTCATTCCATTTATGATTATTTCTGTAGGCAACGGTTAATGTCGTGGGAATCAACGCCGTCCTTGCTGCACCATTAGAAAACCAGCCATGCTCACTACAGGTGCCAGTATGCCAGTGATATAGATATACTGGCTGAGGTAATCTCGGATAATGGGGACTGCCCCAGGGTAAGACCGCCATTATCCAAAGACTCAATTGACCTAATGCACCATTGGTCTCGACACTATCCTTTTTACAGTTCCATAATGTCCGAAAGCCTGCCAATGTATCCCGGAGCAACGAATAACCGGCATCTGCATGATTAAAAAGATAATTGCGCCAGAATTTACCGGTCGGCGGCACCGTTGGTGAACCGCTCACCGGATCAATATAGGTCGGTAACTCCTCCTGTAATTTCGGATGGACAATAAACCAGTAGTAGATATCCTTAGGTGTAATATATTCAACGGTGTCACCATTTTCATAGACCCGATATTGGGTTGTTGAGTAGTAGTCACCACCGGTTGCCGCACTGCCAGAATCAATAATTGTGACATACTCAAGAACTGAATCGTTACGATAAAGATACTCAGCATTCTCCAATAAAACATCAGGATAGAACTGGGAATTGGTCAAGGTCTGCGGCGCTAAGTGGGCAATACAGAAGGCAACCTCATCTACATAAGGATCCTGGATGTTTAAAATCATATTCGCATACAAGCTTTGATAAGCGCTGTCCAGTCCTGCGAAGTTATCCTCGAGTTCAATCTTTAACCAGTCCGGGGCATAGGTTATTGCATCTTGTGCTATCTGAATTACACCACTTGGCGGTTTAACAACGCACAAAGACTCAGCCGCATAATCACAGTATATATAACAATTCCCCCCTGATGGAATGCGCACTGTAAATGAAATTGAATCAACTACCTCCCACTGTGCCCAGAGGCTCCCTATTGCAATGAGAAAGACCAAGAAAAATTTTATTATCCTACACATCTTGTTTCCTTTAAAACCTTTAGTGGGGTCAGGTTTGACATTCTGAATACGGTGACGAGGCAGTTAAACAGCTGTTATTTTGGTTAATATTCAGAATGTCAAACCTGACCCCGTAAAGTCATTATTATCTCAACAAGACCAATTTCTTGGTTTGCGTAACTGCTTCACTCGTTAAACGATAGAAGTAAACACCAGATGAAAGTCTTCTTCCATAGTCATCACAACCATCCCATTTTACCTCTTTATAGCCCGCATCCGTAATACCTTCAATGAGTGTCTTCACCAATCTTCCGCTTTGGTCATAAACTTTCAAGTTTATTTTTGCCCTTTTATTCAAGAAGAATCTTATCGTTGTATTCTTAGAAAATGGATTTGGATAATTATCAATGGTCACCGCGCGACCAGGATACGAAAAAGCAATTTCCTTTTCCTCAACACCCAATGTCTTAGTAGTAAATGTCACCCAGCGCTGAGTCCCAGCTGGGAGATCTGCTTGACCTTGATACCAGATATACAATAAAGCAAAGTTATCCATTACGACCGCGGTGATCGCATTCATATCGATGATTTCGGTTGAATCCGGGTCAATCCTGAATGGGAATAGAATAATTGGTGAACGAGAACCCCATTTACCATCATAACCAGGTCTACCATTTTTATTCATCGTTATCCGGAAGGTGATGGTATCACGATCTACACCTTGGTTCACAATTAGTTCCTTGGTGTAAAGTAGGGTATCGTATATATATTCTGGACCTTCAGGCACTCGGGCATCTAATGCTGGATCACCATACAATGCTGAACCATTAAGATCTGGTGGACTACCAATCCCTGGGGTGCCATTTGCCAGATCAAAAACAAAACAGCAGTTACCCAGCATAAATGCAGTGGGCCAGGAATAGTGGTCTTGCCGACAGAAGTATGTCTTGGTTGCGCCATGCTGATAACTTGGTGGACCCTCAGTAACTACATAAGCCGTTACGAGATATGCGCCCCCAGAGTGGATCCAGGCTGGCGCCATACAATGATTACCAAAAATTTGACCGACATTGCAATTTCCGAGGGCAAAGTAAATCTTTGGATGGGGCGAGATTATATCAATATTAGGGCCAGAATATGGGTCGCCATAAAGATGACCAACACCATCAGAACGGAAAAATCCCTCAAGCCCGGAGCCAGGATAGTGGAGCTGCCAGATATTAGGTCCACCATGGCCCGAGGTAAAGAAGATGTCTACAGAATCGCCAAAGATTAGACTATCGCCATTTATCATATCAACCAACCAATTTGTTCGGTCGGTAGGGCCATTTGTATAACTCACTGGATTTATCGAATCCGGGTACTTGATATGGTAGGCGCCATAAGTCGCCTCATCAGTTCCGATTCCCTGAGGAAAATGCCTTGCATCGCAACAACCAGTTCCACCGAGAACTGTTTTTATATTAAGTTGTGATGGTCCAGTGACAATCCTTAAGGCATCTGTAGCATCACAGCCCGTAATGATTCCACCGACTGCATCCGGGTACGGATCTGCGTCCAATTGCCTTAAATATGGCCAGAAACTGCTCTGGACAAAAGAAGGCGATGCCTCACTTATCTGACAGACAAAGCCAATATAATCGGGAGCATACGTTGATACTGCAGCCTGGGTTTCCCAGACATTGCTTGTATAAGAAAAAACCTCGGCTGAATGTCGTGACACAAGACTGTCAACAACCTCGGCCCAGCCCGGGTCAGCAAGGGTGGCACTGCTGACCACAACCGCATAACGGTATTCTGCTTGGGCATTCAGGATCACTGGAATCCCGAAAATCAAAAGCCCAATGACAAGATATAATAGTATTTGTCGAGTAGACATTCAAACCTCCTTTTGATTCAATGTCCCTCACAGAACCGAACTTGACCAATTCGGTCATTCGGCTCTTCAAGAATACGTCCCTTAAGGACAGGATAAGGATGATATATCTTCGGTTTCGGCAAAGGACTTTTTAAGAGAACTCTCCTGAACTGCTCCCAATTGCAACTCCTCTTCTGACTACGGCGATTTATCCACGTGTAAACTAATCTCATCACTAACCAAAATATCCGCTTCAACGAGGGGTTGTCCCGT
>JACUUY010000008.1 GCA_014859085.1 Caldifarciminota bacterium
TCTTTGGCCGGCCTGTCGGCGTCTTTGGCCGGCCTGTCGGCGTCTTTGGCCGGCCTGTCGGCGTCTTTGGCCGGCTTGTCGGCGCTTGTCGTCGGCTTTTTGTCTTTCAATTCTTCGGGCTGGAACATGCGCTGGAGCTGCAGGTCGAGGATCTTTTCTTCGTCGGTCTTTTTTCTCTTGTCTTCGACCGCTTTCTTCAATTCGACAGTCTTCTGCCTTAGTATCAAATCGCTTGGGTCGGTGTAGAGCAGATTCTCGTATATTTTGAGGGATTCCTCGATGTTTCCCTGTTTTTCATACTCCTCGGCCATCGCCACGGTGTAGAGTGGTTCTTTGCGCTGCAGAGCCTCAAGCATCGAGAGTTTCTCCTTTGCCTGCGTGTCCAGGGGATCGATCGCGATGATGCTCTTGTAGGCATTGATCTGCCCCTTGTCGTCTTTCAGCATCTCATAGGTTTTGGCTAACATGCGCAGCGCAACGACATTCTGCGGATCCAGGGCAATCGTCTTCTCGAACGCATCCTTGGCTTGAACGTGGGCTCGCGTGTCATAATAGCACTTGCCGATCACGAGGTAAGCGAGTGCATATTGCGGATGGTACTCGATCCCTTTGTTGAGCACGTCGAGGGCCTCGTCGATCATCTTGTTCTTCCGGTAGGCATCGGCAAGTTGCACAAAGATTCGCGATTTCGGTTCCCGGGCGTATTTTTCGTTCAGCTTCGAAATATCAGAAAAGTCAAGGCCGTTCATTTCATTTCCTTAGTATAACTTATCTTATACATAATATATAATTTGTCAATATCGAATTAGATTCAATGAATTCATGATCACCTCGATTTTCGTGAGTTGATCGGACTTTCGTTCGCCCGGGTTGAAGACCATACCGTCGATCACGTAGAGCGTGTCCGTGCTGGTATCGCTGAGAAAGTATGACAGGAATGGGCCGCCGGCGACGAGCGAATCATTCTGCCAGACGCCCTTCAGCCTGATCCCTTTCAGACCGGCGAATTCGATCGGCTCGACAATGGTCAGTTCTTTCAGGATATAATCGCCCGCGTAGTATCGTCTTGCCAGTGAATCGCGCTTGGCCAGCGCGCGTTCGCCGTCCACTGGACGGCCCGTTGCTTCCTTGTAGAAGAAGATGCTCCGGTCGGGGAAGTGCGTGTGGACGTATATGAAATTCTCATCCTGGTGCGTGGTATCGATGAGCCATGCTTCATTTATGTCGAGCGTTATGCCGTGCCGCCTCAGCCGATCCTTCATTTTGCTGCTGATGCCGCCGGCATAGTAATTCTGCTTGACCCGCTGGTAGTAATGGTTCTCGAGCGTCTGCGCAATGAGTCGTCCGTACTTCGCCAGTGCCGTCTCGATATGTGATGCGTCGCGGACGGCGAGGATCATGGTCAGCTGGCCACTCGCCCAAATATCACTTTTCCTAAAGAGCGAGAAGGTGTCTTTCTCGATCTGCATACGCGCCTCCCGGTTCAGGAGCGTTCTGACGAATTCGTCCTCGAGCGTTCCGCACAGCAGGATCGCATGGTAGTACTGGTATGCATCGAGCGCCGTGTCACTCACGAAAATGAAACTGAAGATCCCTTCTTTCTGGGGTACGTAGTTGTAGAGCTGGATGGCTTCGACGACCAGGTCCGGCTCGAGTTCTGACGCGACCACGAGTAATTCATTGCTCTTGCCGATGCTGCGCTTCAGACGGACGCACATCGTGTTCAGAATGAGCGCACTGAACAATATCAACAACAAGGTCTTCTTCACCGATACCTCCTTTAGCCGATCCGCAGCAGTTCGGCCCGGTGGGCCAGATTGTCGAGCTGCAATCTGATCGCCGCGTGCTCGGGCCGGTTCATTGACGGATCTTCCTCCATTAATGCGAACGCGTCGTCCCGGGCGCGGTCCAGGAGTTCCCGGTCGTACTCGAGATCGCCAATGGCGATGTCGGGCAGTCCGTGTTGCCTCTTGCCGAGCACTTCTCCGGGGCCGCGCAGTCGGATGTCCTTTTGAGCGAGCGCAAACCCATCGTTGTTCTTCTCAAAGAAGCTGATCCGTTCATATGTCTCCGGTTGCAGATACCGGTTCACGACAAGGAAGCAATAGGAGCGCTGGTCACCGCGGCCGATCCGTCCGCGCAGCTGGTGCAATTGAGCGAGACCAAAGCGTTCCGGATGAAAAATGAGCATCACCGTAGCATTGGGTATGTCGACTCCGACTTCGATCACGGTCGTAGCGACGAGAATGCTCGTCTTGCCGAGCCGGTACCCATTCATTATTTCTATTCTCGAAGCCGTGTCAAGCCGGCCGTGGATGACGCCGACCTTGAACTCGGGGAAAGCGGCGCATATCTCATCGGTGACTTCCTCGACCGATCGTAATTCCATCGTCTCGGATCTTTCGATTATCGGACAGATGATGAATGCCTGATGACCCCTGGCCAGAATTGAGCGTATGAATCCGTACGTCGATGCCCGGTCCTTCTCGCCGACGATCTTCGTCACGACCTCGCCCCGTTGCGGCGGTTTCTCCTTGATTATCGATAGGTCAAGGTCCCCGTAGAGCGTAAGGGCCAGGGTCCGGGGGATGGGCGTTGCCGAAATAACGAGAAAATCCGGGTTGATGCCCTTGCTGACGAGTGCCGCACGCTGCATGACACCGAACCGGTGCTGCTCGTCGACCGTCACCAATCCCAGTCGATGGAAGATGATCTCCTGCTCCAGCAGCGCGTGCGTGCCGAGCACGAGCCGGGCCTCACCCGAGGCGATCTTCGCCACAATAGCGGCATGTTCCTTGCCTTTCACGCTGCCGGTCAGAAGGTACGGCTCCACGCCGATCCTGGCGAGCATCTCCCGCAGTACTATGGAGTGTTGCTCAGCAAGTATTTCGGTCGGCGCCATGAGGACCGCCTGATAGTCGTTTTCCAGTGCGACCAGTATTGCGTAGAGGGCAACGACGGTCTTTCCCGACCCCACGTCGCCCTGCAAAAGGCGGTTCATGGGTTGCGGCCGCGCCATATCACTGACGATTTTCTCGATCGCATCGGTCTGACTGTGAGTCAAGGTGAAGGGCAGTTGCTCGACGAATCGTTTGGTCAGGGCACCGGTTGCGCGAAACGTGATGCCGGGGCGATTCTGTAACTGCGCTTTGCGCCGGGCGAGCGTTAGCTCAAAGAAGAAGAACTCATCGTAGACGAGCCGGTTGCGCGCGGCCGCTGTTTCTTCTGTTGAGACAGGAAAATGCAGGCACTGGAGGGCACGGTCGAGCGGCAGCAGCCCGTTCTTGTCGATCAGGGATCGCGGCAGCGTCTCTATTATCTCTTCGCGGCACTGCCCGAGCGCGGTCCTGACCGCCCGCCGGATGTTCCAGTTGGATAAACCTTCGGTGAGCGGGTAGATCGGGATCACCGATCCCTGCTTATTCTGGACCGTCTCTTGCTCCGCGATCATCTCATAAAGCGGATTGACGAATTGCGGTCTCTGGTAAAAGGTCACCTTACCCGACACGAGCAGCCAGTCGCCGGGTTTGAATTTGTGCTTCAGGTCAGGGCGGTTGAACCATTTCAGCACGATCGAGCCGGTCGAGTCGTGGAGGACGGCATTTATCAGGGAAACGCGGTTCCTGGTGCGACGCGCTTCAGCGAGCTGTATCTTGCCGATCACGGATGCCTCCTGATCGAGCCGGATATCGCGTATTTTTGAAACGGTCGAGTAGTCGACATACCGTCTGGGCACCAGACGGATCAGGTCCTGTACGGTCTGAACGCCGATCTTTTCAAGATAGCCGGCACGCCTGGGCCCGATGCCTTTCACATACTGCACCGGACTGTCCAGGCGGAGAAACGTCTTCTTATTCACTACGGCTTCGAAAGCGTTTCGATCTCTTGCGCGAACGTGTCGGGCTTGAGGGCATTGAGCAATGCCGCATCTTTGGTGATGACTCTTCTCCCTACAAGATTAACCAGGCAGGCATCGAAGGCGATCATACCCTGCTGCTGGGATATCTGCAATGATGAGGCGATCTGGTGGGTTTTCGCTTCGCGTATCAAGTTCCTGACCGACGGTGTTGCGATCAGGATCTCATATGCGGCCACCCGGCCCTTGCCGTCGGCGCGCTTGATCAGGTTCTGCGATACGACGCAGAGCAGGTTGAGCGACAGCTGCATCCGGATCTGTGACTGCTGGTGCGGCGGAAAGACGTCGATGATCCGGTCGATCGTGGAAACCGAATCTGACGTGTGCAGGGTCGTGATGACCGTGTGGCCGGTTTCCGCAGCCGTGATTGTAAGGGAAATGGTCTCGAGGTCCCGCATCTCGCCCACCAGAATCACATCCGGGTCCTGCCGCAGAACGAACTTCAAAGCGTTGGCAAACGAGTGCGTGTCGCGTCCGATCTCGCGCTGGGTGACAAGCGCCTTTTTGTTATTGTGGATGAATTCGATCGGATCTTCAACCGTCACGATGTGGCAGCGGTCGTTCTCGTTCCGGTAATTGATCAATGCGGCCTGGGTCGTTGACTTACCGCAGCCCGAGGGCCCGGTTACCACGATCAGCCCGCGCGGCCGCATGGTGATACTGCCCAGCGCCGGTGGGAATCCCAGTTCCTCGATGTTAGGAACGCGGTCAGGTATCGCCCTGAGGACCATGCCGGGTGCACCCTGTTGCCGGAAGACGTTGATACGAAACCGCATGCCACCGGGCTGCTCGTACGAAAGGTCGATCTCTTTGTGTTCCCGGAACTCGGCGAGCTGATGTTCGGTGAGGATCTCGGCAATGCACGTGTCGATCTCGGAGGCGGTCATTGCCGGTGAATCCATGTTGACAAGATCGCCATTGATGCGCATGGTGATCGGCGAGCGAACCTTCAGAATCAGGTCGGACGCGCCTTCCTTGACCTGCGTGCTCATCAATTCCTGGATCTTAGACATATCAGACAAGGTCGCCGAAATCTTCGGGATGGCTCGAGTGGGCAATGGCCTCCTCGCGGTCGATCATCCCCTGGCGATACAGATTCTTCAGATATTGGTCCATAGTTATCATGCCCATCCGCGCGCCGGTCTGGATCGCGGTGAATATCTGGTGGGTCTTTGATTCCCTTATCGCATTCCTTATTGCCAGCGTGCAAACCATGATCTCGAAAGCGGGAATGCGTCCGGCGTCATCCTTGCGGTGGAGCAGTGTTTCGGTTACCACTGCCTGCAGGGTCATTGAGAGCTGGAGGCGGATCTGCTGCTGGTGCGAAGGCGGAAAAACATCGATGATCCGGTCCACGGTTTGAACCGCGTCTATCGTATGGAGCGTGGAGAAAACCAGATGGCCGGTCTCGGCCGCCGTTATTGTCTCGGAAGCGGTATCGAGGTCGCGCATCTCACCGACGAGGATCGTATCTGGATTCTGCCGGATGATCCGGCGCAATGCTTCGCTGTACGAATCCGTGTCGATGCCGACCTCGCGCTGTTCGATCACCGAATACCGGTCATGGTGCTGGAATTCTATGGGGTCCTCAACCGTAATGATGTGCCGGCGAAAGTTCTGATTTATATGCTCGATCATCGCGGCCAGGGTCGTTGATTTGCCGCTGCCCGTGGGACCGGTCACCAGTACAAGACCCCGAGGCATCTGCGCGATGCGCTTCAGCACGCCAGGCAGGTTCAGTTCGTCGATTGTTCTTATCTTGAGCGGGATGGAGCGCATGACCGCCGCGATGTGTTTCATCTGCCTGAAGCAGTTCACCCGGAAGCGCGCGACGCCGGGGATCTCATAAGCCATATCGTATTCGAGTTGCTTCTCAAATAGATCGCGCTGGGTCGGGCTCATGATCCCGAGGATCAGCTTCTCGAGGTCCTCGTCATTGAGATTGGAGTAGCTGGTTTTGACGAGCTCACCGACAACACGATATAAAGGCGGCTCCCCGAACCGAAGGTGGAGGTCTGAGCCTTCCCGGGAAACGAGTTCCTTTAGAAGCGCGTCGAGATCAAAATTTGCGGTCATATCGGCACATTTTCATAAGAATACCCGATCTTTCATTACTTGTCAACAACACAGAACATTCAGTATCGTGTATCCTGCATCATGGATCCAGTATCCTGCGCAGCAAGAGCCCAATGAATCTCCGCCGAGCTTCGCTCACCGTGAGCAAGCGGGCAACTACAATTATTTGACAATTGATTAATGCCGAAATCAGTAGGATTTCGAATTTCGCATTTTGCAGTTTTAGTATGCCATCTTCGTTCTCGATATCGCCAGGCAAAGGCCGATGGCCATGAAGCAGGCGAGGAGCGCTGAACCGCCATAACTCATAAATGGCAGCGGCACGCCGGTAACGGGCAGCAGGCCCATTGTCATGCCGACATTGATAAAGGTCTGGTAGCCGATCCATGCGAGCACGCCGCTCACCACGATGCTCGAGAACCGGTTGCGCGTTTCTTCTGCCAGGAGCAGCAGGCGGTGGCAGAGATAGGCGTACAGTCCAAGGACGATGATTATGCCGGCAAGGCCGAATTCCTCGCCGAGGCAGGAGAATATGAAATCGGTGTGGCGTTCGGGCAGGAACTCCAGTTTCTTCTGTGTTCCGGAAAGGAATCCCTTGCCCAGCAGCCGTCCTGAGCCGATCGCTATCCTGGACTGTATGATCTGCCAGGACATGCCCTTGGGGTCCAGCCAGGGCGAAAAGAATGCGAGTATTCGATTCTGCTGATAGACCTTGAGCGAATTCCAGAGCAGAGGCATTGTGAGGCCCATCAAGGAATTACTGACGAACCCGTAGATGAGGTCGTTCAGCTGCCTTCGAAAATACAAGAAGATCATGAGCAGCGTTATATAGGTGACCCATGCGTATATCGAGAAACTGGCGAGCGCTGAGATGATAGGCGAGAAGAGGATGAGGATCTTCAGACCGGGCATGCCTGCCCAGTAAGCCATGACGATCAAGATCGGGAGGAAGATCTGTGCGGCGCCGAGGTCGGGTTCGACGAAGACGAGCATCGCCGGCAGACCGGCAATGATCGTGGGTACGATCATATCTTTGAAATTCTGCATTCTTTTCCGGCCCGCGAGGTAGTACGCCAGCATCAGTACGGTGGCGAACTTGGCGAATTCAGAGGGTTGGATGGAGAGGCCGCCCAGCCGGAGCCATCGCTTCGGGTAAACGTCGCTCTTGAACAGTATCGCAAGCACGAAGATCAGGGCAGTGGCATAGATGATCGGGCTGATCGTGAGCCAGACGCGCGGCGGGATCCTGAAAAACGCCAGTGCAGCGATGACCGAAATCGCAAGCCAGCCGATCTGGCGAACCATGAACGCAGCTCCGCCGGTCGAGTAGATCATCATGACACCGAGCAGCGACAGCACGCCCGTCGTCCATATTATGCTGGTATCAATCTTCCTCAACATCCTGGCCCGGCCGCGGGTTAATTGCTGATAGCTGTTGTTGCATTGAGTTCAGGTACGCTCTGATTATTTTCCCGGTCACGGGTGCCGCATGGCTCCCGCCGTGTCCGATATTCTCCACAACCACACACACCAGGATCTCTGCATTTTCCGCCGGAGCGAAACCGACGAAGAGGGCATGGTCCTCACCGTGAGGATTCTGGCTCGTACCGGTCTTGCCGCACACCTCGACACCGGCGACCCTTGCCCAGGTGCCGGTACCGCGGTCGACCACTCCGGCGAGTGATCTCCGGATCGCCTCGATCGTCTCGGACGAGAAATTCGTATCGAAATAGGTGGTATCGTCCCGATGTATGATATGGGGAATCGGTATCCTCCCCCCGTTTGCGAAGACGCTGTATGCGCAGGCGAGCTGCAGCGGAGATGTGAGAATGTCACCCTGCCCGATGCTGAGATTGAAGATATGCCCCTGCGTCCAATTCTTGCCGTATCGTTTTTCAAACCAGAGACGATCAGGCAGGATACCTTGTTTCTCATTCGGCAGATCGATGCCGGTCTTCCTGCCGAAACCTACCCTGCTCGATCTATCAGCGATCGTGTCAATACCGATCAACCTTCCCAGTTGGTAGAAGTAGATGTCACAGGAATTGACGATCGCGCCGTCGAGATCCAGACTGCCGTGTTTTTTCCAACACCGGAAATCACGCCGGCCCAGGCGGTACACTCCCTGGCATGGTTCGAACCGTTTTTCTTCACCGGACATTTTGGCATCGAGCGCGGCGAGCGCGACAAACGGTTTGTAGGTGGAGCCGGGTGGATAACAGCTCATTGTCGTCCGGTCATACATGGGCGCGGTGGGATCTCTGAGCAACGCATCCCACTCGGTACTTGACATCCCGTGTGTGAAAATATTCGGGTCGACGCCGGGTTTGGAGTAGAGCACGAGAATTCCGCCGTTCTGGGGGTTGAGACAGACACAAGCCGCCCGTTCATAATCCTTGAGGTAGACAGCGACCGATTCGGTCAAGGCGATATCGATTGTCGTGAGCAAGTCGATGCCGGCGGTGGGCGGAATACTCCTTTTTTCGGTTATGGTGCCGACTTCTTTGCCCCGCGCATCGACTTCAACGTACTCGATGCCATGCGTGCCCTGCAGGATCTTTTCATAGTAGCGTTCGAGCCCCATTTTGCCGATATAGTCGCCCAGGATATATCCGCTCTCTCTTTCCATTTCCTGGCTCGTTATCTCGCCGACGTAGCCGATGACATGGAAGAGGAGTTTTCCGTAAGGATAATAGCGGAGCGGTTCGGCGCCGACTTCGATGCCGGCCAGGAGATCGAGCCGCTCCTCGATCAGTGACAGCTGCTCGTACGAAATATCGTGGGCGATCTTGACGGGGTTGTATTTGTTCTTTTCGACCGCGCTCCTTTCGATAATCTCGCTGGCCGTCATATTCAGGATCCTGGCCAGCGTATTCAGGTTTTCCTGGTTGATCGTTGCTCTGACGATCGCGGCGTAGAAACCGGGTCGCGTGTTGGCGATCTCGATGCCGTGCCGGTCGAGTATGCGTCCGCGCGGCGCCGGGTTGAATTTCTTCCTGATGCGATTTTCCTCGGAGAGGCGGAGGTGCTTCCTTCCCTCGATGATCTGTAATTTCATACTCCATACCACGAGCACCGCCGCCAGGAATATGATCAGGTTGCGGATGATCTTGAAAGCTACTACTCTGTCATCCATACACCGTGCGATAACTTGTTCAGAAGGCTGACAGTCGGAAAGAACGCCAGCACCGTATATATTATGCGCGTTAGCTCGATCGGTGATGCAATGGCCAGACTCAACGCGACTGTTTTGACGAGGTACAGAACGATGAATGTCGCGACCGTAGTCAGGGGGTTCAAGACGAGGAATTTCTTCAGGAAAAGCAGTGCCTGGGTCAGT
Source organism: Caldifarciminota bacterium (assembly GCA_014859085.1). GTDB lineage: Bacteria > Hydrothermota > Tepidihabitantia > SM23-42 > SM23-42 > SM23-42. Next base: position 9,333 of record JACUUY010000008.1, read on the forward strand.
GCAACATAAACCACCGTATTGATGCCGAGACGAGTAGGGTAGTACAGATCGGTCAGCAGGCCGGTGCCGAACGCAAAGGCCAGGGCAAAGCGTGCGTCCTCGGTCGTGATAACGTAGAAGACAATGATCGCGGTCAGGTCGACCGTGCCGCTGAACGGGAGCGTCACGTAAAGCGTAATGATATAGAGGAGATAGCGAAGCATCGTCAGCCGCCGGGCGTTGATGCCGTCATCTGTATTATGTATATCGAAGCGAGGCGGTTTATCTGGACCGCCGGTTTCAGGTACACATTCTTGAAGAACATGTCATCCGATTCCAGGATCATCTGGACCGTACCCAGCAGGATCCCTTTAGGAAAAATCTCGCTCATGCCTGATGTGATCACCGAATCGCCGACATTGATCGTATCGGTATGGCGGACATACAGGAAGGTTAGATGTTTCTGTTTTCTGACCACGCCGTGAATCCCGGTTTTGACATCAACCGCGCTGACCGTAAATCCATCGTTCTCAAAGGTCTCGATGACGCTCGTTGTCGGGCCGGCATGCTTGACCTTGCCGACAAAACCGTCAACCGCGATCGCTGGTTGATTCACGGCCACGCCATGGGTCATGCCTTTGTCAATATGGAGGTAGCCGTTGATATTGAGCGGGTCGCGGCCGATCACCCTTGCCTTGAGCAGCAGGTGTTGTGGGGACGCCATCTGGGTCGTGTCGACGTCCAGTTGATCCTTGAGCAACGCGTTCTCGAGATGCAGCTGGCTGAGCCGGATTTCGAGTCTTTCGATGCGGGCACTGGATATGTTCAGGTACTCCAGGAGCGTGCTCGTGACGCGCATCGGATAAAGGAGTACGGATGACAGACCCGTGGCCAGAACGAGATTCGTCTGTTCGCTCAGGAAATGCGGGACGGTCGATATGGCAAATAGTATAACGAAAAGTATTAACTGTTGACGGTGCAACTATGCTCTCTTCATCGTGTAGATTACTTTCTCGTATCGCCCCAGATCCTCGAGGATCTTTCCGGCGCCGATGACGACGACTCTGTTGGGCTCGTCGGCAATCGTGACCGGCAGGTTGGTTTCCTCCCGAACGAGAGTATCGATCCCGCGCAGGAGTGAACTGCCGCCGGCCATGTAGATACCATTATTGACGATATCTGCGGCTAATTCTGGGGGTGTTTTCTCAAGCGTCAGGCGTATCGTTTCGGAGATCATTGACAATGGTTCCTGAATTGCCTCTCTAACCTCATGGCTGGTCAGCTTAACGGTCTTAGGAATGCCCGAGACAAGATCCCGCCCTTTGACCTCCAGGATTTTTTCCTCAACGGTCGGAAACGCGTTGCCGATGTTGATCTTGATATTCTCGGCGCTCTGCTCGCCTATGATCAGGTTATAGTTCTTCTTGATGTACTGGATCACAGCATCGTCCATCTCGTCGCCGGCGATACGGATCGAACTGTTGGTGACAATGCCGGACAGGGCGATGACGGCGATCTCCGTGGTGCCGCCACCGATGTCGACGATCATGTTACCCATCGGCGAATGAACCGGGAGGCCAATACCGATCGCGGCCGATATCGGTTCAGGAACGAGAAGGACCTCGCGGGCGCCGGCCGCTTCGGCCGAGTCCCGTACCGCTCGCTTCTCGACCTCGGTGATCCCCGATGGTACACAGATGAGGACACGCGGGCGCGTGAAAAGCCGCTTCTTCTGCACCCTTTCAATGAAGATGCGAAGCAGGAGCTCAACCATCTCAAAATCGGCAATGACCCCGTCCTTCATCGGACGAATAGCCTTTATTTCGTTTGGCGTGCGTCCGAGCATCTGTTTTGCGTCATTGCCTATGGCGAGACATTTCTTTGTCTTGGTGTCGATAGCGACGACTGTGGGTTCATCCAGGACGATACCCCGGCCATTGACATAGATGAGGGTCGTGCGCGTGCCGAGATCGATCGCAATATCACTCATAAACTGACTTCTAATGTTTTTCAGCAGCGTGAATATGTTGAGCGCCACGGGTATTCCTCCTTTTGGTAAAATGATATTTATTTTCACCCCAAAGTCAAGGATTGAGTTGGTGAACTGATTGACAACACAATTCTGATGTGTAGAATCATTGGGGAGGTACGGCATGAAGGAAAGACGGAAGAGCGTTGAACGTCGCAAGAAGGCGAGGCGTAAACTCCTGAACGAGAAGCAATTCCGCACGTTGATCGAGAAAGGTAAGGTCTCGGACAAGGACGAAAGGAAATGGGAAGAACGGAGAAATACCAAACGCCGCCGGAAGCAGATCGGCGTGTAAAGATCGGCACCCTGTATTTGGTCTGTAATTTCGTGAGATAGGTATTGACAGGGCAGGGTATATCACTATAATAGATTGTTGCTATCGATCGGTCTTTCTTGTACAGGGGAGGTAAGATCACGTTTGGCATACACAGGGGTAATAACTAGCAAGGAGGAATGATGCGACGGGAATTTTTGATCGAGAAGATCGCCGAAAAGATTGGACCGGCGTATACCAAAACGGACATTGAAATGCTGATCGACACGTTTCTGGATACACTCTTTGAGATCCTGGTCCAGGAGAAGAGGGTTGAACTGCGCAAGTTCGGAACTTTCGAACTGAGGAAGAGACCGGGCAGGACCGCAAAGGCACCCAAGACCGGCAAGGTCTACACACTAGGTGATCGATACGTGCCGTTCTTCCGACCATCGAAGAAATTCAAGAACAAGGTTCAGGAAAAGACCGGAGCAGTGTAGCATAGGAGGGTGAATACATCTGTGAATACTGGCCAACGGGGTTTTGATATTAGATGCTACACGCCGATGCCAGGTGATCGATGATTATTGGGGCTCAGAACCGCCCTGTCGCAACGTACCCGTCCATTTTCTCACCAGCAGCCGTTAGGTCTGCGCAGGATCCGCTACACAGGGACCGCCGGGAACGTTAAGCCGCTGCTCTGCAACACGCAAGACCATTACCGGGCACGATTCCAATGGTCAGTGGGTCATCTCGCTGCCGACGGCGAGCGCGTAGTCACTGACCGTCTTTCCATTTATCACATGCTGATCGAGGATCTTCTTTATTTTTTCACGGGTCAGGTCCACGTACTTGATCGGCGGTTTGCCCGTTATCTCGACCGTGGCCATTGGTTCGCGGCTGCACAGACCGGCGCAGCCCGATGTCGAAACGATCACGTCATCGAGTTTTTTCATGCGGATCTCTTCCAGGAGGACTGAGAGAATATCACGCGCGCCGGCCGCGATGCCGCAGGTTCCCATGTGGACCGTGATCTTTGCCCTTGCTTTGCCTTGCCTCAGCGCCGCGGTTCTTCTTACCCGGTCCCGGACTTTGGCAAGGTCGCCGATCTTCAGTTTTGTCTGTTTCATCCATTGCTCCTTTCGGACAGCGATTCCAGGCCGCTTTCGATCGCTTCTTTTATGAAAGACAATATCTCGGGGTGGTTTATTGCCACACCATCCAGCGTTTTCGTTATCTCTGCCGTGTCAAAGATGAATTCCCGGTTGCCCCGGCAATGGCGGTACACCAATCTTACGGCCCCGGCGCTGCCGGCGATAAGAGCCGCGATCGTCTCGGCCATACTGCCCAGGGGTTTCCGGTCAATATGGCGGTAGACAAAACTTGCCTTGATCACAGTGCCTCGGCCGGGTTCTGACCGTATCTCGAGGTTGCCGCCGGCCTCCCCGCAGGCCTGAGCCAACATTGAGAGCCCGAGCCCGACCCGGCGCGTGTCCTTGGTCGTGAAGAACGGGTCGCGGCTCTGGCTTAGGTTCAGCTGGTCCATGCCTTTGCCGTTGTCTTCGATCTCAATAGTGAACAGGTTTTCATCGATGTCCTCATTGATCCGGACCTCGATCTCGGTTGCCCCCGCGGCCGTAGAATTCTCAAGTATGTCGAGGACGTGGAGCGATAGGTCGTCCAAATCATTTCTCCAGCAGGACACGGCGGCCGTTTTCATTGCGTAACGCGTGCCGCATCTCATCGATCGTTGGCCGCTCGACCTGGAATATCGTGACCCCTTTGCCTATCTCGTCCAGGTTATGGGCATCAGAGGAGGTGATCACGGGATGTGCTGAGATTTGCGAAAATAGATGCTTCGCCTGGTTGGATTCGATCCGGGAAGAGACCTCGAGCGCATCCAGGGGCAAGTTCTCCGGGATGAATCCCAGCTGTCCGAGTATGCTGTATGCTTCGCGGTCGATATGAGAGGCAATTGCCAGACCGCCGAGTTCATGGATCCCGGCAATGACTTCTTCGATCGATATACTCGTTGCCCCGATCAGGAGCCGGTCGCTGTAGCCCATTATTTCATCTGCTTCATTGACGATGATCTGCTCGCCGAACAGCCGTTCATCGTTCTTACCGCTACTGAGGTTATCGTAGACTTTTTTCTGCATGTTCAGAACCGCTCCGGCGTCAGCAAATAGGCCGATCACGTGGACCTCTTCAGCGCTCGTGATCTCCATAGCCGGACATACGGACAGATCGGTTCCGCGCGCCGCGTTCATTGCTGCCTGCACATTCTCGGCCGAGTTATGGTCGCATATCGCGATCACGTCCAGTCTTCTCGCGAGCGCCGCCTGAACGATCCTGAGCGGTGACATGGTAAGATCGGCGCATGGTGATAGGCAGGTATGGATGTGCAGGTCAGCACGCAGGCACTTCAGCATCAACGCTTTCCGCGCAAGCCCAATGCGTGCAATTCGCCGATCAGTTCGAATGCCGGCAGATCCGTGACCATGATCGGGATGGACTCGGATTCTGCCTTGCTGACCGTATCTTGCTCTGGTTTGCGGCCATTGACCAGCACGATCCCGCAGATCTCCTTGAGGACCGCGACCGCGACGATGTTCGGGTGGGTTTGGAGCGTGATCCAGATATCACCCTTGTTGCTGTGCGCCATGACATCGCTGAGCAGATCACTGGCATAGCCGCCGGCCGCTTCGCGATCGAGCGACCCTGAAGCGCTTAGCACTTGAAGCTTGCATGACTTGACGATCTCCGCGATTTTCATTTTTTGTTCTCTCCAGTTTTCTTTGCGTCATCGAGCAGATGACAACTGATGTATATGCAATCCTCGAGCCTTGCCTCGCCCCGCACGATATCATCGGCAAGGGTCTGGCAGTCCGGGGCGCCGCAAACGCCGCAGTCGGTGCGCGGCAGTTTCCTGATCAATTCTTCCTTCAGTTCCAGTTTCTTTATCGCCGCGTTGCGGTTTTTGTCCAGGGGTGGGAACGGCTTTGGCTCGACCGCCCATTTGAATGAGAAGAAATTCTTGTGGTACAGATCCTTGACCATGTTGGCATTGACCCGTTTCTTGCCGCCGAACTGCCGGATCATGCGTAATATAATGCTTTTTGCAATGAAGCGGTTCTCCACGGTGAGCGGCCCGCCGACACATCCGTCCGGGCATATGAGGCACTCGAGATACTCGATATTCTTGAGCCGGCCCGAATCCACGTCTTCGAGGATCCGTATCGTGTTGAGGACTCCGGACACGGCCACCGAATTCGCATGCTTCAGCCCCCTTATTTCTCCGCCCTCGATCGCCCAGCCGATACCGATGCCGCTCGTATGCGTCTGCGTCAGGAACACGGGATTGCGCCGTTTCAATCTCATCATGGCCTCATTGTATATTTTTCTCACCGGGATCGCGCCGTCGAGGTGGGACCGCTCCATTGTCTCCGGATGGCTGATCGAGACCATCTTGGCCGAACAGGCCGTGATGTCGATGATCCCTATTTGCTCCGGGGCGATATTCTGCTCCCGGGCGATCTCGGCGCGCAGGTTCTTGGCTGCGATCTCGCGGGGTGGCTCCAGGGGCAGGATATTCTTGCATAGACTGGGGAAGAGCCGCTGTATGAGCCGGACGACGACCGGGCAGGTCGACGAGATTATCGGCCGCGGTGATTTGTTTTCATCGAGATACTCTTCGATCGCGATGCTGATCATTTCGCACGCCAGAGCCTGGTCATAGACGTGGTCAAAACCGATTTCCTTGAGTACGGCGAGGATCTCGTTCGGCATGACATTCGCGCCGAATTGCGAGTAGATCACGGGCGAGGGCATGGCGATTTTGTATTTGAACCGGTCAAGGTCCGAGGGCAGGGTCGTGACCGGTACCACGGCGCCATGTGGGCACACGCGCAGGCAGCCGCCGCAGTCAATACACCGTTCGTAGTTGATGCGGGCTTTCCGGTTGCGCAGTCTTATTGCTTTGGTCGGGCAGATCTTCATGCAGGCGACGCAGCCGACGCATCGCTTATCGTCGATCCTGATCGAATGAACGAGGTTCGGTTCAGCCATTCTTGCCATTGAGCAGTATATTGATCTCGAGCCTGGTGCCTTTGCCGACACGCGAGGTCAGGTTGAAGACATCGGCGTTCTTCTTGATGTTGGGCAGGCCCATGCCGGCGCCGAATCCCATTTCCCTCATCTCCTCGCTGGCCGTCGAATATCCGGGCTGCATGGCCAGGTCGATATCGGCAATGCCTGGTCCGCTGTCGTCGATCGTCAGCCGGATCTCTTCCGGGTAGACATTGACCTCCATTTTTCCGTGGTGCGCGTACATGACCACGTTCATCTCGGCTTCGTAGGCGGCGATCGCGATGCGCCTTACGACTTCGCTGTCGATGCCGATCTGGCGCAGCGTATTCCTTATCTTGCATGACGATTCGCCGGCATTGACGAAGTCGCCGCCACGGATCGCGTATTCCTGGTGTAGCAATGCCTCAGCGCGCATTTCGGGGGTCTCCGCAGGGCCCGGCTGGAGCTAGAATGCCGCTGTTGTGAAGGATACCGCACGCTTCAAACATCCTGAGTTTGCATGCCAGAAGCGTAATATTGCACTGCCGGGCAAGTTCGATCGTGTCGGCCCGAGGGTTCTTGCCGCGGACAAAGACAATCGCCCGGATCCCGGAGATCTCGCATGTTCTGACGACCTGCTTGTTCGTCAGCCCGGTGATGAGCAGGGTGTTGCGGTCTGAAAAGGCTTGTGATAAAGCAAGGACATCGCTCATCAGGTCTGATGCCTTGGCATATTTGATATCAGGGTCGTCACCGCCCTGCTCTGAGATCATCGTTGCCCGCAGCAGTTCCTGGATCCGGGAAAGTTTCATTTATTGACCTTCATTCACAGACCAATTGTAGGTAAATCGCAGTTATTGTCAATGATTCACACCCGCGCCAAAACGCAACAAAATCAACCTGGGGGATTTTGTTACGTTTTGAATCTGTGATTTGTTCAATTTCGCACTGAGTCTCCGCGGGTGGAGTACCCATACATTGTCTATGAAGAATGCGATAATAAGGCGGGGAGTCCCCCTGTGTACGCTAATTGGGGATCATGGCATTGATCGCGAACCAATATGAGAACAATGACAGTTCGATTTTCTGGTGATTCTTAAACTCTGTCGCGGCTAATTCCCAAAATCGCTTGTTGTGTCGTCTTTCAATCAAATGGATCAGTTCATGGTAGATTATGTATTCGATGTGTCTTTTCGGTAGATACTTCATGATCGTATTGATTGTGAGGTTTTGGCTGGGACTGCAGCTTGCCCACTTAGTGCGCATTTTGCGATAAAAGACACAATTCACATGAACATTCAGATCAGCCTGGTAACGCGTCAGTATTTTGGCGGTCAACAATTGAAATTCGGCTATCGAACGATCCAGTAAGTCCAGTTCCTTCGCTGCCTCAAGGCAACGAATGATGAATTCTTGCCTATTATGAACCCAGGCCATATGTTTCCGCAGGACAACGCCAGGATCTTTGCCTTGGGGCATGATTGCCTCTAATTCACCGGATTTTAATTCAAGGCGGGGGAATTTGATCCTGCGGTATTTGGTCGTATGTTCGATCGGGTATCCGCCTCTGACATGCCTGTCGTTCATTCCCGCTTTCTTCTTCAGCTGAATGAGACGTGAAATTGCGGGTCTATCCGCCATAACGCATAACCTTACATATTAAACTCTCGTATAATCTATCCATATCATCCATGCTCAGTTGATATTCTGATTTCAATCTGCGCACGAATTTGCGGACTTCTTGTTCAACTGATTTTCTGGCAGTCGCTTGTAGATTCCAGCCCGGAAACATAGAGCTGCGCAACCGCAAATATAGGTTCCGAATTTCGTCGCAGAAAGTCTTGTCTGTCTGTAGATGTTCCTCCAATGTTAGGAGCAACGCATATTCTGTATCTGACAGGCCAAGTTCGTGTTGGCGTGATCGTAACGTCTGAATATCGCCAAATATTGCCACTCCTTCTTGATATATGCGCTCATAGTCTTTAGTCTTTTCCCGCCAGAGGTCTACCAATCTCTGGACGCGATCGGTGAGTGATTCAAATACCGGGTCTTGCTTTTTGTCAACAAGGACAAAGCGCTGCAAAGTGAACAGGATGTTAGCCGCTTTCTCCTCTCGGCTCTTCACTTTTTCGTCTAATCTCCGTAGTGAATCCGCATCAAAGGTTATTGTTGGCAATTCATGTTCGAGCGTATCTATTTCGGTTGATTTGTAGACGTATTTCAGTGTTTTGTCGTAGTATCTATGCACATATGCATCGATGCTCGTCCCGCACATAACCGTTTTCATATAGTAGGTATAGATTGCCGATACCCACTTGTACTGCTCAAAATGCCTCAGCTTGTGGGGATCAGATCCGAGAAGTTCAAATATTTTGCGTAATTCGCGATAGTCTGCAATGAACTTTTCTTCTTTCGAAACGTCAGTCGTGAGGATCTCTACGGCCTTTAGCAGCGTCTGGCGTTCATAGTTCTGTGGCAGTCCATTGAATATCTGCGTGGTCTCTGCGATAAGTGTGTCGAACTCAATCCGAATGCTGTCGAAATCGTTCAGTGCGGTATCTATTGCGTCTTCCCTGCTATACAACTCAAAAGCGCGTTTGAATTCCTTCAGAATGCCAACATAGTCTATGATGATGCCTACCTTCTTTAGTCCTTTATAGGGTCGATTAGTACGCGCGATCGCCTGCAGGAGCCGGTGCTCTTTTAATGGTTTGTCAAGGTACATTACCTGAAGTTGCGGTGCATCAAACCCGGTGAGAAGCATGTCCGTAACGATCAGGATCTTGGGGTGGTCATTTTCCTTGAGCTTTTCGCAACAAAATCAACCTGGTTGGTTTTGTTGCGTTTTGAAGTAGAGGTCGGGCCTCCGTTCGGCCAGGAGGTCGTTATGTTCGGTTATTTTCTTATCGAGCGCCAGGGCCGGATCGATCTCAATGACCCGGACGCAGGTTTCCTCGGCCACGCGGACGAGCAAATCGCCGTTCGGCGCCACGGCCTGGCTCTTACCAATGAAGTGGAAGTTCTTACTGCCGCGGATCTCGTCGCCGCAGCGGTCGGCCGTGATGACAAAGACCCGGTTCTCGATGGCCCGCGTGACCATCGCGTCCGGACAATAGGGCGTGACGAGGTTTGCCGCGTGCAGGATGACCTGGCTGCCCTGCAGAACCAGGGTTCGCATCGCTTCGGGGTATATCCAGTCCCAGCAGATGAGCAGGCCGATTTTCACGCCCTTGTATTCGAAGGTATTGAATCCGGTATCGCCGGGTGCAAACAAGAATTTCTCTTCGAAGAAGAGGTGTGATTTCCGGTACGCCGTAACCATACCTTCGGGCGTGACAAAAGCCATCGAATTGTAGAATCGGTCACCGGCCCTCTCGGCAAAGCCGAAGGCGAACGCGCACCCTGTTGCCTGCGCCAGGCCGTGCATGAATTCGGCGGTCTCGCCCTGGACCGGTTCGGCCAGTCCGGCCAGCTCGTCCTTATCCAGAAACGCGTAGCCGGTGCTGAAGAGTTCGGGCAAAACGATGACGTCGGCCTGGATATGCTCGAGCAAATCGCGGACGGTTCTCAGGTTGTCTTCTTTCTTGCCGAAGACGGGAGCGAACTGCAAAAACCCCACTTTCATTTCAAAACCCCAGTTTCTCATTCACGAGCAGGACCTTGATCTTCGTCTGCCACGGCCGGTACTGGATGATCGTGATCACGCGGCAGATCCTGCCCGGTGCATCGCAGTCAACACACTTGCCGGTCTTGGCGCACGGTGTCTTGGATCCGACCCGCTGGGCATTGAGCGCTGCGGCGATCTCCTTGCTGCGTGCGATCCCGGCATCGATGTCCGGCACGATCTTGTTGTAGCCGGCGACGATGATGACGTTCTCCGGTCCGTAGATCATGTGCGCGACGCGGTTGCCAATGCCGTCGATGTTGATGATTTCGCCTTGCTCGGTGATCGCATTGGCGCTCGTGAGATAGTAGTCGGCCAGTCCCTCTTGTCGCCGGAGCTTGCGGTCGGTCTCTTCGGTCAGCCCGGGTTGCCAGTGGGGGATGACTGCGTTGCCCCGCGCTTCGAGTTTCCCGATGATGCCCAGTTCGCGGATGGTTACTGACCCGCCGATGCCGACAACCGCTTCCGGCGGGATGTACTGAAGCAGGGTTTTGGCCGCTTCATTCGCGTCCGGTACAACGGCGCATTCGAAATCTCTCTTGTTCAGTGCCCGGGCGGTTTTCGTTAGGTCGGTAATTTTGTCTGTTGGCATAGGCATTGCCTCCTTTAGTCGTCGGACTGAGAAAAGCCGCTTATGCAGAGCGGTCTATTATACTGCGATCGTTCGCGAGGTCAACCGCAGACCAATGCAAAGCGGGCCGGCGCAGGCCGGCCCGCTTCAGTTATCTTGCTGCCTTATGCCAGTTTGTCCGGCGTGATGTAGTCGCCGTGTTTCTTCTGGGCTTCAAGCAATCGCGCCCGCTGCTTTTCAAGGACGTCGAACAGGACCTCGGGCGCGCCCTTTACCTTGGTCTCGTAAATCTCCTTGATGCGGTCGATCTTTGCCAGGTTCTCCGAGATCCGTGTCTTGAATTGCTCATTGTATTCATCGGCCGTGTAGTCCTTGTTCAGCACCTCTTTGAACAGCCGCTTGAGGTCGTCGTATTTCGGGATCCGTCCGGTCGGCGTGTCGATCGCTTCGACTTCATTATGGGAGCGCAGTTCCATCCACTTGTACCACACGCGCTTGTCGGTCTTTTCGTTGAGGAAATTGCCGTCTTTGCCCTTCAGGAAGTAGTTGACCCCGTAGATGTGCGGCGGTTTCTGGATACCCTCGGCAAAATCGAGATTGATCTTGATGTACTGGCCGATCGGAATGGGGAGGAAGTCGATATTGGACATGGGGTTGAAAGAGCGCACGCCTTCTTTGCCCAGGGTCGCCGCGGTCGTTTCTGATTCGAGCGCCGCTCCCTTGGTGATGATGCCGTGTACCCAATCAAATGATTCTTCGACCGGCACCGAGGTATCTGAATCCCTTCCACCGTAGACCATACCCGCGACGACCACGCCCTTCGGGTCGTCGAGCGCCGAATCGAGGTTGTCGAACTGCTTCAGGGCGATCGTGAACCGGGCATTGGGGTGCGAGGGCGGGATCTCCTTATCGTTCTTATCTTTCTTGCCCTTAAACCACTCGCCCGTATGATTCTCACCCCTGGGCGGCACTTCGCCGTCCTTGCCGATCCAGTGAACGCTTTTTTCCGGCGTCACCAGTACGTTGGAGAATATGATCTCACCCGGCGTATGGATCGCTTTCCACTGGCTCGGGTCGTCCTTGGAGTTGATCCCCTGGATGATCCCGAACATTCCCTTTTCCACGTTGACCGCTCGCACTTGGCCGTCTTTCTTGCGCAGGTACGCGATGTCATCGCCCACGATCGTCTCGCCCTCGAGCATCGCGGTTGACGTTTTGCCGCACAGCGAAGGGAAGGCGCCGGTGAAATAGGTGACCCGGTTCTTCGGGCCGTGAATGCCCATGACGAGCATGTGTTCGGTCAGCCAGCCCTGTTCTGAACCGCGCTTGATCGCCAGGCGCATGGCCAGTTTCTTCAGACCGATCGTGTTCCCGCCGTACTGCGTATTGGCGCTGTACACGATGTTCTCTTCGAGGTCGATGAAGATACGCCTTTTGTCGAGGTTCTTGCAGGTTTTGCGTTCATCGAGTTCCCCCTGCGAGTGGACGAACTTGAAGAACTTCGCGTTCCTGCCCTGTTTGACGAATTCATTGTAGCCGGGCCGGTAGAGGATGGTCTCGCTGTGCGCTACGTAACTCGAATCCGTGATCTGGACACTGGGGATCGAGAAATCGGAATTCGCCGGGCCCAGAGTGAAGAAGCATATGAAGACTTCCTTGCCCTTCATTATGTCTTTGAGCACGTCATGGATGTCGACGAGCGCCGAATCGCGTTCTTTGGTCTCGATCATGTCGCCGAGCTCGACACCCTTGGGCACGAGGATACCCGTGTTCTTCTTGTCGCGGCCCTGGTCTCCGGCATTGTCAAAATGGATCGTGTGGCCCTGGACCGCAAGTTTGCGCTCCTCGCCATTGGTGATCGCGGTCTCTCTGATGTAATTCAGGTCTTCTGGTGTGTCGGCGCTGACAAATATCTTATCTGGATTGCAGTGTTCAAGATACCTGGCAATGAATGCGTGCAGATCAGGGTTGTCGATTTTCGCGAGTTTTGCATAACCCTGGTCGCCCAACCGTTTTTGTAGAAAATCGCTTATCTTTGCGTCCATCTCAATAACCTCCTTGAAGTCCTCGTTGTCAAAGGACATAAAAAAAGATGCTAACTGCGACGTAATGAGCCTATGTCTTGTGGATTGCCTAAGGGCTTATTATATACATTCCCCGGCTGAATACAAGAGGAGAGTCGCGGCTATGATTTGGTGGCACTGTGCGTTTACGCTGTTTTTCAGTTTTTGCAACTTTCTTAGCTGTGTAATGTATCGACGCAAGCTTGGCATGAACAAAGTCTTGGGCGCTGTTTATTTGCTACCCATCTCCGCTCCAATAAGGATGCCGGTTATTGCCGAACCGATGATAACAGTGGCGGCGAGATAAGCATTGTCAAAACCATCGGCATATATTGTCAATAGAGTACCGACGCCCCCCAGGATAACACCCCCGAGACATCCATACCCGACTGTCGTTATTGACTTCGGAATTGCGCCTTCACTTATTTCCCTTGCTGGAGGTTCAGGTACGGTCGTTTCTATACTGGCAATATCAACAGCTGCGATCGTCAATATACCTGAGGATGTCTTGATGGTGACGGAATCAGCGTTTATGTTTTGTATCTCTCCGTCGATTTTCAAACCGTTTTTCATAAAGATTGTATCGGCAAGAACGACGCTCAGGGCAATGCACGAGAACAGCAATATACACAGCATGTTTTTCATAACTCCTCCTCTAACCAAGTATACACCAAGATCATAGAGAAAAGGCAATGATTGTCAATCCCTTGCACTTAGCGCATTTGATTGTAAACATAGCCAATCAAAGATCACCGCAACAAGACGATTTTAGCCAGTACTCCATGTCCTCGATCCGATTTGAGAAAGTACACACCCGCGCTTAGGTCTGCGAGATTTATGGTTTCGGTGATTTGGTTTAATCGCAGAATCATTACGACGCGACCCAAGGCATCACACAGCGCTAACTGCAATGGCGGGTTTCCAATGGTAATATGAACCATATTCCTCGCCGGGCTGGGTTCGATATTGCACATTACAGAGGTCTCGTGCACGACTTCGAGGACACTCACTATCTGGTCGACGTATATTGTCCCGGGCAAACCAGGCTGGCCATTGCCGTAACCACCAATACCTGCATCACCGCCCTGTGCGGAAATGCTCAAGGCTGATGTATCGATGAAAGTGGTGTAGAAGATCTTGACGCGGCCACCGCCCGCGCCACCGCCACCGAACCCATATTCAGGGTCAACCGGGCCTCCTGGTCCGCCGTTTGCCTCGAGCGCGGTGCCATTGACCATTATACTATCGGCCCAGAGCATGATCCCGCCGCCTGAACCGCCGCCGCCGGCGACCATGGCCGCCGTGTCGCCGGTCTCACCGTTTGCTGTGATGAGTGAAGAGTCTATTGCGAGGGTGCCGGCTCGGATGCAAATGGCGGCTCCGCCATTGCCGCCAAAGCCTTCTACGCCGCCAAGGCGGCCTGCCCCGCCGCCCGAACCCATCTGTATGAGCGTATCACTGCTGTTGCCGTAGACAATGCCGCCAGTACCAGGGCTGCCGCCGCCATTGCCGCCGGTTCCGCCATAGCCGGCACCACCACCTGCACCGCCGCCAAGGTTTCCGGCCACGCCGTATCCCGGGCCGTAGCCATCCGGGTGGGTGTTGGTGCCTCCCCAATAGCCTGCGCCGTGCCCGCAGATCGCAGACAAGCCTTCGATGCGGATATCGGGAGCGTTCAGCACCAGCCAGCCCGTGGAATCGCTGCCGGTCCATGTTCTCACCAGCAGCCTTGCGGTGTCAGCAATGTGTATTTTGTGATTGTAGATATGCTGCCCGCACATGGTCAGGGTGTCATTGTAGACGATCAGGCTGTCGCTGTCTTCATAGATATAGCCTGCCATGAATGCGATATACAGAAGTGCTGCCATATTGCCTCCAAGTTATTATAATACTCGTCAGGTGGGCTGTCAATTGTCTTGATACTTGATTCTGGATACTAGATGTGGATAACAACGTGCTGGACTTGTTATGCAGGGCACACCTTTCCCTGGACGAGTCCAGTCTGTCGATTTTTTCCTGGATCGTCCGGTCACGCCGGACGATGACAAGCGTGATGGGGACAGGCACATCTCTCTGAGACAAAGAGACACGGAGACGGGGAGATACCCACATGATATTTAGAAATTAGAATTGCGGATTTCGAAATTAGCAGACAGACCGGATAAAACCGGGAAACAGAGTAGTTGCCCGATTTGTTGGTCATCTATGGAGCAGCAACTGACGCGCCTGTTTAGGTCATTTGTGCTTTGTATTTTGGATTTGTCCCGTCCAACGATGTCAGACGCGGATTCTCGTAAATTGACATAAACCGAAGATTTATGAATTTACGGAATTTAGGATTTAGAGTTTCGGATTTAGGGTTTCTCCATATGTGGCATCGTGTTGACAAAAATAAGTAATTAGGTATAATTTACGCATGCTCAGAGAGTTGTGCGAATTGCACGGTGTGAGCGGTGATGAATCGAGGGTGCGCGCTTTCCTGCAGTCCAAGATACCAAAGAGCGGGGTGGAGGTCTCTTCTGATGTTTACGGCAATCTTATCGTTACCGCCCGGACCATGAAAAGTCCCAGGGTCATGCTGGCGGCGCACATGGATGAAGTCGGCCTGATGATCAGCGGCATCACCAAGGAAGGCCTGCTAAAGTTCAAGGCGATCGGCATGGGCCCTAATGTGCTCATGGCCAAGCGCGTCCTGGTCGGCAAAGAGCAGATCGTCGGCGTGATCGGCCATGCGCCGATCCACCTGACCAAGCGCAAAGAGCGGGAGAAGATACCCGAGATCGACAGCCTCTTCATCGATATCGGCGCTCCATCCAAGGAAAGAGCGGCCGAGATGGTTCAGGTAGGCGACTATGCGGTCTTCGACACCCAGTACAAAGAGAACGGCGATACCCTGCAGGGCAAGGCCTTCGACAACCGGATTGGCTGCTACGTGCTCCTCCAGCTCCTTCTCGATACCGACCTGCCCGTATGCTATGCGTTCACGGTGCAGGAAGAAGTGGGCTTGAGAGGCGCGCGGATTGCGGCTCACCGGGTCAAGCCGGATGTTGCCATCGCGGTCGACACGACCTCTTCGGGCGAGTGGCCCGAAGACCGCGATCTGCCCCAGTATCCGGTGATGGGCGCGGGCCCGACCATAACCATTGTCGACCGTTCCGTGATCTGTGACCGTGGGGTTGTGTCTTTATTCCGGGAGACGGCAGAAGAAGAAGGCATTCCTTATCAGTTAAAACGTCCAATGATCGGCGGTACGGACGCCGGGCCGATGCATCTTGCCGGGATCGGGGTCAGGGCCGCTGTGATCAGCGTTGCCGCGCGGTATATTCATTCACCCATGGCGTTCGCCTCGAAAGAGGACATAAGACGCACGGTCCAGCTGATCCGTGGAGGTATAGAGCGAATCATGAAAGAGGGCAAACAATGGGTTTGATCGAGAAATTGTGCGATGCATACGGCCCGGCCGGCCGCGAGCACGGCGTACGCGCCATCATAGAGCAAGAAGTCAAAGGATCCTGCGCTGACATCCAGACTGACCGGTTGGGCAATCTGATCTGCCGCAAGGGGCCGGCCAAAGGAGGCGGCGAAAAGATCATGTTGTGCGCACACATGGATGAAATCGGCGTGATCGTCACCTACATCGACAAGAAAGGCTTCCTGCGGTTCTCCAATATCGGCGGCGTCTTTCCGGCGCGGATCCTGCATCAGAGGGTGCTCTTTGAGAACGGCACGATCGGCGTGATCGGCATCGAGCCGGATCAGGACAGGGCAAAACCAGCCGCCAAACCAAAACTGGACCTGATGTACATCGATGTCGGTGCGCGTGGCCAGGAAGAAGCGCAGAAGTTTGTCCAGATCGGCGACATCGCGTGTTTTTACCAGCAGGCGGTCCGGATCGGAGACGGGCGCATGTCCGCGAAAGCGCTGGATGATCGGATCGGATGCTACTGCATGATCGAGGCGATGAAGCGGGTCGGCAAGACGGATCACGATCTGTATTTTGTTTTCTCGACCCAGGAAGAGATGGGATTACGCGGCGCCCGGACCGGTGCCTATGCGATCGAACCGGCTTACGCGCTGGCAATCGACGTCACCGACACCGGGGATACGCCTGAAGCCCATAAGATGCAGGTCGAACTGGGCCGGGGCGTGGCAATCAAGGTAAAGGACAGCAGCTTCATTGCCAATCCGGCCATCAAGGACCGGCTCGTCGAACTTGCCCGTGATCGGGCAATACCTTATCAGTTCGAGATCCTCGAGAAGGGGACCACGGATGC
Source organism: Caldifarciminota bacterium (assembly GCA_014859085.1). Lineage (GTDB taxonomy): Bacteria > Hydrothermota > Tepidihabitantia > SM23-42 > SM23-42 > SM23-42. The sequence goes on from JACUUY010000008.1 coordinate 26,234, forward strand.
CGCGATCATCCAGCTGGTGAAAGAAGGGGTCATGAGCGGCGTGTTGTCCATCCCGACGAGGTACATCCATTCGACGAATGAGGTCTGCGACTTGAAGGATGTCCAGGCAACCATCGACTTGCTCGTGCGGGCATGTGAAAAAGGGCTGGGTTAAGCAGTGAAGAAAGGATATTCGCTCCTGGTCGTCTCGGATGATTCGCAAGTGTCGAGGAGTTTCTTCCTTTCCCGGAGGAATATGATCATCGGCGGTGCGATCATCGCGGCACTTCTGATCGTAGCCGTTATCGCCGCCCTGAACTACGCGACCGTTTATGTGCGGGCCGTGGAAGCGGAGGTCCTGAGGCGGCGCAACGCTCAATTAGAAGAGGAGTTCGCCAAGGTCGAAGAGATCCGGGAGAATCTGCGCGTGGCCGAGGCGAGCAGCAGGAAGATCAAGGTCATGCTCGGCATCGAAAAGACGCCTGAGGTCGTCGAACCCACCATTGCGGAGATAAGCCCGAACTATACGACCATCGAGCATCTCATAGAAATGCCCGAGAATATACCCTCGTTGCTGCCCACAATGGGGCAGATATCGCGGCAGTTCAGCCCGGGGCATTACGGTATCGACATCGCGGCACCTCAATTTTCACCGGTCATTGCCGCGGCTTCGGGGAGCGTGATCGCAACGCGTTGGGATTCGCTGTACGGCAACTGTGTCTTGGTCGAACACAACAAAAACTACTCGACATTCTACGGTCATTTGAACACGATCGACGTGCTGCGCGGCAGCCGCATAAGCGCCGGCCAGGTCATCGGCACGGTCGGCTCGACAGGCAAATCGACCTCGCCCCATCTACACTACGAGGTGAGATTTCGCGGCGAGTCCGTGGATCCGATGGGTTACCTTCCGTTCTTCGTGAAATTCTAAGGAGTCGATTATGAGAGTACTGATAACCGGGATATCTGGTTTTGCAGGAAGCCATCTTGCCGATTATTTCCTTGCCCAGGGCAGGCATGAGATCTTTGGCACGATCAGATGGCGGTCGAACCGGGACAATATCCGTCACATTGAGGACAAGATACATCTGGTGAATTGCGACATACGGGATTCGTATGCGATGAAATCGGCTCTTGAGGCGACCCGACCCGACCAGATCTTCCATCTGGCGGCACAGAGCTACGTGCCTTTTTCCTGGTCCGCGCCCCTGGAGACGATCGAAACAAATATCGCCGGCGAGCTGAATCTTTTCGAGCGGGTGCGCGAACTGGGCATTAATTCGGTGATCCACATCGCCGGTTCGAGCGAGGAGTACGGTCTGGTGCACCCGGACGAGCTGCCGATAACCGAGGAAAACCCGTTGAGGCCGCTCAGTCCTTATGGCGTGAGCAAGATCGCCCAGGATTTCCTTGGCTACCAGTACTACAAGAGTTACGGTCTCAGAGTTGTGCGGACCAGGGCGTTCAACCACACCGGACCGAGGCGCGGGGATGTTTTCGTGACCTCAAACTTTGCCAAGCAGCTGGTGGAGATCGAACGCGGGAAGAGGAAGCCGGTGCTGCGCGTGGGCAATCTGGAAGCGGTCCGTGACTTCCTCGATGTCCGGGACGTAGTCCGCGCCTATGCCGTTGTCCTTGAAAAGGGAACGCCGGGCGAGGTCTACAATATTGCTTCGGGCAAGGGCATCAAGATCAAGGATCTGCTTGACCGGCTGATCAGGCTGACCGATGGCGACATAAAGATCGAACAGGATCCGGCCCGGCTGCGTCCGTCCGATGTCGAACTGTTGATCGGTTCGGCCGAGAAATTCCGCAAAGCCACGGGCTGGAAACCGGAGATCCCTTTTGACCAGACCCTGCAGGATCTGGTCGAATACTGGCGCAACGTACTCAAATGAAGAGACTGCTGGTAACCGGCAGCGAGGGTTTTGTCGGTTCTCACCTCATCAAGGCGCTCGACGAATCCAGGTACGAGATCGTTGCGACCTGCCTGCCCCAGCTGATCCCGAAGAGGGGCAAGTACGTTGCCCTCGATATCCTGAACCTCGATCTGACCATTGAGGTCTTCAAGCAATACCAACCCGATGCCGTGTTCCACCTTGCCGCGGTTAGTTCGGTGGCGAAGTCCTTCCGCGACCGGGCGGTCGCCTACAGCACCAACATCACGGGTACGGCAAACGTCCTGGAGGCGGCAAAATCCCTCGGCAAGAACGTGCTGTTCTATTTCGTGTCCACCTGCGAGGTTTACGGCGGCGGCGAACGTCTGGCCGAAGATGCTGCGATCGTGCTGAAGAATCCGTATGCGATCAGCAAATACGCGGCCGAACTGATCTGCGTAGATTTTCAGGGGGATGGCTTGGAAACCATAATTCTGCGGCCGTTTACCCATACCGGGCCAGGACAGGCTGAGACCTTTGTTCTGCCCACGATCGCAAAGCAGATCAGCCAGATCGAAAAGGGGAAGAGGGCGCCGCTCATTGAACTCGGCAACATCCAGGCAAAGAGAGAATTCCTGAACATCAAAGACATCGTCAATGCCCATGCCATGGCGCTGGACAAGTGCGTGCCCGGCGAAACATACAATATTGCGAGCGGCCAGGGCCATACCATAGCCGGTTTGGTCGACATCTTTGCCCGGCTGTCGAAGAAGGAATTCGAGTTGAAGGTCAACCCGACCAAAATGCGGAAGAACGACATACTTGTGCTGCTCGGCGACGGCAGCAAGTTCTCACGGCTCACCGGCTGGTCGCCGAAGGTGAAGATCGAAAAGACGATCGAGGATCTGCTTAATTACTGGCGCGCCAAAGTGTAGCATTCCAGCGATGAACATCCTGGTCATCAACTGGCAGGACTGGCAGAACCCCTTTGCGGGCGGCGCCGAGGTCTACCTGTACGAGATCTTTTCCCGGCTGATAAGGACGGGCCACCGCGTGATGCTGCTTTGCAGCCGGGCTCCGGGCCAGGCCCGCCATGAATTCATCGACGGATTTGAGGTATTCCGCATCGGCCGGCGCGCCAATTTCAATTTCCTCGCGCCCTTCGCAATGCGCGCGCTGCTCCGCCACCGTGCGGTCGATGTCGTGATCGACGACCTCAACAAAATCCCGTTCTACTCGACGCTCTTCACGCGGCGCCGGGTGCTGCCCATGGTCATGCACCTGTTCCGGTCGACGATCTTCCGCGAGACGAATCCGGTCTTTGCCGCGTATGTGTTCGTCACGGAGCGGCTGGCCGGCGTGCTGTACGGCCGTTCCGATTTCGTCGCGATCTCGAAGAGCACGGCGCAGGACCTGCGTGAGATCGGCGGGCGCGGCTGCATCTATATCGTACACAGCGGCATTCCCGAGCGCCCGCCAGGAACAGTGCCAGAACGGGATCCTGACCTGGTCGCCTATGTGGGCCGGGTTAAGACTTATAAATCGATCGACCATTTCGTGCGCTGTGTGGCGCTCGTGGCCAAGCGACGGAAGATCAGGGCGAGCATCGTGGGCGACGGCGACGCGCTCGATGGGCTCAAATCGCTGGCGCGAAATCTCGGCGTGGAGATCGATTTCTGCGGTTTTGTTGCCGAGGCGGAGAAGTACCGGGTCTACGAGACGGCCCGGCTCATCGTTCAGCCATCGATCAAGGAAGGGTGGGGATTGACCGCGATCGAAGCACAGTCCTGCGGCACGCCCGTGGTGTGCGCGGATTCACCCGGGCTGCGTGAGGTCGTCAAGCACGGCGAGACCGGCTTCCTCTACAGATACGGCAACGTCGATGAGATGGCCGCGCGCACGATCGAACTGCTCGAGGACGATAATAAGTGGCGCCGGTTCTCGACCGCCGCAAGAGAGTGGGCGGGTCAATTTTCGTGGGACGGTTCGGCCGCGCGGCTTGAACAGGTTCTACAAGAGGAGCTCGGGCATGAGAAGAATCCGTGACCTCGCGTGCGCACTGCTCGTCTCCTCCATGGTCGGCGGTCTCGTCCATGGAGGCAAGACCGAATACGACCTGGCGCGGGATGCCTACAAGCACGGTGATCATGTCGCGGCGCGCCTCTATTTCGAAAGCATGCTCCGAAACCCTGACCACCAGCAGTATTTTCCGGATGCGGTCTACTACCTTGTACTGATCAACGAACAGAGGGGCGATGTCGTCGAATTCATTACCCAGGCGAACCGGTATCTCAAGGACTACTCATTCGGAGCGCGTGCTTCGGAAGTTATGGAACTGCTCCTCGAACGGCTTGTGAAGGAAAGGGCGTATCAAATTGGAGCGATGTACCTCCGGAAGTACGAATACCTGGCAGGCGATGCTCTGATCCCGATCATGGAAGAACTCTCCCGGGGCCTGATCGCGCAGGGTGAGTTCGCTCCGGCCGAATATGTCCTTTCTTTCTGCGCTCAGACTGATACCGTGAAGATCCTGCGCGCGTCGATCACCGAGGATCCAAAGGTCCGGGATGAGATCTACCAGACCCTGCAGGGGCCGGGTTCGGGCCGGGGCCTCTACATTACGGAGAATCAACTGTCGATGGGTGATACGGTCGGTGCTTTCCTGACCTTCCGGCCGATCAGCGCAAAAGCTCTGACCGGCGATGCGTTGTACCGTTATGCAAAGATCGCGCTCCTCTTTGACCGCGCAAGCGTCCCGGCGCACGCGGCAAGGTTGCGGGATGTTGCACCCTACAAGCACAGGGCCGGCATGCTCGAGGCGATAGCAAAACAGGAACCGGTGCAGCATGGTATTCCGGTGCCGGCGGATAGCGAAGAGATCGCATTATGTCTGCGGATACTGAGCATGGATGGTGTTGCGAAGAATGTGCCGGAAAATCTCGTGCTCGATTCGGCCATGACCGGCTTCGATGATCCGCTCGACCGGCTCAAGGAACTCAGACACCACTACCCGGGGCACTATCTGCTCGACTCGCTCTATTCCTGGCAGCTGGTCAGGCGCGGCGATTACAAAGAGGCAGCTGAATTTATCTCACCCTATCTGAAATATGCAAATGCTCAGGCGTATGCGCGCAAGATCATCGGCCTGCAATACTACACAGAGGGCGATCATGAGGCCGCGGCGACGAATATCATTCTCGCCAACAGCCGGGATCCCCTTGCGCTGTTTGTTCTGGCCGAGTGTCTGAGTGCGATGGGACACCACACGCCGGATTTTTTCGGCCCGGCCATGGCTCAGAGTGATGATCCGGATCTTTTTGACAAAGCGCTGCGCGGTTACGTGCTCGACCGGTACCGGGCAGAAGCGTATGAAGACATATGCGCGATCGAATCGACGGCGCTCAAGGGCGATACGGCGCTGGTCCGTCTGTATGCACGCAGTCTGGCGCGGTGCGGTGCGCTGAGCCGGGCCGATTCTGTCCGGAGTGCGCACTTTGCAGACCCGGATCTTGAGCTGTTCGATCTCTATGGCGAATATCTAATTGACCGGAAGGAATACCATAGTGCCGCGGTACACTATGATTCTCTGATCGAACACGGTCCAGGTTATATGCATGATGGCATGCATTATAACTGGGCGGTTGTTACTCTCCTGAACAACGACATGGACGCGGCGCTCCAGCGGTTCAGATCGTATGCCGAGCGTTTTCCCAGGGGCCGACATTTCCATGACGCGTTGTTCAAGATCGCCACGCTCAATTTTCTGAGCGAGCAGTTCGATTCGGCGGCGGTATACTACGGGTTGGCGAGCGCGGATCAGGGATTGATGGCGGATGCGCTCGAGAACCAGTTGATCAGCTACAAGAAAGCAGGCCGCTGGTCCATGGTGATAGGCACCGGGCTGAAGATCTCAAAAACTTCCAGTCAGGAGCGGGAAGCCGATATCCGGTTCGAGATCGGATACGCATCGCTGCGCGCCGGCCGGGCGGCCGATGCGATAGAAAATCTCCGGATCGCTACAAGATTGAGACCTGAACCGTCGTATTACTACTGGCTCGGCGAGGCGTATCTTGGCAAGGGTGATTTTGCCGCCGCATTCCACAGTTATCAGAAGATTCTCGATTCCTACGGCGATGATGAAATGTGGGCGCCGACCGCGCAGTACAAGACCGGCATCGTACTCGAACTGCTCGACGAACTCGATGCGGCACAGCACGTCTACGAAAAGATCATGAAGCAGCGCGGGGTCAATGACCCGATCGGCGCCGAGGCAGATACGCGGCTGAAAATGCTCAGGCAGTGATTCTTTTTTGTGTGCAGGGGTAAAAGAAAATATGTCATATATGAGAAAAGGATATTTCATTCTTATGCTCGGTTTGGCCGGCGCGCTGTGGTATGTATCCTGCTGCGGCTATTCGACCCGCTCGCTATTGCCCGAATACCTGCAGAAGATGTACATCGGTCTCTTCCAGAACCGCACGCTTAAAGCCGGCCTCGATGAATTGGCAACGAACGCCGTGATCGAGGCTTTCCGGAGCGGTTCCAACCTGCGCATTGTTGATGAAGCAAGCGCCGATCTCGTCCTCGAGGGAACCGTGTCCAGCTATTCAAGGGATCCCCACACGTATACCGCGGACCAGACGATCCTCGAATACCGGATAACGGTCAGATACTCGGTGCGCTGCGTTGATAAAGTGCGTAATGAAGTCTTCTGGGAGGGCGATGTTTCGGATTGGGCGCTTTACGATGTGGACGAGGACCAGGGTGTCAGGGAAGCGGCACAGAAGGCGGCGGAACGACTCGTGGCCAGCATCCTCACCAAGTGGTAGATGAGAGCGAAGGGGTTTGCCGCGGTCGAATTGCCGTCCGTCGGAGAAAGAACACTGGATCGGTTCCTGCTCGGAGAGGATGCGCCGGACCTCCGTGATGACCGCGCCCGGCTGACGGTCACGGATCTTACCGCGGCGGCGCACGAGGACTATTTCCGCGGCCGTTATCGCGAAGGACTGAGAAACTACGCGCGCGCACTCACTCTGGACCGGGAGCAGGTCAGTGCCTGGGCCGGCCAGGTGCGCATCCTCGTCGATGTCGGCCAATACGGTCCGGCCGCGTACTGGGCAGAAAAGGGCCGGGACCGCTTTACTGATTCGATAGCAATGACCTGCGCCCATGCGTATGCCCTGGCATGTGCCGGCCGGGTCGCAGAAGCCCGGGACATGATCAACGTTCCCGTGTCCAGGGACGAAACATCCCTGGACTGGCTGTTACGGGGCGAAGTGCTTCTGAGAATGAAGACGAGCTTTGTTCAACGGCTCTTCGCGCCGCACAAGCGTATCGGCCGGATGGGTGCATTCTTTTGTTTTGTGAAAGCGCTGGCGTCGTCCCAGAACGATGCGTTCATCAACCAGCGCATCGGGATCGCCTATCTGCTTGCGGCAGATGATAAGCGGGCGCGGGTCCATTTGGAAGCATCGTTGTCGCTCGTCCCGGATAACCCGCTCACGTTGTACGGGATCGCCGCGTGCTGCCGTATGGTCCGGGACTATGAAGATGTACTATACTACGTGAAGCGCGCCATAGCCGGGAATCCAGAACTCGACTGCGCTTTCGAATTGCTGCAGTGGCTGCACCGGCCAAGCACTAAATTCTTGAGAATTTTTTCTAGGAAGAAAAGAAAGGAGCATTCATGAACAGAAAACGCGTCAGCATCGGAGACCTTTACAGATTACGGTTTTTGAGGGAGATCGCGCTCTCGCCCGACGGCAAGCGGGTCGCCTACACCGTCGAATGGATGGACAAGAAAAACAACCGGTACTATTCGAACCTTTATGTGGTCAACGATAATGGGCGATCGCGCCAATACATCCGCGGGAACAAAGATATCAAGAATATCCGGTGGTCGCCGGATGGCCGGCTCATTTCGTTCGTGTTAACCGATAAGGAAAAAGGGGATCTGTGGGCGATTCCGTCAGACGGCGGCGAGGCGTATGCCATCACCGATGCCCGCGGTTTTTTCGGCAATTACGCGTGGATGCCTGATTCGAAGAGTATCCTGTGTGAGTTCACGATCAAGAAAGAGGATAAGGAAAGGGTGCCCGAGAAGGACAAACCGCCGCTTTACTACCACACCAAAAGAATGTGGTACAAGCTGGACGGCAAGGCCATGCTGCTTGAAGAGAAACAGCACATCTGGAGAGTGAGTGCTCGCTCCGGTAAGATGAAACAGCTTACCTCGGGCCGCAACGGTGATGATCTCGGTGACGTATCGCCCGACGGCAAGCACGTGGTCTTCGCTTCGAACCGCGAGGAGCACTTCGAAGAGAAGATCCAGTACACGGATTTGTACTTGATCAGTATCGACGGCGGCAAGGAGAGGAAGATAAGGACGCCGGCCGGGCCCAAGTGGTCGCCGGTTTTTGCGCCGGATGGTATGCACGTCGTGTACCGGGGCCGGCTCTATCCGGAAGAGTGGGTCGGCTGGCGGAATATCGGTCTGTGGTACGTCGGCATCAAAGGCGGCAAGGCGGTCAACCTCACGGGTTCGTTCGACCGCACCTTTGAGGCGCTGGTGATCGACGACCTGGGCCACTATGCGCTGACCCGTCCGGTCTTCTCGGCCGATGGCCGGTTTGTCTATGACATGACGACCGATCACGGCGACTGCGGTCTTTACAGTATCGACATAAAACGCCGGAAAGTCGAGAAGGTGACCGGGACGAACGAACGGATATACGCCTTTGACCACGACGGCCGGGAATCGTGGGCCCTGGCGGTCAGTAATTCCGCGGATCCGGGTAGCCTGTATCTGGAGCGGGATGGCCGCCGCACTCAGCTGACCCGCCTGAACCGTGATTATCTGAAGGCGCGCCGCATTGCGCAACCCGAAGAGATAAGATGGCGCGGCTTCAATGGCGATGAGATTCAGGGCTGGCTGATCAAGCCGCCGGATTTCAAGCCGGGCAAGAAATATCCGCTCGCCGTTCAGATCCACGGCGGGCCGCACGCCGCGTACGGCAATTCGCTGTTTCACGAGTTCCAGGTTCTCGCGGCAAGCGGATACCTCGTGTTCTATTCAAACCCCCACGGCAGTGTCGGCTATGGTGAGAGATTTGCCGGGGCCCTGCACAACCGGTGGGGCATACCTGATACCAGGGATATCTTGAGCGGGATCGCCCTGCTCGCCAAACGGAGATATGTCGACAAAAAGCGAATGGCGGTCATGGGCGGCAGTTACGGCGGTTTCATGACCAACTGGCTCATCGGTCATACCGATATGTTCAAAGCCGCCGTGACCATGCGCAGTGTCGTGAACATGCTTTCGTTCTGGACTTCGGATTTCGGTTTCTCCCTGGGCAGGGAGTTCAAGGGTCATTGGTGGGAGGGCAGGAATTTCCAGTTCTACTGGAACATGTCGCCCCTCAAATACGTGAAGCGGATGAAGACACCATTGCTCATAGTACACAGCGAGCAGGATCATCGCTGCCCGATCAGCCAGGGTGAAGAATTGTTCGTTGCCCTCAAGTTGCTCAAGCGCGACGTCGAGATGGTGCGGTTCCCTCTGGAATGCCATGAATTGTCAAGGCATGGTTCGCCGCGCCGCAGGGAGAAGCGGCTGGAGTTCATAATGGAGTTCCTTGACCGCCACCTCAAGAAGTGAGCGGCTGGAACCGGTGACCGAATCGCCATGCAACTCTTGATCATATTCGCCGTCGTGTTCGTGCTCTACGTCGCCTGGAAGTACTGGACCCTGCTCTTTGGTGCCGGTTACGATCCGACGCCGATGGACAAGGTCCGCAAGATGCTCACCATCGCCGAAGTCAGAGAGGGTGACATCGTGTATGACCTGGGCTGCGGTGATGCACGATTCTTGATCACCGCGGCGCGGCTCTACAAAGCGCGGGGTGTTGGTATCGAGCTCGATCCGTTCAGGTTCTTTTTTGCCTGGGTGGTGAAGCTGGTATCAGGTCAGCGTCGCCGGGTGAGGATCAGGTTCGGCAACTTCTTCGGAATGGATATATCAAGTGCGACGGTCATCGCGCTCTTCTTATACGGGCCGACCAATGAGCGGTTGAAATCGAAATTCAAGCGCGAACTCAGGCCGGGTACGCGTATCGTTTCGTACATCTGGCAGTTCGAAGGCTGGGAACTGCTCGAGAGCCTGCCCGAAGACAGGATCTACCTGTATAAGTTGTGATGACTACATGCCCAAATATTGACTTTGCCGCGGTTCAACCTATAATCGTTCAATGACCAGGGACCTGTCGATCATCATCGTCAACTACAATGTCAAGGCATTCCTCGAACAGTGTCTGATCGCGATCGAGCGCGCGCTCGGTGGTCTCGATATCGAGGTCTTCGTCGTGGATAACGCGTCGGTCGACGGCAGCCAGTCGATGGTCAGGAAGAGATTCCCGCAGGTCCGCCTGATCGAGAATACCGCCAACGTCGGTTTCTCGACGGCCAATAACCAGGCGCTGAAGCTCGCGCAGGGCAAGTACGTACTGCTGCTCAACCCCGACACGCTGATCCAGGAAGACACGCTGACCGTGCTCAAGAGATTCCTCGACGCAAGACCGGATGTCGGAGCCGTGGGCTGTAAGCTGCTCAATCCGGACGGTTCTTTCCAAATCGCCAGCCGCCGGAGTTTTCCGACCCCTTGGGTCGCTTTCTGCCGTATCGTGTGGTTGAGCCGTATCTTTCCGAAAAGCAGGCTGTTCGGTCAGTACAATGTAACCTATCTCGATCCGGACGCCGAAGCCGAAGTGGATGTGCTGTCCGGTTCGCTGATGATGCTCAGAAAGAGCGTGATCGATCAGGCAGGATACTTTGACGAGGACTATTTCATGTACGGCGAGGATATCGACCTCTGTTACCGGATCAAGAAAGCGGGCTGGAAGATCGTGTACACGCCGTCCACCAAGGCCATCCACTACAAAGGCGAAAGCACCAAGAAGAGCGAGTTCTCGGTCATCTCGACCTTCTATTCGACCATGCTCACCTTCGTGAACAAGCATTTCGGCGGCCGTTATTCGTTTCTGCTCAGGGTGCTGCTCACGCTCGGCATCTACGTCCGGGCCGTGATCGCCCTCTTCTGGCAAACCCTCAAGAACATCGCGCCGCCGCTGTTGGACCTGCTCCTCATCCTGGCGAGCCTTTTCATCGCTATAAGGATTCGTTTCCCGCACTATCCGCTCGCGCGGTTCAGTGTTGTCCTGCCGGTCTATACGGTCGTCTGGCTATCGAGTATTTATCTGTTCCGCGCGTATCACGGCAAGGAGATCTTCCACCTGAAGAACGTTCTGGCCGGCTGCATGTTCGGCCTGCTGGTCAATTCCACCTTCACTTATTTCTTCAAGCAATTCGCGTATTCGCGGATCGTCGTCCTGATATCATTCTTGCTCATCGTGGCAAGCGTCAGCCTGTGGCGCGTCGTTTACCGGATCGCCGGTCCGGGTTCAAGGAGCGCTCCGCTGTCGAGGTTACGGCGCGCGATCATCATCGGCGCCGGCCGGGAAGGGAAGAGGATACTCAACAAGCTGAGGTCGAGACCGGACATGCACTATGAGATCTGCGGGTTCGTCGACTTTGACCCGCACAGCATCGGCCGGGAGATCGACGGCATTGAGGTCCTGGCGACGATCGACAACATCAAGGATGTCATCAGGGTCGAGCGGATCGACGAAGTGATCTTCTCGTCGGACCGCCTGACCAATGCCCAGATTCTCGAGACGATCATCCGCGCCCGGGAGAGCGGCGTTAATTTCCGCATCGTGCCCCACGAAGTAGAATACATCGTGGCCAAGTCCTCAGTCGACGACATAGAGTCGATGCCCCTGCTCGACATCACAGGTGTTGCCGGTCCGCTCGACCTTTTCGTGAAGCGGATGTTCGATCTGTTCGTCGCGGCGATCGTGGTCGTCGTCACTTCGCCCTTGTGCCTGCTCAATATCCTGATCGACGGCCGCTTGCAGCGGAGGGCGATCGTCGGCGCGGCGGGCCGGGCACTGTCCGTGCATTATTTCGAGCGCGGCCTGCGCTTTTTGAGGAATATCCCCCTGTTCTTCTCGATTCTCTTCGGAAGGCTGAGCCTGGTCGGTTCCGAGATCGTTGATTTCAAGCCCGGCAAGCTCAGTCCGACGTACAAGCCCGGTCTCACCGGTCTGGGCCAGGTCAAGGCAAGGGAGAAGAAACACGCCCTGACCCAGAAAGAGAAGGACTACTACAACCTGTACTATATAAAAAACCAGTCGATCATCACGGACCTGCAGATAATAGCCAAATCCCTGTTTTAACAACCCAGCCTGTCGAAGATCCTGCCGTAGGTCCCGTAGGGGCCAAGGAATTGATTTGTTCACCTGCTTTTGTCATCGTCCGGCTGGACCGGACGATCCAGGCACGAGAACCAACAGTATGGATGCCCTGGTTCTGCCTGAAGCGGACAGGTAAACCGGAAAATGACGAAGAGTTGATGGGGAATTATAATACGGCGCAAGGAGTATGTTCTCCCGCGAATGCGGGATTCTCGTTTTTGCAGTCAAAACGAAGTTTTGAGCAAAAACGGAATCGATGCATTCCTTACGTTACTTACTCGCCTGTCTCGAACACGGTGAGAGGAACAGCAAGAAGTTTATCCTTCGAGCTTGTCGAGAAGGCAAAACCGGGCGATCCAGAGAGCGAACCAGACAATGCCAGATTAAACTGGTCCATGTCGGTCAATTTCGGATTTCGAGGTCCTGTCCGCCCCTCTGTTAGACGCCCACCTTTGTATTTTGTATCAAAATTAGTTATTCTGGTATTCTGGTAATTACCAGAATACCAGCCTTGCCGATGATATGTTGATGGTTATTGCGACTGGGCTCAGATCATGTTGGTGAATTATCTCGGCACGCTCGTTACTGTTTTTGCCGCACCTCGAAGTCGACGGTTAGCTTACCATGAAGACGTAAACAGGCAATTGACTGATGTCAATCTGCCGCAAATCCCTACCGCACCAGCAGTAGTTTCCGGGTTTCCCGGTGATCCCCATGCTCAAATTTCAGAAAATAGACACCGCCTGGAAGTTTCCTGCCTGCGTTGTCGTCACCATACCAGAAGATGTGCGCGGGGCACAGGGCATGGGTCGAAGTGTGAGCCAGATTTCTGACCAATCGACCCGAGATATCATAGATCTTCAGCTCTGTGCGTTGCGCGTTTTGCCGTGTGTAATAGGTGATATCTGTCCGGTCTCGAAACGGATTCGGGTTGATCTGAAGAACCGGGACAATCGGCTCTGGTAGTTTGTGTTCCTGAATACCGACAGGCCAATAGAGCCATGGTACATAGTCGACATAGTCACTCACCGAATCACCCAGGCCGCCCGGGTTAGTCACCGGATGATAGGGTCCAGTAGAGTCACCCCACCAGTTATATTCAGCGTTAACTATTATGCCCGGCCAGTCATTGCGCACCCCATAACCTTTGTTATCGGTAATGTTAGTATAGTTTATTATCGTAGCGCAGTGATTTATATATATCCCTTCACGATCATTGCCTGATATCGTGCAGCTATCAATAATTACTGATGTATACTCACAACAGATGCCGCCACCAAAAGCAGCCACATTCGCAGTGACAATATTGTTGATGAAGAGTACTGAGTCGCCAGCAATATACACACCACCGCCACCGTAAGACCACGGACTAATGTTCTCAGAAATAGTATTGTTGCGAATAGTAGGCGAACTACTAATACAGCAAATACCACCACCACCACCTATTGCCGAATTACCGATGATGATATTACCGTCAATGAGTGACGCACTGGACAAGAGACAGATACCGCCGCCTAAAGGCGGAGGTCTTCTGAAATCAATACCATTGAAGGCTTTTTTTGAATAATCCATGCCCATATCAATATTTTCAGCCGTAACATATTCGTTGTAGCTTATAGTATTCCCCGTGATGGTTGGTGAAGATTCCATACAGAAGATGCCGCCGCCGAAATAAGCACTATTGCTGGTAATGCTGTTATCTGCAATAACTGGAGAGGAATAATCCATAGCTACGATGCCACCGCCATACGTACTCATGTTGTTGGAAATGAAGTTATTCGTAATAACCGGTGATGAACTGTCGGTGCATGCTATACCAGCACCTCCATAATTGCTTGTTATGATATTCCCACATATTCTTGGTGCCGAATGATTCGAACACAAAATACCGCTACCATCGTAAGCAGAGCCATTTCTGACTGTAAAGCCAGAAATTACCGTGCTTGTGTCTATGCCATTTGCTATCGTTAGCACGCTACCCGCACTATTCCCATCAATGATCGTTGTATCAGGACCATATTCACTTATCAAGTCAATACCCTGGGTATTTGGCCAGACGATGTTTTCGTAATAGATACCCGGCCCCACGAGCACAGTATCGTTGTCTGAACTGGAATCCAAACCAGCTTGTATTGAGTTAAGGGTCGAATCAGGATGCACATACCAGATGTTTGCCTGTCCTGCACACCAGGTTAGCATCAATATCAATATACTTATCAGGCCGACATGGTTTTTCATATTGCCTCCCCAATTACTATTTCTCTCAAATAGCACAATTCTATTAACTTATTCTAATCTATGGATCGATGTTGTCAAGTACGTAGTCCAGCCCCCTCTTCTGTCATCGTCCGGCTTGCGTGCCCCGTTCAACAATTAGGATTACAAGAATCAATAAGAACCAGCCGATCGTCACCGACCTACAGGCAATGACCAGATCCCTTTTCCAACAACCCAGCCTGTCGAAGATCCTGCCGTAGGTCCCGCAGGGCCAAGGAATTGATTTGTTCACCTGCTTTTGTCATCGTCCGGCTGGACCGGACGATCCAGGCACGAGAACCAACAGTATGGATGCCCTGGTTCTGCCTGAAGCGGACAGGTAAACCGGAAAATGACGAAGAGTTGATGGGGAATTATAATACGGCGCAAGGAGTATGTTCTCCCGCGAATGCGGGATTCTCGTTTTTGCAGTCAAAACGAAGTTTTGAGCAAAAACGGAATCGATGCATTCCTTACGTTACTTACTCGCCTGTCTCGAACACGGTGAGAGGAACAGCAAATAGCATATCGTTCCAGCTTATCGTGAAGGTGAAACCCGACGCGCGTAACGCCCCCGTCAGGCATACCGGCATTCTGGTAATTACCAGAATACCAGACTTGCCGAGACGATGTTGAAGGTCATTGCGATAAGGTTCAGTACATTTTTTGCTTTCTAGTTTGGTTGTCGAGATAATCTCGGTACTTCTCCCCGGTGCTCTGTGTATTCGTTGCTCCCTGTTGTGGTGATTCCGTGCCGACTTTTGTGCCTCAGCTTATTCTATCATTGGAAGTGCGTATCCAGTTTGACAATCAGGATCACAGAGTTTGATGTCAAGTACGTTAAGGATTGGACGGC
>JACUUY010000093.1 GCA_014859085.1 Caldifarciminota bacterium
TTCCCGGAAAGCCTGCACGATAAATCGTGCGACTACAATGGCATGGCCACGGTTTTGAATTTCGATATTCGTGCTGTTCCGTGATTTGACGAATACGATTTGTGATTTGGTCCTTTACAAAGTGATTATTTTGGGTATATTTCTTGAAATGGAAAACGCGATAAGGCTCGAGGATATCAGGCGCAGTTTCAAGAATCATTTCTGGCAGAAGGAAACCGAGGTGCTCAAAGGGATCACGCTCGATATCCACCCGGGTGAGGTGTTCGGTTTTCTCGGGCCGAACGGTGCCGGCAAAACGACCACGATCAAGATAATAACCGGCCTGATCCGGCCCGACTCGGGCCGCGCGACCATCTTCGGCATGGCGCCGAGTTCGCTGCAGGCAAGGCAGCGCATAGGCTTTTTGCCTGAATCGCCCTATTTCTACGAACACCTGACCGGTTTCGAATTCCTCAAGATCCACGCATCCTTGAGCAACCGCATCAACGCTGATCAAGAGATCAACGGCCTGCTCGAGCGGGTCGGGCTCGACCGCGCCCGGAAGGTCCAGCTCAGATCATATTCAAGGGGCATGCTTCAACGTATCGGCATTGCCCAGGCGCTCATCGGCGCGCCTGACCTGCTGATCCTGGACGAACCCCTGACCGGACTTGACCCGATCGGCCGGAAAGAAATAAAAGACCTCATTCTCGAAGAGAAAAAGAAGGGCACGACGATATTCTTCTCGTCGCACATCCTGCCCGATGCCGAGGCAGTATGCGACCGGGTCGGCATTGTCATTGAGGGCCAGATAAGAGAAGTGGGCAAATTGAGCGATCTCCTCAAGAAGGGTCTACCTACAGACGAGATCTCGCTCGAAGAGTGGTTTGTCCGGCATATTCAGAAGCCTGGCATAAGTTGACATGGAATTGATAAAGCACATCAACATGGCCGGCAACGACATGGAAAAGCGGTTGTAAATGCACAGAATTAAAGCAATTATTGAAAATACTTTCAAGGAGGGGCTGAGGCAGCGAATCCTGCTCCTCCTCATTGTCTTCACCCTGCTTCTGATCGTGATGAGCGTGTTCCTTGAGCCGTTTGCCCTGGGCGAGTCACCCAAGATAATGCGCGATCTGGGCTTGGCCGCGGCCTCCCTGTTCGGCGTGCTCACCACGATAATTGTCGGGTCGGCGCTTATCCACAAAGATATCGAAAAACGGACCCTGTATACGGTCCTGGCCAAGCCGGTCCGCAGGAGTGAGATCGTGCTCGGTAAATTCCTGGGACTTGGCGCGCTCGTATGCCTGCTCGTGCTGGCAATGCTCCTGATCCACCAGCTCGTGATATTCCTTTATGAAGGTTCGTTCGATTTTCATCTACTCATCGCTTTTCCGTTTACGATACTGGAAGTAGGTGTCATGCTCGGTATCCTGCTCCTCTTCTCTTCGTTTTCATCAACGACGCTCACGTCGATCATGGGCGTGATCTTTTTCGTGATCGGCCACGCGCTGCCTGACCTGAAGCTGTTTGCCGAAACAACCAAGGCTCCGGCATTAAAGCACATTGCGTACGCTTTCTACTATGTTTTGCCCAATCTGGACAATTTCAACTTCCGCATGGACCTGGCATATAAGGCTCCTCTACCGACCGACCAGCTGATCTTCTCGATCTGTTACGGGATAATGTACACTGTATTCCTGTTGTATGTAACGACGCTCATCTTCGAACGTCGGGAATTTAAATAGCTGTTTTCGCCAATGGTTTGGGCAACAAAAGACACAGCTCCTAACGGGAGTAGGGCGTTTACGCCCGTCCGCAGCCACGAGCCTGCGTCTCGTCCCGAGCCGCGCTGGCGAGGGAAAGGCTCTACTCCAGGGAACAAGCCGTGAAAAAGATCCTCGTCGTCGCTCTGCTCGTCGTAATCATCGTCGGGCTGGCGTATCGCGTTGACATAGAGAAGTCGCCGCACGAGGTGATGGGCGAGCTTATGTATTTTCCATCCGGTTACGCGATCCGGGCGCTGTGCATGGGTTTGCACGCGCCGCTCGCAGACCTGGTCTGGCTGCGGTTCATTCAGTATTACGGCGAGCACCGCATGAGTGATTCGCGGTTCAACCTGATGCACCATATTCTCGACATCCTGACCACGCTCGATCCAAAATTCCTTTATGCCTACACCTTGGGCGGGCTCATGCTGACGCACGACGCGGAGCGGCCGGACCAGGCAAAACAATTACTCAAAAAGGGCATGTACCAGAATCCGGATGAATGGCGGTATCCGCACGTGTACGCATTTATCCACTATGTTTTCTTGCAAGACTATATTACCGCAAAGACCTATTTTGGGATCGCGGCGCGCAAACCGGGCGCGCCGGACATGCCGAAACGCTGGCACGCTTTCGTCACCTATCTGAAACTGGGGGATCTGAAAACCGCTCTGGCTCTATGGATGGATTTCTATAACGAAACCGAGAACCCTGAGGAAAAGTCCATCGCGGAGTATTATGTTGGACGCATAAAGATGCAGCTGGACATTGAGTTCCTGGACGAGAAGATCGAGGAATTCACGGCAGAGTTTGGACGGACGCCCAGGGCCTTATCCGAGCTCGTTACCTCGGGTCTGATTGGTTCAATTCCGGACGAACCCCATGGCGAGCGTTACTACATTGAAAATGGAGAAGCCCGTTCCACCTGGAAACGGGCCAAGTAAATAATTACCGATTGGATTCTGAGGATCCTGGTCCTTTCTAAGTCTGGTTTTTCGGTTTCGAGCTCTTTTTTATCCCTTCAACCATGTGGTTGAAGCTATCCGCAACATCATGTATCGCGTCGCCCTTGCGGAATTTCAACTCAACATCAAGATCGCCGGCTTGAACTTTGTCCATGTACATCTTCAACCGGTGCAATGGACCGGCAATACGATGCGAGATGAACAAGCAAATTATCGCAAGCAACACGAATGCAACTGGGATGATAACCAGTAGCGGTCTTGTCGACGCCGCGATCAGCTCGCTGCCGGTCGGCGGCCGGCCATGTTCTTCGGTAAAACGGACGATCGAAGAAAGAAAGAAAAAATGATTGACCACGGTCGTGAGGATCGTCGCGCCGAGCACCAGGAGGAGCACAATTCCGATCATGCGGAATTGAAAACCCTTGTGGATAAGATAATGCCTTCGTTTGTATTTCATACGAGCTCCCATACCGACGTTCTGTCCTGATTCATGGAAGTACGAGCGTCAGCCTCGCTCTGGCGCCATAGGCAGAAATTTTGTATGCCAGTGCCCCTTGACCACCGACCGCCGGAGTTGTACCATCGGCCTGATAGGGTGAATAGTATGTGCATCCGATAACGTCACCGGGTGGAACCGGCGGCGGCGGCATCGATAGGTCGTTGATAACGTTATAGCCAATATTGAAAGGGTTCTTGAAGCCGGGGTGCGGTCTGAGCAGCGCATTTGGGGGAAACGGCGGCGTTAGCGTGCCACCGGCAAGGGACATGTCGCCGATCGCGCCGGTGACGTTAGGATTCACTTCATTCACAGTCGTGTTGATATCACCTGGATAAATGCCGCCGGCGAGCGTGTTAAATTCCTCAATGGCCGCATGCACGGTGTGCATATTTGCCTTGACGCTCGCCTCATAGGCACGTTCTCTTATCCCGATGTAATTGGGAACGGCGATGGCCACGAGAATGCCGATAACGACGACGACGACCATCAACTCGATCAGGGTGAAGCCAAGTGACTCCGGAATTCTTTTGTCTGTTTTCATCGACATATCATTCCCTTCAAAACGACCGTTGGAGACGGGCGCGATCCGCCCGTCTCCAACCGGATTGGTCATGCGAATCCCTGCTTACTGACCGGATGTCAGGACGAGCGCGAGCACTGCGTCTACGCCGTTGCCGCCGATGGAGTAACTTATGACAGCGTTCTGGTCAACTGCCTGAGCGCCAGCGACATCAAGCGACGCATAGTACACAGCACCAGCATCCGCTGCCGCATATACGGCCGCGGCAGGAGAATACCCGGCAGGCGCCGCCGCAGCGGCGAGTACCGGATTCTTGAAACTGGTTGGCAACAGGATATTGGCCACGGCCGCCAAAGCTCCCCAGTTGTCAGTGCCGGCTATGCTACGAACGTCAGCAGCATTGAGTGTGATCGCACCCACCTGTACTCCGCAATCATATGCGTAGATCCCTTCGGTCAATGTCGAGAAGTCCTCAGCTGCAAGCTGCAGCGTGTGCATGTTGTTCTTCACCGATGCTTCTTTTGCCCTCTTCTGCATGCTGATGAAGTTCGGTATCGCGATCGCCGCGAGAATACCGATGATGACAACAACCACCATTAGTTCGATCAGGGTAAATCCCTTATTCTTCATTTTTTGCCTCCTCAGCAAATAATGATTCCTACTGTACTGCTACTTATAAATTAGTGTGCCCCCGAATCTTGAAAGGTTCTAAATCAAACCCGACTTAACCTCGAGGCTTTAGGACACAGACCGTTCGCGCATTGGAGCTCGCGCCCCATCCGTATGCAAGAAAGCCACACCCATCTTAAGAACGATCCGAATGGATTTTGAAAGATCAATTTACTTTATGTAGTAGCAATATTCGTGCCAGCCCTTTTTCACCAAAAAGTAACGTAATTACGTAATAACAAATAACCAATCCTGTCTCATACTGTCTCACGTGTCTCATTTTGCAACACTTAAGTCTCAAACCCTGGACAGACACTAGCGCCCTACTCGTGCCGGGAGTAAAGCCTTTAGGCTCGTAACATAGGACAACGGGGACAGGCACCTTCGGAGCCAGTCCCCTCCGGTTACCAGGAGTAGCGCCTTTAGGCGCGTAACATAGGACAACGGGACAACGGGGACAGGCACCTTCGGAGCCAGTCCCCTCCGGTTACCAGGAGTAGCGCCTTTAGGCGCGTAACATAGGACAACGGGACAACGGGGACAGGCACCTTCGGAGCCAGTCCCCTCCGCGCGATTCCTGCGAGCGCAGCGATACTGCGAGCATGGCGATCCTGCGAAACCGTCGACAGACGGTTGATACTGCGTGTTCATGCCATGCGCCATGCTCTTTGCGTTATTTGGTTTTTTTCAGTTTGCGGTAGAGCGTGGCCCGCGAAATGCCGAGCCTCTTTGCCGCCTTGCTGACATTGCCCGCGCTTTCGTTGACCACCCTCTTTATCTCGTCGGTCTTGAGCTGGGTCAGGCTCTTGGTCTTAGCCTGCTGCAAACCAAGATGCTCCGGCTCAATGTAGTAAGCGTTGCTCAGTATTGCGGCCCTTTCAACCACATGGCGCAATTCACGGACATTGCCCGGCCAGTCATACTTCACCATGAAATCGAGCGCCTTATCGCGGAATTTGCGCGCGCCGATCTTCTCGCGCTTTGCTATCTGGTCGAGAAAATGCTGGGCGAGTACCGGGATATCATCTCGGCGCTGGCGCAGGGGCGGCAGGACGAGCGGTATGACATTGAGGCGGTAGAACAGGTCCTCGCGGAACCGGTTATGTTTCAACTCCTCATTGAGGTTTTTGTTGGTCGCGGCGATGAGCCGGACATCGACCCGGACCGGCTTGGTCGAACCCAGCGGCACGATCTCCCGTTCCTCGAGCAGCCGCAATATCTTCACCTGGATCGAGGCCGCGGCATCGCCGATTTCATCGAGAAAGAAAGAACCATTGTTCGCGGATTTGAACAACCCTTCCTTATCAGCATGCGCGCCCGTAAAAGCCCCGCGCTTATAGCCGAAGAGCTCGCTTTCAAGCAGGGTTTCGGGCAGCGCGGCACACGACAGGGTCACGAACGGCTGTTTTGCCCGTTTCGAGCGGTTGTGAATTTCGTGCGCGAACAGTTCCTTGCCCGTGCCAGACTCGCCGAGGAGCAGGACCGTCATGTCGGTCGCGGCGATCTTGTCGAGCATGTCGAGCGTTGATCGCATCTGTTTGCTTGAGCCGACGATCTTCGCCGGCCCTGTATCCTGCTTGCTCGTGTTTGATCTTATACGGACCATCAGTTCTTCAATGGAAAACGGTTTCAGGATGTAATCGCTTGCCCGGTCGCGCAGCGCGTTCATCACTGAATCCATGGAACCGTAGGCCGTAATGAAAATGAATGGAACTTCAGGATATATTCTGCGGACTTTCTTGAGGAATTCAAAGCCGTCGATCTCCGGCATCTTGATATCGCTTATCACCAGATCGAATCCGTGTTCCTTCAGCTCGGCAAGGGCGCGTTTGGGGTCGGTCGTCGCCACGACCTGATAGTCTCTCTGCTCGAGCGCGTATTTGAGCCATTCTATGAGGCTCGTCTCGTCATCGAGTACAAGGATCCGGTTCTTCATTTCATTATTAATGTTGCGCACCAATGAACAAGAACCCGGAGGGATGGTTGCGGCTATTTCCGTCTGCGGGCGAAGATCTCATTGAGAACGAACGTAAGTTTCGGCACGAATCTCATTTCACGCACCCCTTCCTTCGATCTCAAAGCAAAAACCAATTTGACGTTCGCCGCGCCGACGTCGCGCAGAGGTATGGCAAAATCCACGTCGATGGCGTGCTCGGTCACAGCGCCGAGATACCAGGGATTGTAGTAATAAGCAAGACCGAGACCGCCGCGGCTCACCATCGCTTTGAACCGGTTCGGAGAATCGTACACTTCATCGTTCCAGAAAGAACGCTCATAGACGAACCCGAAGGGCAGTTCACCGGCCCGTGCATAGATACCGATGGAAAGGCGTTCCGGCAGGTCGATCAGGGCCGTGTCTGAAGGCATAGTTATCTTGCGCACCTCGCCGAGGCCCTCGAAGAAGACCGAGAACATCTGGTGCCGCAGTCCGAGGTTGAATATCTGTCCCTGATACCGGTATGAGAATGTGTCGACAAGACGATAAGTCTCGATGCTGTAGGTCCATATCTCCCTTGCGCTGCCGAATAGGTAGGAACCGGTCGCCATGATATCAACCGGACCCAGGGTCTTCTTCAATCCTCCGTACACTTCTTCGATGCCGCCCTGCCCCACCGTGTGCACCTGCAGTGCTCCGCTCTCGAGGTAGACGTCAAAGCACTGATTGAAACGCTCGAGATTGCCGACCATGAGCGAAAATCCATGGGTAACGGGCACGGCAAGTGAGAGCTTCAGCGGGTTTGTCCAGAAGATCCCGCGGAACTCACCGGCTTGATTGAGCAGCGTGTATTCCGGGTCGAGCGCAAAACCAATGCGGGTGATATTATCCCGGCTCACCAGCGGCGCGCGGAATACACTCACATCTTCGCCGATGCCGCCGACCGAAAACACCGAGGCATTGATCAAAAAAGCTGAAAGGATATTAAGCATATACGTTTCCGCTATTTTCCGCTACCGCGGTTCCGGCGGCAGGATGTAGCCGATGTTCAGACGATGCGAGCCGCGGACCACCTTGATGCGTGATATGTCGTAGTTCTCAGGGCTGAGGTTCACGTAGAAACCGAAATTCGAATCAGGATGCTCGATAAGCCGCTCTGCGTGCTTCACGATGTCAAGCGTGACCAACGTGTCGCCGACCGCGATCTTCTTCAGCACGATGAGCGGTCCGGCCGGCGTGTCGAAACTGGAGAACGGCTCGAGCAGCTGCCGCACGCCTATCTCGAGCGAATCACGGTGGCTGAAATATTCGGAACACCGGAAAGTAAGTTCGGCATAAACCGCCATTGAGCCGTCGAGCAGCGTGTCGTAGTTGAATTTCACGTAGTCACGGCACACCCATCCGGATCCCATCCAATCTTCAAATAGTGTTGGTTCTGGACCGGTAATGATGTGGCAGTCGGATTTGACCGAAGCCGTCAGGGTCATTTCATTCTTCCGCATCGATATCCTGCCCGGGCTGCCGCCCTCCCGAGAGTAAAGATAGAAGAATCCCGTGTCGCGGGGCACGATGATGATGGCGGATGCCCCCTGTATCTGGGCCAGTTCGATGTAGTTGAAATACAGGACGATCGAATCGCCCCGGGCAATGCCGGCCCGGATCGAATCGGCGTTGAAATCGCCGCCGGGATTATTCCATGACTCTTCAAATGTCCTTTTCGTCCAGTTCGATTCATACTCGCTGAACGCGGTATCCATCAGGTGAATGCTGAACTGGACCGTGTCGTTCTTGAACCCGCTATTGCCATTAAGTATCAATTTGATCTCATCGTATCCGGTATAAACCGTATCCGGAAATTCGAAAGTGAGCAAGACGCGCGACTCATACTCATCATTCCTACCGAAAACAAGGTTGACAGCACCACCCGCATTCACATTCTTGTATTCGGTGAACGTAGAAAATAGCGTGAGGTCGATGAATTCCGGATCGAATTCTCCGCGCATGCGCAGTTCATCACCGCCGACCGGCAGTTTATTGCACGCTACCAGGGCAAGACAGACAACGAGCACCCATCGTTTCATTATGCTAATATAATCATATTTGCCAAAAAGTCAACCACCAACAGAAACACCGATACTCGATACTGGATTCTTGATACTGGATACCTTCAATACGATACTAGATTCTGGATACTTGATACCAGATAACAAATCCTAAATTCTAAATCCTAAACAAACTCAAAATGCCAAACTCAAAACCAAATCTGTGTTGAAGT
>JACUUY010000240.1 GCA_014859085.1 Caldifarciminota bacterium
ATCACCGGGCGATGATGAATTTCTCCACGACATCGTCCCGTGAATTGTCCGCCATGACATACGCCTTCACGATATAGACCCCGTTGCTGATCTCATCGCCAAAACTGTCGCGTCCGTCCCAGTAGACCTGGTTATAACCGGCGGCGCAGGACACGTTGTCGATCGTTCTTATCAGGCGGCCGGCGATCGTGAAGACCTTGATCTGTGCCAGACCGGCGCGCGTGACACTGAACGTGAACCAGAGTCCGCCCGAGGTGCGCAACGGATTCGGATAGGTAAGGAAATCACTGATCGCGATGCGGCCGTACAACTCGGCGTTGAGGATGATCCGGTGTACGGTCTGGTTGAAATTGTTGTCAACGACATTGATCGTGAGCGTATCGACCGCGGCTGGCAGCTCGACCGGCACGTTGAACTCACCGGCCGTATATGAATTCCGGTCGTAGCGGAAATAGTCGCGCAGATCGATCTTGTTACTCAGGTTGCTGTTGATATAAAGGTAGAAACCGTTGGTGCTCTCAACCGAATACAGGAGGTTGATGCCGCTGCTGTCACTGACCCGTCCGGTCAGCGTGAAATTCTTCTCGACCCAGTCGCCGTCCTTCAACTCCCGGCCGCTCTCGTACAGGGTGATGTCCGGTCCGGCATTGTCGGCGCTGGCCAGTGCCGTTCCGTAGACGCGGACCGAATCGTGACGGCCGCTGCGGTCGCCGTATATCCCGCTCACCTTGAGCACCGGCCGGTTGGTCGTGACGACCCTCGGTGCGATAACCGTCGCCGCACTGGTATCCCAGTAACCGGTATACACTTCCTTGCCGTCGATGTAGTACCCGTAGGGCACGAAGGTCGGCGTGGAACTAACCTGCACGTCCCGGTACACCCAGCCGCTGATCTTATCGACGGTCGTCGCATCGAACTGTTCGATGTGGGTCGTGTCGCGGACAAAGACCTTCAGGTGAAAGCGATCGTCGCCGGCCGCGATCTCGAGTCTCTCCAGGGGCCGCACCGAGTCCGGCTCATGAGAGAAATACACGGGCTGGCGCATCTTCCTGAATCTCGTCGCCGGATCGCCGATGAGCAGATATTGCTGATACCAGTATCCGGCGCGGGCGATCACGCTGACTTCGCCCATGGTCAGCGCCGTGTCGGGTCGCGCCGTGTTGTAGCACAGGCGTTCGCCGATCGTTTCATTGCTGCCCGGATAGGTGCCGGCCGTGGCCGCGATCGTGCCGATCGCGCCGCTCTTGATCCGGACGAATTCCTCGGCCAAACACTCGTAGTCCGAGTCGTTGAAGCGTCCCACATTGCACGAACCGAAGTAGAAGAAGGGATACCGCCGGCCGTTGTTGATCCGGCCCATGTAGGGACTGAGAAACAGGATTTCGTGCGCCAGCTGATGGGTGTTGCCGTGGCCGTAGAACACACCGAGCAGCGCGCCCTTGTTGAACTCCCGGATGAAGGCCTCCCGGGCATTGCTCTTCTCCGCA
>JACUUY010000009.1 GCA_014859085.1 Caldifarciminota bacterium
ATGGCGGACAATTCACGGGACGATGTCGTGGAGAAATTCATCATCGCCCGGTGATGGTCCGGGGAGGAAGGGAAGTGATCGAAAAGATCGAGCAGAACATGAATATTGCCAGGGTAACCGTCAACAAGGTCTTGGATCGTTACGGTGTTGCCGCGGAACTGTTCGGTGCGCTGGGTGAACATGGATTGAACATCGAGCTCATTTCGACCAGCTCGACCGGCCGCGGCCGGGCCGATATCTCGTTTGCCGTTATGCGATCGGATCTTGACCAGGTCGTGACACTGCTGGAGAAGATCAAAGGTAAGTTCGGGGGCCAGGTGGTCGTCGTGGACGAGAATTGCGCTTTGATAACCATCTACGGCACGAAACTGGCGACCACGCCTGGCGTGGCGGGAAGGATATTCAAGGCCCTATCAGAAAACGGGATAAACATTGACATGATCAGCGCTTCGCTTTCAGTGATCAGCGTTGTGATCGCAAAGGACCAGGTCACGACCGCGATTAGCGCGATCAAGAAGGAATTTCCGGCATGAAGACGGGATTGCTGCCAGGTCCACATCCTGTATTCGTTAGAAGGAGGTTGCAATGAAACAGATAAAGTATCTCGCGCTTGCCGTGGCCCTTATCACGATAATCCTCGGCGTCGTTTCCCGGGTTCTGATGCCCGGGAATGTTTTGTTCGGCCTCGGCGGCCTGACTTACCTAAGGCTGACCGTGGTCATGCTGCTCTTCGCGCTGACCTTCCATTTTCTCTTCAGCGAGCGTTGACCGGGCAAGCGGCGGACCGCGGCGCCGTGATAACAAGAGGGTTCAGCTCGCTGGTTTCAGCCCGCGCGTGTTCTCCTCGATCGCGAGAATGACCATTATCAGTTCGGCACCGGCAAGAATGCTGACGAACCAGATGAGGCCGATGATCAGGACGTAGAAGGCGATGCCGACCGCGCCGAACGGACCAAAAGCACCCATGCCGCCGTAGCGGCTCCCGAATTGTGCGAGCGCCGCCCCGCCCACCAGCAGGGCAATGAAACCGATCGCGGTCAGGGCCGCGATGGCCCAGGCGATCACTTTCAGGATCACCGATACCGTTCTCAAGGTCTTGAATTTCTTCTCCACCGTTCCTCCTTTTGGGGATTATAATCCCGGTTCATGCAAAGTCAACCGGCCGCAGCGGTGTGGATCACCCTGCCCGCGCGGTAGAAGATGAACTGCCCGGCCTTGCGCACGACCTGGGACGCGCCGAGCGCCCTGGCTTTGACTCTGACGCTGGCGAGCAGGAACAGATCATCCACTTCCTTCGGGTACCTTCCGAAACGGTCAACGATCTCGTTCTTGACCGAATCCAACTCCGGTTTTGATTCGATCTCCATGAGCCTCTTGTAGAGTGCCGTTCTTTCGTATGTGCTGGCAATGTACTGAGCGGGGAAATAGGCGTCGAGTCTGAGGTCAAGAACCGGCTCCTGGACCACGGGTTTCCCCTGCAATTCACTCACCGATTCACTGAGCAGGCGTATGTAATGATGGAAGCCGATCGAGTGCACGTGCCCGGATTGCTCCTTGCCGAGGAGATTGCCGATGCCCCTGATCTCCATGTCCCTCAGTGCAAGGCGGAAACCAGACCCCAGTGACGCGTAGGAGACAAGAGCGCCCAATCTCTTCCTGGCCTCCTCGGTCATTTTCTCCGGCGACGGCGTGATGAAATAAGCATACGCCTGCAGCCCGCTCCGGCCAACACGGCCCCGCAGTTGATGCAGGTCGGACAGCCCAAACCGGTGAGCCTGATCGACGATGATCGTATTGACCCGCGGGATATCGATCCCTGACTCGACGATCGCGGTCGAGAGCAGCATGTCGTATTCACCGTTCAGGAACTGGATCATTCGCCGGGCATTGACATCCTCGCGCATTCTTCCGTGCAGAACGCATATCCTCAGGTCCGGCAGCATCTTCAGCAGCCTGTTTCGAAGGCTCTCGATCGTCTGGATCCGGTTGTGCACGAAGAAGACCTGGCCGCCCCGCTCGATTTCGCGGAGGATGATATCCTCGATCCTTTCTTCATCAAAGTGGATGATCGAGGTCATGATTTCTTTCCGGCCGACCGGCGGGGTATAGATATTCGATACGTTCTTCAACCCGGTGAGCGCCATGTACAAGGTGCGGGGGACCGGTGTCGCCGACAGGTAGATCACATCGATGCCCGGTTTCATCTTCTTTATCTTCTCTTTCTGGGCGACGCCGAACCGCTGTTCCTCATCGACGACCAGCAGCCCGAGGTCATGGAACTGGACGTCCGGCTGCAGCAGCCGGTGCGTGCCGATGACGATATCGACCCTGCCGGCTGCAATGCCCTCGAGTATTTTCTTTATATCATCCCAGTGTCGGAACCGCGAGACCATTTCAATCGATACCGGGAAGGGGTCGAGCCGCTTCTTGAAAGTGTTGTAATGCTGGAACGCGAGGAGGGTCGTCGGGCAGAGGACCATTGTCTGCTTGCCATCGAGCGCCGCCTTGAACGAAACGCGCAGGGCGATCTCGGTTTTGCCGTATCCGACATCACCGCAGATTAACCTTTCCGCCGGTGCCGGTGATTCCATGTCACGCTTGACATCATTTATCGCCGCCAACTGATCCTCGGTTTCTTCAAAGGGAAAGGTCGCCTCCAGCGTCTTCATTTCCGCCGTCTCGGGTGAGAACGCAAATCCCTGCTCTTGCATGCGCCGGGCATAGAGCTTGAGCAATTCAAGGGCAAAGCGCTCGGTCGCTTTTTTCACCCGCTGCTTGGTCCGCAGCCATAGCTCGCTGCCGAGTCTGGAGAGGCGCGGTTCCATTCCGCCGGTGGCGACGAACCGTTCGAGCAGGTTCATGCGTTCGATCGGCAGAAACAACTTATCTTTGCCGGCGTAGGCTATTTCCAAGCACTCTACCTTCTTGTGCCCCAGGTCGACGAAGGTCAGTCGCTTGTATTGGCCGATGCCGTAGTCGCTGTGCACGACGTAGTCATTGTCCTGAAAACCCGTCAGATCGTCGACAAAGGGTCCTTTGTATGCTGCCGCTTGTTGTTTAACCTTGCCGAATATCTCCCGCTCGGTCAGGTAGGCGATGCGCCGGTCTTCGTCGACGAATCCCTGTTCCAGCGGTAAATGGTGGATCTCGATCTCACCCAGCACGGATCGCAGGCGCCGGGCAATCCCCGGCGAGACGAGGAACTTGAAGCCGTAATATCGCCGGTTCATATCCTGGATCACGGCCTTGAGGTCGCCGAAATAGGGCCGGGGTGTCGTGAATCTGTACTCAATATCTCCGTGATCGCACAGGACTATCGATCTGACCGCGAGCGGCGGGTCGGATTCGGAGATGGCAATGTGTTGCTCCGTGATCCATTGCATCAACGGTTCGGGTCGAGTGTCCGGACACGCGAGTCTGATCGTGACCCGCTCGAGGCCCTCGGTTGACCTTTGCGTTTGCGTGTCGAATTTACGGATCGAGCATATCTTGTTTCCGTAGAATTCAATTCTTACGGGGAAACAAGCGTGTTCAAAGACGTCCACTATGCCGCCGCGCACGGCGTATTCATTCTCTTCTTCCACGTTGTCCTCGCGTGAATAACCGGTCAATTCAAGCCGGGCAATGAGCCGGTCGAGGTCGATATCCTGGTGCGCCGTGACCGTGATTCTATCCACCTTGAGCATGGGCCTGGTCAGCACTGCCGGATCCGAGATGAGTATCCTGGAAGCCGCATAATACGGGTTCTTTTCGTCGATTGCAGTGATGTCGTCGCCGATCTTCCTCAGTTCGCGCCCGTAACGGTGCAGGTTCTCTGGTTTCGGCAGCACGACGACCGGTACGAGCCGCGCCAGTTCATGAACCATGATCGTCGCCGCTGACCCGCACAGACCGCCGACCGCGAGGGTTGATTTTCTCGACAGGGTTTCGAGCAGGCGTCCAGCGTCGAAAATACACGCGTTGTTTATGTGTGCCGGTTTATTCAAGGTGTTATTCTACCGGTGACCGCGCGTACGATACTACCTATGGGCTATGACAACACCCAGGGCGATCGAATTAAGTTTGGTCTGCGGATCGTCGGCACGCGAGAGCATGATTATCGGACGCAGTGCACCGGCCACCATGCCTGCGGCCCGGGTCCGGCAGAAATACATCAATCCTTTTGCCCAGATATTGGCCGCCGAGATGTTGGGCATGAGGATGAAATCGGCATCACCGGCAACCGTGCTGTCGATCTTCTTTGTCGAAGCCGCTTTTTTGGAAACCGCGACGTCGAATCCGAACGGCCCGTCGATCACCGCGCCGGCCAACCGCCCGGTGCGGTTCAATTCAGCGATCTTTGCCGCGTCAACGGTCTCCGGCATATCCGGGTTGATCATTTCACTTGCCGCGACCAGGGCGATCTTCGGTTGTTCGATTCCCAGCAGCCTGAGCGTGTCGATCGCATTCCGTATGATTTCGATACGGGTCTCGAGGTTGAGCCTCGGGTTCATGCCGCCGTCAGACATGAAGAGCAGTTTGTGGTAGCCGGGGATCTCGAGTGCGGCGATGTGACTGAGGATCGTCTCTTGCCTCAGTCCGGTTTCCCGGTGCATGACCCCTTTGAGAAACGCCGAGGTGGAGAGCATGCCTTTCATCAGGAAGTCGCCCTGTTCTTTTACCAGGGCGATCGCTTTAATTATCGCCTGGTTCTCCTCGGGTTCATGATGTATTTCGCACGGCGTGGTATCAAGGCCGACTTTTTTTGCAATCCCGGCGATACCATGCTTATCGCCGACAAGGACCGGCGTGATCAACCCGAGATCCTGGGCAAGCTTGATGCCTTCCAGCGCCGCTTCATCCTCGGCTTTTACCACAACACATCTTCTGCTGCCTCTTGCCCGCGCTAATCGGATAAGGGCTTCAAATGATTTCATTTATATTATTGCCTGCAGGGTTCTTACGAGGGCCTCGTTTTGCTCGCGCGTGCCGATCGTGATCCTCAGGGATGTCGGCAGCCCGTACTCGTAGACCGTTCTCGTTATGATCCCTCTTCTTTGAACGGCTTCGAAGATCTTTTTGGCATCGTGTTTGAAATCGACAAGGATGAAATTGCCGTAGGAAGGGGTGTGACTGAGACCGAGGCGCTGGAACTCGCCGTACAGGAATGCCTTGCCGGCATCATTGTTCTCCAGACTCAATCTGACGAACTGCTCATCATCGAGCGCAGCACCGGCCGCGATCTGCCCGATGCGGTTGACATTGAAGGGCAACCTAACCTTCATCATTGCGCCGATGATCTCCTCACTGCCGAATCCATAGCCGACGCGCAACCCCGCAAGGCCATAGATCTTGGAGAAGGTGTGGAGGACGATGATGTTGGCGTGTGTCTTCAGGTAATCCATGCCCCTGGGGTAGCTTCGGTCCTCAATGTACTCGCAATACGCTTCGTCGAGTACCAGGATGACGCTCGGCGGCACGGCTTTGATGAAGTGGTCCATCTTCGCTTTTTCGATTATCGTGCCCGTGGGATTTATGGGGTTGTCCACGATTATGATCTTGGTTTTCGTGTTGATCGCCTTGATCATCGTGTCGATGTCATGACATTGATCTTTCAGGGGTACGGCAACTCGCTCACCGCCGAAGATCTGACAGGCGATCCTGTACATTATGAACGATGGTTCGCTCATTATGACCTGGTCGCCGGGATTCACATAGGCTTTGAAGATCAACTCGATCAGTTCGACCGAACCGCTGCCCACGATCGTGTTGTCCATCGGGATGGAGAATTTTTCACTCAAGCGTTGTTTCAGATAGTAACAATTGTCATCCGGGTAGAGGTGGGAATCAGCGATCTTCTCGCTCATCGACTTGATGGCCATGGGCGATGCGCCCAGAGGGTTCTCGTTCGACGCGAGCTTCATGACTTCGCCGGTCAGCCCCAGTTCTTTTATCACTTCTTCGATCGGTTTCCCCGGTTTGTAGGGCTTGATGTCATTGACGAAATGCCTCAGTTCGATCACATTACCTCCAGTTCTATTATATCCATTCCGTCCGCAAATTCAAGGGAGCGGTACGTGGTTCCGCAGGAATATGAGTCCGGCGCTATTGACGAGCGCGTGCGAAATGGCTATAGTTCTCGGTGAGATGTACCGTCGGCGTTACGCTGTGTGTGTTGTTCCTGTCCTGTTCGGTCAAGCGTGACATGGTCGTCCCGGTCCTGCTCGACTACCAGCTGGACTACCCGGAAGAGGCGCGGCGGCAGGGCATGGAGGGCACGGTTCATGTGCGGGCGCTGGTGAACCGCAGCGGCAGGGTCGAAGAAGCCGCGATAGCAGGGTCGTCAGGTAATTACGTGCTGGATTCGGCGGCTTTGCGTACGGCTAGAACCTTCAAATTCTCACCCGCGATGAGGGACGAGAAAACGATACAGGCATGGGTATTGGTACCGGTTGAGTTCAAGTTCCGGGACATCGATCGCGCCGAATGGTTTTTCCAGGTCGAGAAATTGCATCGCAAAATCGACCGGGATCATGACGCGAGCGCGGTCGCACAATTATACGAGTTGTACCGGCAGATGATCTTCGCTCCGTCGGACGCAACGGACCTGGAATCCAACCGTTTCATCAAAGAGGTCGTGGTCGAGCGGGCACGGGTCGTCTGGGACGGCTACTGGTCTGTATACCCGGCGCGGGTCGTGCTCTTCATCGATATCGTGAACCGCTACCCTGATTCATTCACGGCCCTCGTGGCGCGCAGCGATCTCGCCCGTTTTTTGGAACAGGAAGGGATCAAGATGCGCCATAGTCTCGGCGTGGCCCGGGCGGATACGCTGGTCAGCCGGATTCAAGAAGCGATACGTTACTAACATAGGGGCGGAGCAGAATAATGGCAAAAATATTGATGTTCAGTCAAGATCTGGAGCTCGTCGAGAACATAACCAGATCGCTTAAGAATGAAGGACATTCAGTATCCTGGTGCAGCAAGCCGGCCGAGATCGAACCTGTGGCCCGAGACGGTGAACACGATCTTGCGTTCATTGACGTGCACACGCGCGACGTGCAGCACGACAAGATCGCCGAAGTGATCCGGTACGTCATGCCGGACGCGGAGATCGTCCTGATCACGAGCTATGCCTTTCCGTATGTGACAAAACGCGATATGGACAACGTGACTTCCTTCCTGGTCCAGCCGCTGACCGACGAGAAAATAAAGAACGTGGTCAACCGGGCGCTGCGGCAGGTCAGGATCGCCCGCGAGAACAGGCGCCTGTTGTCGAACGTCACCACGGCGAAGAAACAATGGGAAGCGACCGTTGATGCGATCGACGATCCGATCTTTCTGACCGATTTTGAGTACAACATACTGCGGGCGAACCTGATGACTTACCGGCGCCTGGGCAAGGGCATTGACAAGGTCCTTGGCGGCAAATGCTACGAGGTCTTCCACTGCGCTAAGCGTCCCCCGGCCAACTGCCCGGGCAAGCGGGTAATGGACAGCGCTAAAATGGCCGGTGATGTCATTCAGTTCGACGGGCTCGGTGAAAGACTCGCCTGCGACGTGTATCCCCAGGTCTTTGCCGGCGGCGGGCTTGTTCATCACCTGCACGCGCCGGCCATCAGTTACGAGACACAGACTGAATTAATGACCACCTACGAGCGGGTTTTTGATGAGTCCCTCGTGCCGATGCTTCTGATCGACATCGAAGATTACAAGATCATCGATGCGAACCGCCGGGCCCTCGAGTTCTTCGCGCGCGAGCCCGGAATGATATTCAATGTCTCCTTGTCGAGTCTTTTCGTTCCGTTGTTGTCCGGTCAGGCGATAAGCAGCTTGATGGAGAAGTTCCGGGACCAGGGTGGTGGCTTCCGTTCCCGCGTCGTCGATGGACACGGTAAGGAGAAAAACGTGCACATCATCGCCAATATCGTGAATGTGCGGAACCTGCGGCTTGGAGCGGTCCTGGTGATACCAGACCAATTGCTGTAGATGAAAGTGGCACTGGTCGGCATGGGCCGCTGGGGCAGCCGGCTGATCCCCAAACTGCTTAACAACCCCCGTATCGCCGGTGTGGTCGGTTATGACACCGACGCATCCCGCAGAGCCGCAATCGCTCAGGATTTCTCCGGTGTAGCAGTGGTACGGGATTGCGATAGCATATACAAGGAAGTCGATGCGGTGGTTATTGCCACGCCGGTGGCATCTCACTACGACCTTGCCCGGCAGGCTCTGGAAAGTGGCAAGCACGTCCTGCTGGAAAAACCGTTGACCAGCCGCCTTGAAGATGCGAGCCATCTCGTTCAGATAGCCAGGGAGCGCGGATTGACATTGATGGTCGATCACATTACCGCGTACAGCGGGTTCGTACGCAAGATCAAGGAACTTATTACGGCGCGGGAAATGGGGACGGTGCTCTATGTCGACGCGGTGCGGGCGAATCTGGGCATGTTGCAGCGTGACGTAAACGTAGCATGGGACCTGGCCGTACACGAGTTCGCGCTCCTGGATCACCTGCTCGGCGAGATGCCGCGCGCGGTCTCGGGTATTGGCGCCGCCTACCATGGCAAGCAGGAAGAGATCGCCTATATCGCACTCTTCTATGGAAACGGCATCATTGCCCACGTCAATGTCAGCTGGCTGTCGCCGGTGAAGATCAGGCGGCTTGTGATCGGCGGCACCGATCAGACAGTCATCTATGACGATACTGCGGCAACGGACAAACTCATCGTTTCGACGGCCGGCATCGAGGTATCGAGAGACCGTGATAGCGTAATACCGCGCATCGCGTATCGCCAGGGTAGCGCGCGTGTGATCGTCCTCGGACAGGATGAACCATTGGTCTCGATGCTCGACGAATTCATCGGTTCGATCGAGGAGCATCGCGCGCCGATGACCGATGGAGAGGCGGGCTGGCGCACGGTAAAGGTCCTGACGGCGGTAGAACGATCGATCCAGCAGCACGGCGTCCGGATCCCGCTCGATTAGGCACCGCCGCGTGAGCGCCCGGCACTAAGCCGCGACACGCCCTGTTGTTTTTCTCCCAGAAGTAAAGCGATTGCGTCGATTTTAACCCCATCTGCGCTGCTTAAAGGGCGGTGACTGCGGTTGACAATGGAATGAAAATAAGTATAATAAATAGGTTGAAAAAACACAATTGTTGCCCACGAAGAGGTCAGCAGATTTGTCCCCTCATCGTAATCCTTTGCTGACAAGGGCGGTAGCTTGCATAGAACATAGTTCGGGCAAATCCGTAGAAATTCTCATTACGCACTGCATTACGCAGAATACAGAATACTTGATATCAGGGGAGAATAGACCATGAGCATCATAAGATTGAGCAACGAACAGAATCTGGTCAGAGGGGAGGTCAGGAAGTTCGTCACGGGTGAGCTCGAGCCGATCGCGGCCGATATCGAGAGAGACCGTGCCGTGTCCGCACATATCCTTGAAGGGATCGCCCGGATGGGTTTGTTCGGGCTGATCGTGCCCGAACAATACGGCGGCGCCGGGCTCGATATCACGAGTTTATGTGTTGCGCTTGAGGAACTCGCAAAGTCCTGTGCTTCGCTCGCGCTAATGGTTGCGGTCAACAATTGCCTTGTGGCGCAAGCCATCTTGAAGGGTGATCTGGATCTGGGCCAGGTACACCGGGAATATTTGAAACGGCTCGCGGGCGGCGCCGTATGCGGTTACGCACCATTCACCGATGTCGACACTGCCGTTCAATCATATGGGCTCGAGTCGGAGGGCGACCAGCATTATCTCACCGGCAAGTGCGACGTGGTGCTGGCCGGTATGCTGGCTGAACTGTTCGTCGTGCCGGTGAAGACCAGCGAGTCCATTGCGCTTCATCTGCTCGTCCGGGATGCGTCGGTAATGAATACCTATCCGGTACGAACGATGGGGATGCGTTCGGCCGGTACCTGCGGCGTGGAACTCAAGCGCGCACCGCTCGCCGAGCAGAGCTGCCTTCTGTGCGGACATGACGGGCACGATGTCAGCCTGCCCTTGCACGGGACCGCTCGCATTGCATATTCGGCGATCGCGCTGGGCATTACCGAGGCCTCGCTCGATGCCGCGGCCAAATATTCTAAACAACGCAGGCAATTCGGGCGCGCGATATGCGAATTCCCAATGGTGCGGGAGATGCTTGCCGGGATCAAGACGTGCGTGGAGGAATCGAGGCTTCTCGTTTATGATGCAGCAAGCAGAGCAGATGCCGGCGAGGACCACGGCGCGGCTGCCCGCATCGCGTTTCTACGGAGTTGCGAGGGTGCCGTGTGCTCGGCGCTCAATGCAATACAGATCCATGGCGGTTACGGCTACACGCGCGACTATCCTGTGGAACGGCATTTCCGGGATGCGAAATCGCTCCAGCTGCTTGGTGAAGTGCCGGCCGACCTCAAGAACAAGATCGCGGAGGAGATCCTCACATGATACTTCAAAGCCAGCACAAGGAATTTCAGGCAAGGGTGAGGAGGTTTGCCGAGCAGGAAGTTGCGCCGCGCGCCCGGGAACTGGACCGGACCGGCGAGTTCCCGCACGATCTGGTGAAACGCCTGGCCGAGCTGCAACTTACCGCCGTCTATGTCCCCAAGGAATACGGCGGTGCCGGACTCGATACACTGCACTACGCGATAGCCGTCGAAGAGATCAGCCGGTCTTGCGGTTCAACCGGTATCTTCCTTGCCGCGCATTCTTCGCTTGGCGTCTTTCCGATCTTCTTTGCCGGGACTGAAGAGCAGAAAAGGAAATGGCTCATTCCTCTGGCCAGAGGTGAAAAGATAGGTGCATTCGGGCTCACCGAACCCGATGTCGGATCTGATGCCGCGGCGACCAGGACCACGGCCAGGATCGAGTCAGACACGTATGTCATCAACGGCACAAAGCGGTTCATCACTTCGGGCAGCATTGCTGACGTTATTATTGTTACGGCCACCCAGGATCCATCAAAGGGTTATAAGGGGATATCGGCATTCGTGGTGGAAAAAGGGACGCCGGGGTTTTCCTACGGCAAAGACGAAGAGAAGCTCGGCCTGCACGGTTCGATCACATCCGAACTGGTATTCGAGGATTGCGCCATCCCCCGGGATAACCTGCTCGGCAGCGAGGGCGACGGCTTCAGAATATTCATGGAGACGCTCGATGGCGGCCGGATCTCGATCGGTGCGCTCGCCCTGGGTATCGCCCAGGGTGCGCTCGATGCCGCGGTCAGCTTCAGCAAAGCGAGCAAGCGGTCGGGCAAGCCTTTGTATAAGATGCAGCCGGTGCAATCCATGATCGCCGAGATGGCCACCGAAATCGAGGCCGCGCGTCTGCTCATTTACCATGCGGCCGCGTTGAAGGATTCCGGCCTGCCCTATATGAAGGAGGCGGCGATGGCAAAGTACTACGCTTCGACGATCGGGATGAAGGCGGCGAACATGGCGGTCGATATCCATGGTCTGTGCGGCGTCACAGATGCTTATCCGGCTGAGCGTTTGATGCGTGACGAGAAGTTGATGGAGATCGGCGAGGGGACGAGCGAGATACAGAAGATCGTCATCGCGCGGGAAGTACTGGGAAAATAAACACCTAAACACCTAAAATCCTGAACGCCTAAAATGGGGAAATGCCTAAATGCCTAAAGTCCTAAATGCCTAAATGGATTAATGGAGAAATGCCTAAATTCCTAAAATCCTAAATACCTAAATGGAAATAAGAAAATGGTCTCAGGTTTTTCAGACATTTTAGCTTGCGCAGGCGGGTTTAGGCATTTGTCTCACGAGGTTGTACGATTTAGGCGTTTAGGCATTTTGGTCCGCCGCAGGCGGGTTTAGGCATTTGTATTTATAGGAGGAAATATGAATTTTGATCTGACGAGCGACCAGAAAATGTTACAGGACCAAGTGCGTAAGTTTGCCCAGACCGAATTGGCGCCGCTTGCGCCTGAAATCGACAAGTCCGGTGAATTTCCATGGCCGAGCCTCAAGAAGATGGCCAAGCTCGGTCTGCTCGGCGTGATCGTGCCCGAGAAATACGGTGGATCTGGTTTCGATTTCGTTTCGCTGGCAATCGCCATCGAGGAGATCTCCCGGGCGTGTGCCTCGACCGGAGTCATCGTGGCGGTGAACAACTCGTTGACGACATATCCGATCCTGGAATTCAGCAGCGAGGAGCTGAAGAAGAAGTATCTGCCGCAACTGTGCAGCGGTGAAAAGATCGGCGCTTTTGGTCTGACTGAGCCGAACGCCGGCTCAGATGTCGCGGCAATGGAGTCAACCGCACGCCTGGAGGGCGATCATTACATTGTCAACGGCACCAAACGTTTCATCACCAACGGCGGCGAGGCGGGCATTTATGTTGTCTTTGCCTACACGAACCGGGACCTGAAGCACAAAGGGATCAGCGCATTCGTGGTCGAACGCGACACGCCGGGTTTCAGCGTGGGCAAGCACGAGGACCTCATGGGCATCCGCGCAACTGCGAACTGCGAGTTGATGTTCGAGGACGTGAAGGTCCCTAAGGAGAACCTGCTGGGCAAGGAGGGCGACGGGTTCAAGATCTGCATGAACACACTCGATGTCTCGCGCATCGATATTGGTGCGCAGGCGGTTGGCATTGCCCAGGCTGCGCTCGATGAAGCGGTCAGGTATTCGAAGGAGCGCAAGGCATTTGGCCAGCCCATCTGCAACTTCGAAATGATCGAAGCATTGATCGCCGAGATGGCGACTGAGATACAGGCGGCCCGCCTGCTCGTGCATTATGCGGGTTTTTGCAAGGATAAGGGAATGCAGAAATTCTCCAAGGAAGCAGCGATGTCCAAGTACTACGCGTCGGACATCGCGGTGGACGTGACGAGGAAAGCGGTGCAGATTCACGGCGGGTACGGCTACTCCAAAGAATATGCGGTGGAACGACTGTACCGTGATGCCAAGATCCTGGAACTGTATGAGGGCACGTCTGAGATCCAGAAGATAGTCATCGCGAGAGAACTCACCAGATAAATGCCTAAAATGCGTAAATGCCTAAACACCAAAAATCCTAAATACCTAAATGGAAAAGAGAGAAAGGCGTTAGGCATTTAGGCATTTTGGTCCTGCGCAGGCGGGTTTAGGCATTTGATGGTTGAAGGGAGGTTATCTTGGACCTGATCGTCTGTTTGAAAAGGGTGCCGCAGACGGCTGAAGCCGAAGTGCAGATAGGACCATCGGGCAAGGAGATCGTGCGTGACCGGCTCACTTTCGACATGAACGAAGCCGATTCATACGCCCTTGAGGAAGCGATCCTGCTCAAAGAAAAATTCGGCGGAACGATAACGGTCATATCACTGGGTTTGCCCGATGCCGAGGATACCCTGCGTATTGCGCTGGCAAAGGGCGCGGACCATGCGATCCGCATCAAGGCCGAGGATTTTGGCGAACTCGACGGGTTCAAGACCGCGTCCTTGCTCAAAGATGCGCTCGTCAATGTGAAATTCGACGTACTGCTTACGGGATGCGTGGCGACCGACGACAGTCTCTACCAGGTTGGGCCAGTGCTCGCTGAACTGCTCGGTGCGCCCCACGCCACGCTGGTGGGTAAGATCGAGATCGCCGGTGAAAAGGCGCATGTCAACCGCGAACTTGAGGGTGGTCTGATCGAACACCTCGAGATGTCGCTGCCCGCGGTGTTCGCGGTGCAGACCGGCATCAACGAACCGCGCTACGCATCGCTCATCGCAATAAGGAGAGCGGCTGGCAAGGAGATCAAGCTACTGGGCAAAGATGATATCCCGTCTGAGCACAGGGTCAACAGCACACTCGAGAAATTGTTCGTGCCGCCGGCCGGCAAGCGGGCGGAGATAATGACCGGCACGGCGGACGAGGTATCCGCAAGGACTGCATCACTGATCAAAGAAAAGGGTTTAATCTAAGGGGGAGCAATGGCAGATATTCTGGCGCTGGTTGAACATCGGCAGGGCGCGGTCCGGGACGTTACCTTCGAATTGCTGACCTGCGGCCGGAAAATGGCCGGGACCTTGAACGCGAAGTTGACGGGCGTGGTCCTCGGTCACAAGACCGACGATCTTGTGGCGCGCGTCAGAAATCACGCGCACCGTCTCATTGTCATGGATAGTGAAGTATTCGAGAATTTCAATGCGGAGACATACCAGCATGCTCTCGTCAAGATCATCGAAAGGGAGCATCCGTATCTGTCACTCTTTGCCAACACAGCGTTCGGGATCGATCTGTGTCCGGCGCTTGCCACGCAAATGGGTTACCCGTTCACAACCGACTGCATCGGTGTCGAGATCGTCGACGGGCAGGTCAGAGCGACGCGGCAACTGTACGATGGCAAACTCGATGCGCAGGTGCGCCTGACCGCGGCCGATTCTTACATGCTCACCATGCGCAGCGGAGCCTGCCCGGCCGAGGGGTCGGATCTCACGGCCGAGGTCGAAAGAATAGAGACGCTGGTTGCCAGCCAGCCTGAATACAGGAAGTTCATTGAATACATCGAGGCGGCGGTCGGCGACGTCGATATAACAAAGGCCGACGTTATTGTCGGCGTGGGCCGGGGCATCAAGGAACAGGCGAACATGCCGATGATCGAGGAACTGGCAAAGGCCCTGGGTGGTGTGGTTGCCTGCTCGCGGCCGGTCGTCGACGCGAACTGGCTGACCAAGGACCGGCAAGTCGGCTCGTCGGGCAAGACGGTCAAGCCCAAACTCTACATTGCGATCGGGATCTCCGGCGCGTTCCAGCATATCGCGGGCATGAAGAGCTCGGACACGATAATCGCGATCAACAAGGATCCGAATGCGCCGATCTTTAATGAAGCCGATTACGGGATCGTCGATGATCTCTTCAAGGTCGTGCCGGTGCTCAAGAACAAGATCCTGGAGCTGAAGAAATAGATCGATGAAAAGGATCGGTGTTTTCGTCTGCCACTGCGGCCGGAATATAAGCGGCACGGTCGATGTTGAAGAGGTTGTGCGGCAGATCAGAGGGTATCCGGGTGTAG
Organism: Caldifarciminota bacterium; assembly: GCA_014859085.1. GTDB lineage: Bacteria > Hydrothermota > Tepidihabitantia > SM23-42 > SM23-42 > SM23-42. Next base: position 14,965 of record JACUUY010000009.1, read on the forward strand.
TGTTCTGCGAGGACAACAAGTACATGTGCTCGGACCCCGGTCAGAAATTGATCAAGGATATGATAACCGAACAGAAGCTGGAAGGGGTGGTCATTGCCGCGTGCAGTCCCTTGCTCCATGAGGTCACTTTCCGCAGGGCAGCGGCCGAGGTCGAACTGAACCCGTACTTGCTGGAGATGGCGAATATCCGCGAGCAGTGCAGCTGGATACATGCTGACCAGAGCCAGGCGACGGAGAAAGCGGTCAGGATCATCAATGCGGCGATCGAGAAAGCGGAGCACGACGAGGCGCTCGTACCGTCCAGGATACCGGTGAAAACGCGCGCCCTGGTCATTGGCGGCGGGATCGCCGGGATCCAGGCAGCCCTCGACATTGCCAATGCCGGCCATGAAGTCGTGCTCGTCGAGAAGAACCCCTCGATCGGCGGCCGCATGGCGCAGTTATCCGAAACCTTTCCGACCCTCGACTGTTCGCTGTGTATTCTGACCCCCGGGATGGTCGAGGTTGGACAGCACCCGCGCATAAAACTTATGGCCTATTCAGAAGTCGAGGAGGTGTCAGGGTATGTCGGTAATTTCAAGGTCAAGGTCCGCCAGAAGAGTTCGTGCGTGGACCGCAGCAAATGCACCGGCTGCGGTCTGTGTTATGAGAAGTGTCCGGTTACCGCACCATCTGAATTCGATGAAGGAATGGGCAAGCGCAAGGCGATCTATGTGCCGTTCCCCCAGGCCGTGCCGAACCGGCCGGTCATCGACCGGGACCACTGCACTTATTTCCTTAAGCCGGGCAAGTGCCGCGTTTGCCAGATCGTCTGTCCGGCTCAGGCCGTCGACTTCCAGCAGACGGACAGCGTCGTCGAGGAGGAGGTCGGAGCGATCATCATTGCCACCGGTTACACGCTCTACCCGGCTGAGAAAATGCCCGAGTACGGCGCCGGTAAATATCAGGACGTGGTGAATGGTCTCCAATTTGAACGGCTGTTATCGGCTTCCGGGCCAACCCGCGGCAAGATCAGGCGGCCGTCTGACGGCAAGGTGCCCAAGAGGATCGCCTTTGTCTGCTGTGCCGGATCGCGCGATCCTGAACACCACCTTGCATACTGCTCGAAGATCTGTTGCATGTATAATGCCAAGCATGCGCTGCTCTATAGGGAACGGGTGCCGGATGGCGAAGCTATTGTGTTCTCGATCGACGTGAGAACCGCGGGCAAGGGTTATGAAGAATTCATGATGAGAACGAGGGAAGAGGAAAATGTAATGTACCTGAGAGGCAAGCCTTCGCGCATAATCAAGGAGGGCGACCAGCTCAGCGTCTGGACGGTCGATACGCTGACCGGCCACCTGCTCAAGGTGAAGTGCGACATGGTCGTATTGTCGCTGGCCGTTGTGCCGCCGATCGGCGTGGCCGATCTGGCCAAGAAACTGAGGGTTCAGACGAACCTGGACGGCTTTTTCAGCGAGGCCCACCCGAAACTGCGTCCCGTCGAGTCGCTGGTGCCGGGATTCTTCCTGGCCGGTTGTGCCCAGTCACCCAGGGACATCGCCGAGTCCGTTGCGCAGGCCTCGGCCGCGGCCTCCAAGGTGCTGGAGATGTTCTCGAAGAAGGAACTTGCGTCTGAACCAATGGTCGTCACGATCGATGAGGAGAGGTGTAGCGGCTGCAAGGTGTGCGTGGTCACTTGTCCCTACGGTGCCCGGGAGTTCGATGAAGCGAAGAACATCGTTAAAATAAACGAAGCACTATGCCTGGGCTGCGGTTGCTGTGTTGCCGCGTGCCCGAGCGGTGCTTCCGAGCAGAAGAATCTGGTCGAAAAACAGATCTCCAGAATGGTGGAGGTAATGCTTGGCGAAAAATAAGAAGATCGTTGTCGATATCAACCCCGAGATCCGGGATGTCCTGGTGGAGATGGGCGCGGTCGATATATACAAGTGTTACCAGTGCGGCAAGTGCGCGAGTGCGTGTCCGTGGTTTCAGGTGGGGACCTACGATTTCCCGGTCTTCCGGTATCCGCTGGAGACCGCGCTCGGCCTGGTCGCAAGCAGCGAGGAAAAAGAAGATCTGGCAAAAGAGGTCGATAAGCTGTACCGTTGCGTCGGCTGCGAGGCGTGTGTTGACCAGTGTCCGCTGGGCGTGGACATACCCGATATCCTGAGGGCGGCAAGAAGGATCCTGCTCGATTTCGGATGCTATCCCGAGCCGCTCAAGTCCGTGGTGCAGAAGATCAGGAATGTGGGAAATCCGCTCGGCGAGCCGCGCGAGAAGCGCGCTGATTGGGCCGGCGATTTGGATATCAGCGCGTTTCAAACGCATATGGAGATCCTCTATTTCCCGTGCTGTATCCCGTCGTACGATGCGCGGATCCAGAATGTGGCAAGGTCGACTGCGCGCGTGCTCAAGAAGGGCGGCGTGCCGTTCGGCATCCTGGGCGCAAAGGAACAGTGCTGCGGTGAGGCGATACGCCGGGTCGGCGCGGAAAGCGTCTATCAGGAAGCGGCCAAGGCGAATATCCGCAGCTTCGAGGCGGCCGGGGTGAGGCGGGTCCTGGTCAGCTCGCCCCATTGTCTGGTCACGTTCAAGAACGAGTATCCTGAACTGGGGAGCAGTGTTGAGGCCATCCATGCTACGGAATATCTGTGGCCGCTGATCGAACAGGGCCGGCTCAAACCCGCGAAGAGCGTCAATAAGAAAGTAGTGTACCATGATCCATGCACGCTGGGGCGTCAGTGCGGGATCTACGACGCGCCGAGAAAGATCCTGCGGAGCATCCCCGGTCTGGCATTGCTGGAGGTCGAAGATTTCGCACGCGAGTTCAGCTTATGCTGCGGCGCGGGCAGTGGCGCGCTCTGGCTCGATTGGCCCAAGGGCGAGCGGATCGCCGACGTCCGGATCAAACAGCTGGTCGATACCGGCGCTGAGGTGATCGCGGTCGCCTGTCCGTATTGTCTGCAGATGTTTGAAGAGACCGTGAAGGCAATGAACCTGAACATTCCGGTCATGGACGTGACGGAAATATTGTATGAAGCATTGAACGAAAAGGGATCAGCGGAGTAGACAGTGGCAATGAAGATGAAACACCTTTTGCATAAGTTACCGGCAGAACGAGACTTACGCGCGGTGCCGAGACCGTACATCAATCATTCGGTCGAGTTGAAGAAAAGCTTCACGCCCGAAGAACGAGCCGGGATGCTGGAGGCGGTTGGTTTGAATGTTTTTTTCTTTCCCTCCGAGATGATAACCGGTTGCGACCTTCTGTCCGATTCCGGAGTGACGACGATGACCGGCGAACAGTGGGCGGCATTGCATATGGGCGACGAGGCATACGGGTCGAATCGGGGTTATTTCATGCTGAAGGACCAGGTTAGAGAAACGTTCGGCAGTGCTTTCTTCAATGAACCCGGTGTTGGTGAGCCGAATGCCTTCCTGTTTCACCAGGGCCGGGCAAGCGAGGATGCTCTCTTCTCCCAGTTGGGTAAGACTGGTACGGACCTGATTATTCCGAGCAATGGGCACTTCGACACGACCGGTGCGAATATCGAAGCGAACACGATGCACGCGCTCAATCTTTTTTCCGATGAACTCGCTGCGCCGCTGAGCAATGCAGCATTTAAAGGAAACATGAACGTCCCGGCACTGGAAGCGCTGCTTGAAGCGTCGCACGATCGCGTGCCGCTCGTTTATTTGACGATTACCAACAACACGGCGGGCGGCCAGCCAGTATCCATGGCAAATATCAGAGAGGTGCGCCGCATCACGGATGAGTATTCCATCCCGCTGTTCTTTGATGGTTGCCGCTTTGCCGAGAATGCCTGGTTCATAAAACAATTCGAACCTGGCTACGCCGACAAACAGATCAAAGACATCGTTCGCGAGATGTTCTCGCATGCCGATGGTTTTACGATCAGCTTCAAAAAAGACGGTCTCGTGAATATGGGCGGGGGATTGTTCATCAGGAATGGTGGACTGTTCACGAAAAAATACCCCCATCTGCCAGGTATGATCCTCGATTACCAGATACTGACCGAAGGTCACCCGACGTACGGCGGTTTGTGCGGCCGCGACATTATGGCGCTCGTATCTGGTCTGAGAATCGTGACGGGCTGTGAATATTTGACCCATCGCATTGAACAGGTGCGGCGGTTTGGCGCGGAGATGTCTGGTCGGGGGATTCCGGTTTTGAACCCGGTCGGCGGACACGCGGTATATGTTGATATCAACAGATTCTTTGAAGGCACGGCGATGAAGCCTGATGATTTCGGTGGTATTTCGTTGTGCGCTGTCTTGCTCGCAGCATACGGTCACCGTGCGTGCGAACTTGGCTACTTCACCTTTGGTCGTTATGACCGGGACAAGGAGCGAGAGATCCACCCTCAACTGAACTTCGTGCGGTTCGCGGTGCCGAGGCTGCGCTATGAGAGACAGGACCTTGATTCGGTCGTTGCCTCAATGGAGGCACTCTATGAAAACCGCGATGGTATTCCGGGTGTGCGTGTGATGTATGGCCGCGAACTGCCGCTGCGTCATTTCAAGGCGCGCTTCGAATTCAATAAATGAAAGCGACGAACAGAACATGACATCGAGCGATCGACCCAAACCGGCCAATTTCATCGAGGAGATAGTGGAGGAGCATCTCCGGACCGGGAAGTACGGCGGCCGTGTGCATACCCGCTTCCCGCCCGAGCCGAACGGCTATCTGCACATCGGCCATGCCAAAGCGATCTGCATTGATTTCGGCATCGCCGCGAAATACGGCGGTTGCTGCAACCTGAGGTTCGATGATACCAATCCAGTGCGGGAAGAACAGGAGTACATCGATTCGATAAGGGAAGACATCCGCTGGCTCGGTTTTGAGTGGGGTGACCGCGAATACTACGCTTCTGATTATTATGAACAGTTGTATGACTGGGCGGTCATGCTGATAAGAAAGGGTAAGGCATACGTCGATGACTTGAGTGCCGAGCAGATACGCGAACACCGCGGCACGCTGAGATCGCCGGGCAAGGAGAGTCCTTATCGCAACCGCTCGGTCGAGGAGAATCTCGATCTGTTCGAGCGCATGCGCCGGGGCGAGTTCCCTGATGGCAGCAAGGTCCTGCGGGCGAAGATCGATATGGCCGCTGGAAACATCAATCTGCGTGATCCGGTCATGTACCGTATATTGCGGGCCACGCATCACCGGACCGGCGATGCGTGGTGCATATATCCTACCTATGATTGGGCGCACGGGCAGTCTGATTCGATCGAGACGATCACGCACTCGCTCTGCTCGCTGGAATTCGAGGACCACCGGCCGCTCTACGACTGGTTTCTCAACGAGCTGGGTGTCCATCACCCTCAGCAGATCGAATTCGCGCGTCTCAACTTGAGTTACACCGTGTTGAGCAAGCGCAAGTTGCTGAAACTCGTCGAGGAAGGACATATCAGCGGCTGGGATGATCCGCGCATGCCGACGCTGGCCGCCATGCGCCGGCGCGGCTACACGCCGGAAGCGATACGCAATTTCTGCGACGGGATCGGCGTGGCCAAAGCCGACAGCGTGATCGACGTGGCTAAACTTGAACACCATGTCCGCGAGGATCTGAACAGACGGGCGCCGCGCGTGATGGCTGTGCTCCGGCCGCTCAAGGTTGTCATCGACAACTATCCGGAGGGCAAGACCGAGGAACTCGATGCCGTGAACAACCCCGAAGATCCTGGGTCCGGCACCCGGAAGGTGCCGTTCTCGCGTGTCCTGTATATCGAAGAGGATGATTTCAGAGAGGAGCCGCCGATAAAGTATTTCCGTCTGGCGCCGGGGCGGGAGGTCAGGCTGCGCTATGCATATTTCGTCAAGTGTATCGGTGTTACCAAGGATGATGCGGGCCGGATCACCGAACTTCGCTGCACTTACGACCCGGCGACGCGGGGCGGTGATGCGCCGGACGGCCGCAGGGTCAAAGCGACACTGCACTGGGTATCGGCGCCGCACGCGGTGAGCGCCGCGGTCAGGCTATACGATCGTCTCTTCACGAAACCCGACCCGGATGAGGTCGAAGATGAAGGCAAGGATTTCCGGGCAAACCTCGATCCTCATTCGCTCGAGGTGTTGACCGGCTGCCGGTGTGAACCAGGTTTGAACGGTGCACAGCCCGGTGGTCATTACCAGTTTGAACGTCTCGGCTATTTTTGCGCCGATGTTGATTGTAGACCGGGCAAACTTGTGTTCAATCGCACGGTATCGCTGCGTGATACCTGGGCCAAGATCGAGAGAAGACATGTGCAACACGATGCAGGTGCATGAGGATGAGCATATGCCCGTGAGGATCGATCGATCGCTGGCGGTGATCTTGCTGCTGTGCGTAGCGTGGATCAGCGTCGCGCCGGCCGATAACATAGACCATTTCGAGCGCGCCAATGAGTTGTTGGAGGCGGGGAATTACCCGGCGGCGATAACAACGTACGAAACCTTCATAAAAGAAAACCCGGACAGCGATCTTGTGCCGGCGGCAAAGTGGGCGATCGCCAATATTCACTTTGTGGTTGAGAAGGACTACCGCAAGGCTGCTCTTCTTTATCAGAACATCATCGGCAAGCATACGGACACGGGCTGGGAAATACTCTCATATGAAAGGCTCGGCGCCTGCTATGAGCAGGAGCAGCGCTGGATTGATGCGGCGAGGTTATACGAGTCGGCCATTGAGAGGCTGGCCGCGCCGTCCCATGCCGAGGCCGCGGCGGATTGGTATGATGGTTTTAAGGAAAGACTGCTCTCGTGCTATCGCATGCTCAATGATCTTCCGGGTATGGTGCGCGTCTACGATGAATCTTTGGAGAAAAGCCCGTTGGTCTCTTCTGCGCCGGGCGATCTGTTCGGCCTGGCCGAGGTCTTTCTCGAAATGAACGATCCGGCCACAGCGGCCAGCCATTTTGCCGCGGTCGTTGACCGGTATCCCTTCTCGGCTCACGCCCGGAGGGTGCGCGATGAGCACGGAAAACTGCTCGCCGCGCAAGTAAGTTATGACTGGGTACCGTTTGCGACCTTCCAGACCTGCCTGACCCTCAGCGAGTCAGGGAGGTATGAAGAGGCATCGGTTGGCTTCGATACCGTGATCGCGCGCAAGGAGGGCACCGGGATGGAGCATGCAGCGCGGTTCCAGAAAGAATTGATCAGGTTCAGGCAAACGGGCGATGCTGCGTCGTTCCGTGACCGGTTGATGAAGAGCCGCGAGGAGCATCCATACGGGTTCGGCGGCGTATCTGAAGACGAACTGTACGATATCCTCGAGACCGTGATCAAGGCACAGGAGACGGCCGCTTCGAACCCCGGTGAGTTCACACCATATGCGCGCATGGCGTATGCCTATTATCAGATCCGTGCCTACTCCCCGGCGATCGAGAACTACGAGCGGGCGATCGAGTTCGCTCCAAATAACAGTGACCTCTATGTCATGCTCGGTTACTGCTACATGGGTGTCGGGGCTTACGATGACGCGATCCGCGTGTTCGGAAAATCGATCGAGACTGCGCCCTGGGATCCCAATTCCTATGACAGCATGGCCGAAGCATACTACACCCGCGGCGATACGGCAATGGCCGTAGAATTCTACGAAAAGTCTCTGTCGGTCGATCCCACTTTTGTCAATCCCTACTACGTCTTGGGCGAGATCAATATGCACGCCGGTCACAAGGATAAGGCGGTTCATTATCTGAGCCGGTATCTTGAGCTGGCGCCCGAAGGATCGCGGGCAGGAGAAGCCCGTGCGCTGCTGGACGGGTTGACCGATGAATATTGAGCGGTCCCCTGGCTGGCGTATTACTGAGATATGGATGGTATCGAGCACCGGTTGAGGGGTCTGCTGCGAGGCGAGAAGCGGATGATCGCGCAGATCATCAGTGCCGTTGAGAACGACTGCGCACAGGGCCTCTTGCAGAACATCTTCCCCTATACGGGCCGGGCATATCACGTCGGGATAACCGGACCACCCGGTGCCGGTAAATCGACACTGGTGAATGCCGTAGCCAAACAATTCCTCCAGCAGGGCAAGAAGATCGGCATCATCGCGGTCGACCCCAGTTCTCCGTTTTCCGGCGGCGCGTTGCTCGGCGACCGCGTGCGCATGACCGACCTGGCAGCGCACAGGGATGTCTTCATCCGGAGCATGGCGTCACGCGGCAGTCTAGGTGGTCTTGCGCGGACGACCAAGGATGCCGCGCTCGTTCTCGACGCCGCCGGCATGGATTATGTCCTGATCGAAACGATCGGCGTCGGGCAGGTCGAACTCGACATTGCCGGCGTATGCGATACGACGGTCGTCGTGCTCGTGCCCGAGTCCGGGGACAGCATCCAGGCGATGAAAGCGGGGCTCCTCGAGATCGCCGATATTCTCGTCGTCAACAAGAGCGACCGCGACGGAAGCGAGCGGCTCGTTATGGAGTTGAAGTTCGCGATGGAAATGAGAGAGCGCGAACCCGACTGGGAATATCCAATTCTGATGACGACCGCGACCGAAGAAAAGGGGATAGGTCAGCTTGTGATTGCCCTGCAGGCGCATATCGATCATCTCTCAATGACCGGCAAACTCGAGGAACAGAGAAAAGCCAAGTTGCTGCACCACGTGCACGAACTGGTCGAGCAGAAGATCCGATCGCATCTTGAGGAGAATGTCATGCACGAGCATGACCTTCGGACATTGGTCGACCGTATTTACAGGCGCCGGCTGGATCCCTACCGAGTTGCGGAAAGAATCGCGAGGAAAATCGTCAAGGGTAGCCGATAGGAGGTTTCCGTGAAAAGAGCAAAGTGGGATGCAAAATTCAAGGCGTGCCGAGAAAGGGATATTGATTTCAGTACTGTCTCGGGCCTGCCGGTCAGGCCGCTGTACACGCCGGCCGACATCGCCGGTTTTGAGCATGACCGCGACCTCGGTTATCCGGGCGAGTTTCCCTACGTGCGCGGCGTGCAAACCAGCATGTACCGCGGCCGTCTGTGGACCATGCGGCAATTCTCCGGCTTCGGCACGGCCGGGGACACGAACCGGCGTTACAAGTACCTGTTGAAACACGGGCAGACCGGGCTCTCGGTGGCTTTTGATTTTCCCACGCTCTACGGCCGGGATTCTGATGATCCCTTTGCCCGGGGCGAAGTCGGCAAGTGCGGCGTCGCCATCGACAGCCTGCAGGACATGGAGACACTGTTCAGCAGTATCCCGCTCGACAAGATCTCGACTTCGATGACGATCAACCCGCCGGCCGCCATGCTCCTTGCGATGTATATCGCGGTCGGTGAGAAGCAGAAATTGCCGGCACACATCCTTACCGGTACGATACAGAATGATATGCTCAAGGAATATCAGGCACAGAAGACCTGGATCTATCCGCCCGAACCCTCCCTCAAGATCATCGCGGACATTCTCGAATACTGCGCGGAGCGCGTTCCGCGCTGGAACACGATCTCGATATCCGGCTACCACATAAGGGAAGCCGGTTCCACGGCCGTGCAAGAGCTCGCGTTCACGCTCAAGAATGGATTCACGTACGTTGAGCGCGGCATCAGCGCAGGCCTGCCCGTTGACAAATTCGCGCCGCGCCTGTCTTTTTTCTTCAACGCGCATCTGGATTTTTTCGAGGAGATTGCAAAATACCGCGCCGCGCGCCGGATATGGGCGCACACCATGCGCGATAAATACGGGGCCCAGGATCCCCGTTCCTACCTCATGCGCTTTCACACACAGACCGCGGGATGCACCCTGACCGCGCAGCAGCCCGAGAACAACATCGTGCGCACTGCCTATCAAGCACTCTCGGCCGTCCTCGGCGGCACCCAGTCTCTGCATACCAATTCCATGGATGAGAGCTATGCACTGCCCACGGAGAAAGCCGTCAAGATCGCGCTCCGCACGCAGCAGTTGCTGGCTTACGAGACGGGCGTGCCGAATACCATCGACCCGATGGCTGGTTCGTACTATGTCGAAGCATTGACCAACGAACTCGAACGGGAAGCGTACAAGTATTTTGAGAAGATCGACAAAATGGGCGGTGTTATTCCGGCCATCGAAAAGGGATACTTCCAGAAAGAGATATCGCGCAGCGCCTATTCCTATCAGGTGGCCCTGGAGCGGCAGAGGAAGCACCATGTCGGGGTCAATATCTTCACCGAAGACGAAAAGCCCGCCATCGAGACCTTGAAGATCCCGCCCGCGGTCGAGAAGGTTCAGATAGCAAAACTGAGACGGCTGAGAAGGGAGCGGAATAACCAAAGGGTCAAGGAGAAACTGCGCTTATTACGCAAGGCGGCAAAGGATGGAGAGAACCTGATGCCCAGGATTCTTGATTGCGTCAGGGCGTACGCGACGTTGGGCGAAATGTGCAGCACGTTGAAGGAAGAATACGGGGTGTACCGCGAGCCGATCATCTTTTAGAAATTTCGCATTTCGCATTTCGAATTTCGAAATTGTTGTTGGGAGGTTCTATGGAACGAAAAATTCGTGTCTTAGTCGGTAAGCCCGGTCTGGATGGACATGACCGCGGCGCGAAGGTCGTTGCCGCCGCACTGCGTGATGCCGGCATGGAGGTCATATACACCGGACTGCACCAGACATGTGAGAGCATCGTCGATGCGGCGATTCAGGAAGATGTACAGGTTGTCGGCCTATCGATCCTGTCCGGCGCCCACATGACGATACTGCCCAGAATACTGAAACTGCTGAAGACCAGGAAGGCCGGCGACATGATTGTGATCGGCGGCGGTATTATTCCGGCCGATGACGCGAAGAAACTCGAGAAAATGGGCGTGCGGCGGCTATTCGGCCCAGGTACGCCGACCGTTGAGATCGTCGATTGGATAAGAGCCAATGCCGGCAAGGTCGGCAAGTCCGGCAAGGTCGGCAAGTCCGGCAAGGTTCCACGGCATCAGACCGTAAAGAAAAAGAAGGCGACCGCAGTTGCCAGGTGGCGGAAGAAGAAATGATCGCCGGACAGAACTGCTTCAAGCTGGGCGAATTCGAATTATACCCGATATCGGACGGATATTTCTGGCTTGACGGCGGGGCGCTCTTCGGGGTCGTGCCCAAAGTCCTCTGGAGCCGGTTCCTGCCCGCCGATCCTGAGAACCGGGTGAAACTTGCGCTGAATTGCCTCCTCGTGAGGGCCCGGGGTAAGTGTGTGCTGATCGACACCGGACTGGGGGACAAGTTCAGCAAGCGCCTGAGGGAGATATATAAAGCGGCGCAGAAGGCGAAACTCCTTGACTCGCTGGCAGCGTTGAACGTGAAGCCCTCTGACATCGATTACGTGATCAACACCCATCTCCATTTTGACCACTGCGGCGGCAATACACAAAACGAGAACGGAAAGTACGTGCCGACCTTTCCCAATGCCCGCTATTTCATCCAGCAGCAGGAGTGGTTCTGCGCTCAGAACCTGGACGAACGGACACGGTCAAGTTACCGCGCAAGTGATTTCATGCCCATCGAGGAGGCCGGTCAGGTTGAATTCGTCGACGGTGACGAGGATGTGATCCCGGGTATCAAGGTACTGCTTACGAACGGCCACACGCTCGGCCACCAGTCAGTGATGATCACCAGCAAGCAGGGCAGGGCATTGTATCCTGGCGATCTCATACCGACCGCACACCATCTGAAAGCGCAATATCTGACCGCTTTTGATCTGTATCCGGTCGATCTTATCAGCCGGAAAAAGGAGATCGTCCAACAGGCGCTGCGGGAGAAATGGCTGTTCGTCCTGGAGCATGACCCGGACATGGTCTTCTGCCGTCTGACCGAGGACGGCGGCGTGGTAAAACCGGTGCCGGTCAGCGGCAGAATAACCAGGGCACGAATCCGGGGCGAACGGCAGAGTCCGGGATGAGAACGCGGCTCGGTCAAGTTCAGGGATCGACCTGATCAGGGAGGATTGATGGAAACCCCAGATAGACTACAGAGACTGGAGAAGCTCGAGAAAGAGGCATCGCTCGGCGGGGGTGCGGAGCGGATCAAGGCGCAGCACGGCAAGGGCAAGTTGACCGCACGGGAGCGCATAGATCTGCTGCTCGACGAGGGAACGTTCCAGGAGACCGACAAGTTTGTCACACACCGCTGCACTGATTTCGGCCTGGAAGAAAACAAGTTCTTGGGTGATGGCGTGGTGACCGGCTACGGCCGGATAAACGGCCGTCCGGTTTGTGTCTTTGCCGAGGACTTCACGGTCTTCGGCGGGTCTCTGTCGCTGGCGTTTGCCGAGAAGATAGTGAAATTACAGGATCTGGCAATGAAGATCGGCTGTCCGGTGATCGGGCTGAAGGATTCGGGAGGGGCGAGGATCCAGGAGGGCGTTGACAGCCTGGCCGGCTACACCAACGTGTTCTTGAGGAACGTCCTTGCATCCGGCGTCGTGCCGCAGATCTCGGCAATAATGGGTCCGTGCGCCGGCGGTGCGGTTTACTCTCCGGCGATCACCGACTTCATTATCATGGTCGGCGGTTCCTACATGTTCCTGACCGGTCCGGACGTGGTCAAGGCGGCAACGCATGAGGATGTTACCTATGAAGAACTTGGCGGCGCAATGGTACACAACGAGAAATCCGGCGTTGCCCATTTCGCGGTCGATTCGGATATCGAATGTATTGAGTTGATCAAGAAACTGCTCTCCTTCATACCGCAGAACAATCTCGCTGACCCGCCTATCAGTGAACCGACCGATCGGGCAAACCGCATGGATACCGAACTCGATGATATCATTCCTGCGAGTCCCAATAAACCTTATGACATGCTTGAAGTAATAATGAAGGTCGTCGATAATGGCGATTTTTTAGAGGTCCACAAACACTACGCGCCGAATCTGATCGTTGGTTTCGCACGCCTCAATGGCCGGGCCGCGGGTATCGTGGCAAACCAACCCGCAGTCCTGGCCGGGGTGCTGGACAGTAATTCCGGGATGAAGGGCGCGCGTTTCGTACGTTTCTGCGATTGTTTCAATATCCCTATCATCACTTTCGTCGATGTACCCGGCTTCTTGCCCGGCACGGCGCAGGAATGGGGCGGGGTGATAAAGAACGGAGCAAAGCTCCTCTATGCATTCTGCGAGGCAACCGTGCCCCGGGTCACGGTCATAACGCGCAAAGCGTATGGCGGAGCCTATTGTGTCATGAGCTCCAAGCATACCCGTACCGACGTGAATTTTGCCTGGCCCAGTGCCGAGATCGCGGTCATGGGGCCGGACGGTGCAGTGAAGGTGCTCTACAGGAAACAGCTCAGGGAAGCAAAGAACCCGGCGGCGCTCGAGCAGCAGCTCGTCACTGAATATACCGAGAAATTCGCCAATCCTTTCGTGACTGCGAGCAAGGGCTACATTGACGCGGTGATCAGGCCGGTAACCACGCGGCCGCGGATCATCGAGGCCCTGGAGATGATCGACAGCAAGCGCGACACCAATCCGTCGAAGAAGCACGGGAATATACCACTATGAGCAGACAAATCCTAAGCACGAAATCCGAAATCCGAAACAATATCAAATGCTCGAAATTCAAAACTATTTTGGATTTGTAGTTTTGAATCTGTTTAGGATTTAGGGCTTCAGGGAAATATGTTCAAGAAAGTATTAGTGGCAAACCGGGGTGAGATCGCGCTGCGCGTGCTCCGGGCTTGCCGTGAAATGAACATTCGGTCGGTCGCCGTGTATTCCGATGCGGACCGCAATGCATTGCACACCCGCTGTGCCGATGAGGTCTATTATCTGGGCCCGGCGCCCGCGGCCGAGAGTTATTTGAAGATCGACCGGATAATCGATCTTGCAAAGAGGTCGAAAAGCGAAGCGATCCATCCCGGCTATGGCTTTCTGGCGGAGAATGCCGAGTTTGCGCGGGCATGCGAGGAAAGCGGGATCGCCTTCATCGGTCCGAATTCCCGTGCCGTGGAATTGCTCGGCGACAAGATCGCGTCGAAGAAGACGATGCGCAAGGCAGGCATTCCCGTTATCCCAGGCAGCGGGGGGGCCGTCGTCAGTGAAGAGGATGCGTCCCGGATCGTGCAACAGATCGGTTATCCCGTTCTGATCAAAGCCGCCGGTGGCGGCGGAGGAAAGGGGATGCGCGTTGTCCTCGCCGAACAGGGTTTGGCCAGCGCGATGAAACAGGCGGTCGGTGAAGCCCGGTCAGCATTCGGCGACGCAAGGGTCTTCATCGAGAAATTCCTGGATTCGCCCCGGCATATCGAATTCCAGATCCTCGCCGACGATCACGGTAACGCGCTCCATCTCTATGAGCGCGAGTGCTCGGTGCAGCGGCGGCATCAGAAATTGATCGAGGAATCGCCCTCGCCAATAATGACGCCCGAACTGCGGGCACAGATGGGCGATGCGGCAGTAAGGGTGGTAAAAGCCGCCGGCTATAACAATGCCGGTACTGTGGAATTCATGGTCGACGAGCAGAGGAATTTCTATTTCCTCGAGATGAACACCCGCCTGCAGGTCGAACATCCGGTGACCGAATTGATCACGGGTATCGATATCGTCAAGGAGCAGTTCAAGATCGCCGCCGGCGAGAAGCTGGCGCTCAGGCAGGATACGATCAGGATGGCGGGCGCCGCGATCGAATGCCGGATCTCGGCCGAAGATCCGGAAAGCGATTTTGCGCCATCGGTCGGCGAGATCATCGAACTCATTGAGCCGGGCGGCATCGGCGTCAGGGTTGACAGCGGTATCCATGAAGGATTCCGCGTGCCGGTCTACTACGATCCGCTCGTGGCAAAACTGCTCGTATGGGCACCAACGAGACCGGAGGCGATAGTCCGCATGAGGCGGGCGCTTGCCGAGTATGTGATCAGGGGGATCAAGACCACGATACCGTTTCACCGGCTGGTCATGGAACATCCGAAATTCATCGAGGGCAATTACGATACGACCTTCATTGACCGGGTTCTCGGGAAGATCGCTTACCGGAAAGAACACCACAAGGTGGCGGCGATTGCCTCGGCGCTCGGACGTATGCTTCAGATCGAGCGCGTCCGGGTCGACCGGGGCCGCGCGCACCGGGCAGCCGATCCCTGGAAGATCGCGGGACGGCAATCGATGATGAGGGGTTGATTTGGCATACCTCGTCAGGACCGATGGCCGGGAGTTCAAGGTCGATATTAGAAATGCGGAAGAAGGGCTTGTCACATCCGTGAACGGCGAAAGGATCGACGTGGCGATAATCCATGCCGCAGGTAACCGGTTGATGCTCATTGTGAACAACGAGCCGTTTTCCATCATTCTTGAATCGGACAGGCGGATCATCGTGAACGCCGAGACCTATGATGTGGACCTCATCGATGAGCGGATCCCGCGGTTAATGAGCGCAGGGACTGGTGCCGTTCAGAAAAGGGAAGTGGCGCTCAAAGCCGTCATGCCCGGGCTGGTCGTCGAGGTCAATGTCAAACCGGGCGATACGGTCAGAGCCGGCGCGGGCCTGCTCGTTGTCGAAGCGATGAAGATGCAGAACGAGTTGAAGTCGAGTCGTGACGGATGTGTGAAAATTATCCATGTGCAGCCGGGCCAGACCGTGAACACGGGCGACACGCTCATAACGATTGAATGAGATCTCCCGCACAGGAATTGACCGGATCATGATGTTTTCTCCTGAAGATCTAAAGGACTTCGAATACAAACGTGATCTGGGTGAGCCCGGCAAGTACCCGTTCACGCGGGGGGCCTATCCCAGCATGTATACGGGCCGGCTCTGGACGATGCGCCAGTACGCTGGCTACGGCACGGCCGAAGAGTCGAACCGGCGGTACAAATACCTGCTCGCGCACGGCCAGACCGGTCTTTCGGTGGCCTTCGATCTGCCCACGCAGATGGGTTATGATTCCGATCATCCGTTTGCCGAGGGTGAGGTCGGCAAGACCGGGGTCGCGATCGACACCCTGGCCGACATGGAGATCCTGTTCAAAGACATCCCCCTGGACCGGGTCAGCACTTCCATGACGATCAATGCCACGGCCGCGATACTCCTGGCGATGTATATTGCCCTGGCCGAAAAGCAGGGCGTGGCGCTGGCAGTTCTTGAGGGCACGGTGCAGAACGATCCGCTGAAGGAATACATCGCACGCGGCGCCTACATCTACCCCCCGGCCGCGTCGATGAAAATAACGGTCGACATAATAGCCTATTGCAGCAAGAACCTGCCCCGGTGGAACACGATCTCGGTTTCCGGTTATCATATCAGGGAAGCCGGTGCCACCGCGGTTCAGGAAGTCGCATTCACGCTGGCAAACGGCATTGAGTACGTGCGCGCCGTCATCGAGCGCGGCGGTTTGCCGGTCGACGACTTCGCGCCTCGCCTATCGTTTTTCTTCAACGCGCACAGTAATTTCTTTGAGGAGATCGCCAAGTTTCGCGCGGCCCGGAGGATCTGGGCAAAGATCATGCGCAAGCGGTTCAAGGCACAGGACGCCCGGTCCTGGGTGCTCAGGTTCCATACGCAGACCGCGGGGTCAACGCTGACCGCGCAGGAACCGCAGAACAATACGGTCCGCGTGGCGTTACAGGCGCTGGCGGCCGTTCTGGGCGGCACGCAGAGCCTGCATACGAATTCGTTCGATGAAGCCCTGTCGCTGCCGGCCGAGGACGCGGTGCGCCTGGCGCTGCGCACGCAACAGATCATGGCGTACGAGACACAGGTGAGCGAGGTCATTGATCCGCTGGGCGGTTCATACTACCTTGAGCGGCTTACGCACGACCTGGAAGCCGGGGTGAACAGGTGTCTGGCCGAGGTCGACGGGATGGGCGGTTCGGTCAATGCAATTGCCAAAGGGTACTTCCAGAAAGAGATACATAACAGCGCATACGAATATCAGAAAGCCCTCGAGAGCGGCACAAGGAAGGTGATCGGCGTCAACAAATTCGGTGAAGAGGCGGCGGTGCTCGCCGGTTACACCCCGGTAAAGATCGCACCGCGACTACTTGAAAAGCAGGCGGCGAGGACCGCGGCCGTGAAGCGAAAGAGGGACCGCCGGCTGGTTGAGCAGTCTCTCGCCCGTCTCAGGGAATCAGCGATCTCAGGCTGGAATCTGATGGTACCGGTCCTCGATTGTGTCCGTGCGTATGCCACCGTGGGTGAAATATCGGATATCTTGAGAGATGTATACGGAATTTACCGGGAGAGATCATTTCTGTGATTATTCCTGGAGGCGTGCGAAATCTGCAAGGTTTTGAATCGTTCCGGAGAAAAAAGGAGGATAGATGAACTTCGGTGTCCCTAAGGAAATTCCTCCGTTCAAAGAAACCGAGGAATACAGAGTCGGACTCACCCCGCAAGGCGCCCAGGAACTGGTCCTGTGCGGCGCCAAGGTCTTTGTTGAGAGCAAGGCGGGCGAAGGCGCAGGGTTTCTCGACGCCGATTACGAAAAGGCGGGAGCCACGGTTGTTTTCTCGAAAGAAGAGGCGTACCGCCGGGCCGATGTCGTGCTTAAGGTCAGGAAGCCGCAGCAGGATGAATATTCCATGATCCGCGAAGGACAGACGATAATGGGGTTCATCCATCTCGTTACGGTGCGCAAGGAATTCCTTAATCTGATCGCCGACAAAAAGATGACGCTGATCGGCTACGAGATCATGCAGGACATTGACGGTCGTCTGCCGATCGTCGTACCGTTCAGCGAAATGGCGGGAAGGCTCGCGGTTCAGATCGCGGGCCGGCTGCTGGAATCGCCGAACGGCGGACGCGGCATTCTGCTCAGCGGCGTGCCCGGCATACCGCCGGCCGAGGTTGTTATTCTTGGCGGCGGCACGCTCGGTTGCAACGCGGCCAAGACGTTTGCGGGTGTCGGCGCCAACGTCTATGTCCTCGACGTGGAACGCGACAAGCTCGAAAACCTCGCCTGCCAGGCGGTGAATCTGAAAATAACGACGATGTTCGCCACGAGATACAATATCGAGAAGCTTGTTCAGTTCGCCGATGTCGTGATCGGAGCGGTATTGGTCCGCGGCAAGCGGGCGCCGGTGCTTGTCACGCAGGAAATGGTAAAGACGATGCACAAGGGGTCGGTGATCATCGATTTTTCCATTGACCAGGGCGGTTGTTTCGAGACGTCGAAGGTCTCGCCCAGCGGCAAGTTCATATACACGGTCGATGACGTGATACACTTCTGCATGCCCAATGCGACGACCCTGGTGGCCCGGACCGCGAGCCACGCGCTTACATCGAGCATCTTCCCCTACTTGAAAATGATGACCGAGTCAGGATTCGAATTCACGCTGCGCGAAAATCATGTCGTTGCGAGCGGCGTTTATGCGGAAAATGGAGAGATCAAAAAGGAGTTCTTGCCATGAGTTGGTTTGATGACTATAAGAAGAAGCTTTGCTCGATCGAAGAGGCCGTTTCGGTCGTCAAAAGCAACAACCGCGTTTACATCAGCGGCAATGCCGCAACCCCGTTCCGGCTGACCGAGGGTCTTTCCCACAGGAAGGATGAATTGAAGGATGTCGAGATCACGCACGTCCTGTTGATGGGTGATGACCCCCTGTCCCGGCCGGGTATGGAAGGGCATTTCAGGCATAACTCGCTTTTTGTCGGTCCGGCTGACCGGGCCGCGATCAATGATGGCCGGGCCGATTACACGCCGGTCTTTCTATATGAGATACCGCAGCTCTTCTACCACGATCTGCTGCCGCTGGACATTGCGTTCCTGCATGTATCGCCGCCGGATGAATTC
The DNA here is from genome assembly GCA_014859085.1 of Caldifarciminota bacterium. Classification (GTDB taxonomy): domain Bacteria; phylum Hydrothermota; class Tepidihabitantia; order SM23-42; family SM23-42; genus SM23-42. The sequence continues at coordinate 33,627 of JACUUY010000009.1, forward strand.
GGATTTGTCAGCCTCGGCGTTGAATGTCTCGCATCCAAGGCCGCGGCGGAAACGGCGAAAATGGTCATCGCTCAGGTCAATGACCGCATGCCGAGAACCCTCGGTGATACCTTCCTCCACATTTCCCGTTTCGCAAAGCTCGCCGAGGTCTCAGACGAGTTGCCCGAATTGAACATACCGCCCTTCACTGAAGTCGAGAACAAGATCGGCGGTTACATAGCGGGGCTCGTTGATGACGGATGCACGCTGCAGCTGGGTATAGGCGGGATCCCCAATGCCGCCCTCAAGGCGATGTCCGGCAAACGCGACCTGGGCATTCACACCGAGATGGTTTCTGATGGCATCGTCGAGGCGATAAACGCAGGAGTGATCACCGGCCGCAAGAAGACCCTCCATCCGGGTAAGGTTATCGCCACTTTCTATTTCGGTACGGCCGCGCTCTACGATTTCGTCGACAATAATCCGTTCTTCGAAACGCATCCGGTCGGTTACACGAATCATCCGTTCGTCGTCGGGCAGAATGAGAAGATGATCGCGATCAACTCGGCGATCGAGGTCGATCTTACCGGACAGGTCTGCTCCGATTCAATCGGCACAAGGATCTACTCGGGTTTCGGCGGCCAGGTCGATTTCATCCGCGGTGCCGCTCAGTCGAAAGGGGGCAAACCGATCATCGCGCTGCCCTCGTCAGCTAAGAACGATACCGTGTCGAAGATCGTGCCGACGCTCCAGGTCGGGGCCGGTGTCGTCACGACGCGGGCCGATGTTCATTACGTGGTGACCGAGTACGGTATAGCCTACCTGCACGGCAAGAATCTAAAAGAGAGGGCCAAGGCCTTGATCAAGATCGCCCACCCCAATTTCCGCGCCGAGCTCGAGGCGGCCGCGAAGAAAAGAAAACTCATCTGATCGTTCGAGAACTGACTTCGGATCATGAACTTGAACCATATCGGCATTGCCGTACGGAGCATCGAAGAGCAGCTGCGGCTCTGGCATGGTGTGCTTGGTCTGCGCATCAGGAGTGTTGAGGATCTTGCTGAGCAGAAGGTGCGTCTTGCAATGCTCGAGGCGGGCGCGGTCACGATCGAACTGCTCGAACCCCTTACCGCTGACAGCCCGATCGCGAAGTTCATCGCGAAGCGCGGCGAAGGCCTGCACCACCTGAGCTTCGAAGTCCCGGATATTAACCAAACGATAAGGGCGCTGAAGAACAGGGGTTTGCAGATGATCGATGATGTTCCGAGGAAGGGGGCACATGGTTCGAGCATTGCGTTCGTTCATCCATCATCAACCGGCGGAGTATTGATCGAACTGTGCCAGGAAGCCGGAATAACCCGAGGAGGAACGATGCATATTGAGACCGATGTTGTGCACGGTGGGCAACATCCAGACAAGTGGACCGGAGCGCTGGCTCCGCCGATCTACCAGACGTCAACTTTTGCCTTCCGCGATGCCGACCACGGTGCGCGGTTGTTCAAGGGAGAAGAAGCAGGACATATCTACACGCGCATCAGCAACCCGACGATCGAGCTTCTTGCCGCGAAGATCGCTCTTCTGGAGTCGGCTGAAGCGGGTTTGATCTTCGCCTCTGGACTTGCGTCGATATTCAATGTGGTTGTGGCTACTGTGAGGGCGGGCGAAAACGTGGTCTCGGATGATACGATATACGGAGGTACGTACACGCTCTTCAGGAACGTATTACCACGGCTCGGCATCGAAGTGATATTTGTCGATGCGACCGATCCGGAGCGGTTCGCCGGTGCAATCAACGAGCGCACGAAACTTGCTTTCATTGAGACCCCGGCCAACCCGACACTGAAGATCATCGATATTGCCGCGCGCGCGGAGCAAACGCGGAGTAGGGGTGTACCGCTGTGCGTTGATAACACGTTTGCCACGCCGTGCCTGCAGCGGCCGATCGAGCACGGCGCCGATATCGTCGTTCATTCAGCCACAAAATACTTCGGCGGCCATGGAGACATTATTGGGGGTGTTGCCGTGGGCCGGAAGGATTTCATCCAGGGATTATGGAAATACGCCAAGGATGTCGGTGCTTCGATCTCGCCATTCAATGCCTGGCTTATTTTGAGAGGACTGAAGACGCTGGCCGTGCGCATGGAAAGGCATTGCGCGAATGCCCGGAAGATAGCGGACTATCTTGACCGTCACGAAAAAGTCGAAAAGGTCTATTATCCTGGATTGGAGTCGCATCCCGGACATGACATTGCGTGCCACCAGATGCGCGACTTCGGCGGGATGATCGGATTCGATGTGAAGGGCGGCAAGGAGGCAGGTAAACTAATGATGAATTCAGTCAAGTTATGCACGCTGGCGGTGAGCCTGGGCGACGTCGATACGCTCATCGAACACCCTGGTTCCATGACGCATTCCGGATACAGCGAGAAAGAGCTGCTCGAATGCGGCATCAAACCGGGGTTCGTTCGTCTATCAGCCGGCCTCGAGCACGTTGATGATATCATTGCGGATCTAAACCAAGCGCTGGACAGAATATAATATCCTTGCGGTGATGATCGATATTATTTCAAAACGCGGAGGACAAGATGAATAATGGCGTCCAGAAGTATGTGGACGAGGCACGCAAGCATCTCGCCGAGCGCAGTCGGTACATCAAGAACGAGGTCAGGAAATGGAAATTCGATACGATCGCGGTGCACGGCGCGTATTCGGTAAAGGAGGCGATCGAAAACAACCAGGGCTCGATCATCGAACCGATATATATGAGTTCATCGCAGGCGTTTCGCGACAGCGATGAAATGGAAGCGGCGCTGGCTTACCTGATACCGTCCTGGACCTACAGCCGGATACACAATCCGTCGATCGGCTATCTTGAAGATACGCTGGCCCTGCTCGAGGGCTATGGTTTCGATGGCGAGACCGGGTGCTGTGCTACTTCATCGGGCATGGCGGCGATCGCCAGTGCCACCGATCCCTTTCTGGTGAAGAGAGGCACAAGGTCGGACGAGAAGATCAATTTTGTTTCGAACGCCCAGATCTACGGCGGGACATTCCAGCAGTTCAGCATCCGTAAGATGCAAGAACGCGGCATTGAGTGCCGCTGGGTGGTGGAACCAGACAACATAGATGAGTGGGCTTCAAGGATCGACGGCGACACTCGTTTTCTGTTCGGTGAATTACCCTCGAACCCCGGCCTGATGTTTTTCGATCTCAAGAAGGTGATCGACCTGGCGCACGAGAACGGAATTCCGGCGATCTTCGATGCAACGATCGCGACGCCGGCACTGCTTCGTCCGATCCAACTCGGCGCGGACATCGTTATCCACTCGGTGACGAAAACATTGACCGCAAGCGGATTCGGCATGGCCGGAGCGGTGATAGCGCGCCGGAATATCGTATCGAATATCGATAGCGAGCCAATGAAGGAAGACTTCGCGGCCTACATAAAACTCCTGCCCAACCGGGATATAGGGTGGTGTCTTTCTCCATTCCAGGCCATTCTCACCCTGAACGACATACGAACCCTGCGTTCCAAGGTTGATGTTCTGAGTCAGAATGCCATGAAAGTCGCCCGGTTCCTCAATGGGCACGCCAAGATCTCACAGGTGAATTACCTCGGTCTTGAGAATCATCCCCTGTATGAGGTGGCGAGCAAGTACCTGTGGCTGGTCGATGCCGAGCATGACGAGCATTACCGAAAAGCCGTTAACCGGTACGGCCATCTTATGTCGTTTCAGTTCAAGGGTGGAGTCACTGCCGCGCGGAAATTCTTCGACAACCTCAAACGCATCTGGCGGGCGACTGATCTGGGGCGCATCAAATCGGTTGCGACGATACCGGCAATATCCACCCACCAGCAGATGGGCGAGGACCTGCGCGACATGGCGAACATCCCCGCGGACCTGGTGCGTTTGTGCATCGGAGCCGAACACCCGGATGACATGATCGCGGATCTGGAACAAGCACTTGACAAAGCATAAATGCCTAAAATCCAAAATTCCTAAATACCTAAATGGATTAATGGAGAAATGCCTAAATTCCTAAAATCCTAAATACCTAAATGGAAATAAGAAAATGGTCTCAGGTTTTTCAGACATTTTAGCTTGCGCAGGCGGGTTTAGGCATTTGTCTCACGAGGTTGTACGATTTAGGCATTTAGGCATTTTGGTCCGCCGTAGGCGGGTTTGGGCATTTGTTCTAGGAAGGAGGTTCAATGGTCGGGATTGTCGGATATGGTTCTTATGTGCCGAGGTACAGGATCAAGGTCGAAGAGATCGCCAAACAGTGGGGCCGCGATGCAGAATCGGTGCGGCGCGGACTCCTGCTTAAGGAGAAAACGGTTCCCGGTATGGACGAGGACACGATAACGATCTCGGTCGAGGCCGGCCGCAATGCGCTGAAACGCGCGCAGATCGACCCGACAGAGATCGGCGCCCTTTACATCGGGTCCGAATCCCACCCTTATGCGGTCAAACCGTCGGGCACGGTCGTTGCCGAGGCCTTGGGTGTGGTGCCCGAGGTCCACATCGCCGATTACGAGTTTGCATGCAAGGCCGGCACTGAGGCGATGTTTGTGGCCTACAGTCTGGTCAAGGCCGACCAGGTGAAGTACGCGATGGCAATCGGCGCGGACACATCGCAGGGTGCGCCCGGCGACGCCCTGGAGTTCTCCGCATCGGCCGGCGGTTCGGCGTTCATATTCGGCCGTGATGGTGTGGTTGCTGAGCTATTGCACACCTACTCGTACACGACCGACACGCCTGATTTCTGGCGCCGCGAGGGTGCTGTATATCCGATGCACGGCGGCAGGTTCACGGGTGAACCCGCGTATTTCAAACACATCATTGCCGCCGCGCAGGGTATATTGAAGAAGAGCGGACTGCAGGCATCGGATTTCGCCTATGCGATATTCCACATGCCGAACGGAAAGTTCCCTTTGACCGCGGGCAAGATACTCGGCTTCAAGCAAGAGCAGCTGGACCCGGGCTGGGTCGTGCCCCTGATGGGTAACACATATTCGGGGTCTTCGCCGACCGGCTTCTCGGCGACCCTGGATATTGCCAGGGCCGGCGATATGATCCTCCTCGTGTCTTTCGGTTCGGGCGCCGGCAGCGATGCGTTTATCTTCAAGGTGACCGAGCGCATCGAAGAGGTGCGGGACAAGGCCGAAAAGGTGAGGGATATGCTGGAAAAAGACCGCATCTACCTCGACTACGGTCAGTACGCCAAGTTCCGGGGCAAGATCATCATGAACGAGTAACACTGAATGCACTGAATCTAACAATGACACAGAATACACTGAACCCTGAAGACGGTTTGTATCATTGGAATTTTGGATTTGGGATTTGTTTAGGATTTAGGATTTGGAATTTGGGATTTACCTGTGAAGGGGGTTAATATGCGTGACGTTGCCGTAATCGGTTGCGGTATGACTAAGTTCGGCGAGTTGTGGGAAAAATCTTTGAGGGACATTTTTGTTGAAGCGGCGGTCAAGGCGATCGACGACGCGAAGGTGGATCGCGTCGCATCCATGTATGTCGGTTCCATGACGCCCGGGCTCTTCGTCGGGCAGGAACACGTCGGCGCGCTCATGGCCGACTATCTCGGCATACCGCATATCCCGGCGGTGAGGGTCGAGTCGGCCTGCTGTTCGGGCGGCATGGCGCTGCGTCTCGGGTTCTTCGAGGTTGCCTCCGGATACAGCGATATCGTCCTCGTCGGCGGCGTCGAAAAGATGACCGACGGAGCAGACGTAACATACGCGCTGGCCACGGCCTCGGATCAGGAGTATGAAGTGTACCATGGCGTGACGTTCCCCGGGTTGTACGCGATGATCGCTCGGGCGCACATGCACAAGTACGGGACGACGAGGGAGCAGCTCGCCATGGTGGCGGTCAAGAATCACCGCAACGGCGCGCTCAATCCCAACGCGCAATTCCCGGGCCAGGTCACGGTCGAACAGGTCATCAACGCGACGATGGTCGCCGATCCCCTGACCGTTCTCGACAGCTCGCCGGTCTCGGACGGCGCGGCCTGCGTGATACTGGCATCCATGGATCTCGCGCGGAATTCAGATAGACCGGCGATCCGGGTGATCGGCACAGGCGCGGCAACCGACACGCTTGCGCTGCACGCGCGCGCGGATGTCACGCGGCTCGAAGCGGTCAACCGGTCGGCCGAAGCGGCGTATAAGATGGCCGGTGTCAAGCCCGCCGACATTAATTTCGCCGAGGTGCACGACTGTTTCTCGATTGCCGAGATCTGTATCATCGAGGAACTGGGCTTCGCTGAGAGGGGCAAGGGCGGGCCGTTCACCGAACAGGGGCACACCGCCCTGGCCGGGAAGATACCCGTGAACACATCGGGTGGCCTCAAGTCGAAGGGACACCCGGTCGGCGCAACCGGTATCGCCCAGGTCGTCGAGGTCGTCGAGCAATTGCGCGGCACGGCCGGCAAGAGACAGGTGAAGAACGCCCGCATCGGATTGACGCAGAACATGGGCGGGTCTGGAGCATCATCCGTCGTGCATATATTTACAAATGCCTAAATGCCAAAATACCTAAATACCTAAATCTAAAAAAAAGATGGGAACGAAACTCAAGAAGAAGTACAGTATAAGCGATGAACTCAAAGCGAGAACCTTCGACTTCGCCATATCCATACTTGAATTGGCAGCGCTGCTCCCGAATTCTGATGAAGCTCGTGTTGTGAGACGTCAGTTATGCAAGTCCGGAACCTCTGTCGGCGCAAATATCGAAGAGGCAGACGGCTCCTTGACGCTCAATGATTTTGTGTACCGCGTTGATGTTGCATTCAAAGAAGTGAAAGAAACGCGCTACTGGCTCCGTGTGATAACATCAAGGAAATTGGTTGATCTTGATATTCTTCGGCCGCATTTGGATGAGAGTTTAGAACTGACCAAGATTCTTTCGACGATCATCTTCAAGTGTCTCAAATGAATTTAGGTATTTTTTTCCGCCGCAGGCGGATTTAGGCATTGGCGCGGACCATGGGAAGTTGCCTGTATTCGCTTTTGTTAAGAAAGATTTTTAGGAATTTAGGTATTTTTTTCCGCCGCAGGCGGATTTAGGCATTGGCGCGGACCATGGGAAGTTGCCTGTATTCGCTTTTGTTAAGAAAGATTTTTAGGAATTTAGGTATTTTGGTCCGCCGCAGGCGGATTTAGGCATTGGCGCGGACCATGGGAAGTTGCCTGTATTCGCTTTTGTTAAGAAAGATTTTTAGGAATTTAGGTATTTTGGTCCGCCGCAGGCGGATTTAGGCATT
>JACUUY010000241.1 GCA_014859085.1 Caldifarciminota bacterium
GTACTGTGTTTGGCAAACGAGAAGTGATATTATCGCTGTTCTTGGTGGAGAGCTAACTATGGACAAGGCACAAGCACAGGATCTCGTCAAGACTACATTTGAAAATCCCTTTGACAAAGAACGGTTCAAGACATTCATCATGAACTTGCTCAACCGGATCGAAGATTCAGCCTTCACCTACCATGGCGCTTACATGCCAGAAGCGTTTCGTGATTATATCAGCGTTTACGAGCGAATTGGCAAGTTTGTCGCAGATGGCCAAAGAATCGATATTCTCATCGTGAACCTGAAAAAAGAGACTTCTATTGAGCGCGCGCGAACCACGCAGCGGAATTTCATCGCCGGCTACCTTGCTGGCAAGTATGGTAGCGATGTTCGTAAGGACGCGGCTCTTGTGGCGTGTGTTGCGCCATCCGAAGTTGACTGGCGTTTCTCGCTTATCAAATTAGACTACCGTTTCGGGAAAGATAGTCATGGTCGCATGAAGGCGGTCGAGGAATACACGCCGGCACGCAGATGGTCGTTTCTTGTGGGAAAGAACGAGGCCAGTCATACCGCGCAGAGTAAGTTGATTCCGCTGTTGGTTGAGGACACGACATGCCCGACGCTTGCGGAACTTGAAGAGGCGTTCAATGTTGAGAAAGTTAGCATGGAATTCTTTGAGAAATACAGGGATCTGTTCATCTGGACAAAGGCAGCACTAGACGGGTTATTGAAAAGTGATTCGAAGGTACAGAATGATTTCGAATCGAAGGGGGTAGATACTGTAAACTTCGCCAAGAAATTGCTGGGGCAGATAGTTTTCCTGTATTTCTTGCAGAAAAAGGGTTGGTTTGGTGTTGGTCGTGATGCTGACTGGGGCACGGGTTCAAAGCGCTATCTTCGGGAGTTATTTGATGAGAAGCACTGCGGGTATGGCAATTTCTTCAATGACATATTAGAACCCCTTTTCTATGAGGCATTGCGGATTAACCGCAGTCATGACGATGATTACTATAGTCGGTTTAACTGCAAGATTCCGTTCCTCAATGGCGGGCTTTTTGATCCCATAAACAACTATGACTGGGTGCATACAGATATTTTATTACCTAATGTTCTGTTTTCCAATAACAAGAGAACAGAAGAGGGTGATATTGGAGGTGGCATACTAGATGTCTTCGACCGCTATAACTTCACGGTGAAGGAAGACGAACCCTTAGATAAGGAAGTTGCCATTGATCCAGAAATGCTTGGCAAGGCTTATGAAAAGTTCAATGCAATTCGACCAGATAACTATGACGAGTACGTAAGAACGTTGAAAAGCGGTAAGAAAGGGGCGGAGAGCAAGTTCAATAAACAGTATGGTGTCTATTACACGCCTCGCGAGATTGTGCACTACATGTGTCAGCAGAGTCTAATACAATATCTAAATAGCCAACTTGCATCAAAAGCCATTGCGAGCGAAAGTAGTGAGCATGGCAGTCTCATTCCCTCCAAGGAGGAGA
>JACUUY010000242.1 GCA_014859085.1 Caldifarciminota bacterium
CCGGAGTCCTCGCAATGACAATTCAAGGTTCTGGAGAAAGTGAAGAGGACTCAGGACTGAACATTATTGACATCTTGTTCCCGATGGCTATAATTTCTCGATAAGCTATGAAATGTAAACGTAGATACGATATCGTAGTAGTTGGTGCGGGACCGGTCGGCTCATACACCGCATACCTCCTCGCACAAAAAAGTTTTAAGGTCGGCATTGTCGAAAAAAAAGACGGGGTCGGTGACGGTGTGCTCTGCACCGGCGTGATCGGCACCAAGGCGTTTGATCGCTTTGACCTGCCAGGCGAATCCGTTGTCACGAAGATCGACTCGGCCGTATTCTTCTCGCCTTCGGGCCAGAAACTCCTATATGAGCCCAATGAAGTCTTTGCCTGTGTCGTTGACCGGGATGTATTCGACCAAAGGCTTCTGCGCAAAGCAGTGGAATCCGGAGTCGATGCTTTCTTTAGACACCGCGTAAGCGATATCGAGTACAACGGGTCGTATTGTTCGGTAAAGACGCGTGGCAGTGTCTACCATGCCAGGGCCGTCGTCGTTGCTACCGGCGTTGATTACTGCCTGCATGACCGGCTCGGTTTTGGCCGACCAGACGGTTTTCTGTACGGCTCGCAGGTCGATCTCAGCGTGCCGAGTCTGCCATCGAGGGTCGAGGTTCACATTGGGCAGGATTTCGCGCCCGGGTCTTTCGGTTGGATCGTTCCTTTTCGGAATGGTTCATCGAGGATCGGTGTCATCGTGCAGAAAGAAGGAAAGGTGTGGCTCAGGAATCTGATCGCAAAGCGCGTCGGCAAAATTCCGCCTGTTCAGGCCTGCGATATCCGGGTCAAACCGATCGCGTGCGGTCCGGTCAAGAGGAGCAGCAAGGACCGCGTCCTCGTGGTGGGCGAAGCCGCGGGTCAGGTGAAAACGACGACCGGCGGCGGCATCTATTACGGACTGCTCTGCGCCGAGATCGCTGCTGACTGCATAGAAAAGAACCTGCGGTCTGGCTGCCGGCTCGACGATTATGAAGTGGCGTGGCGCAGCGCGCTGGCCGCAGAGCTCGACATCGGCCGGAACCTGAGATCGCTTGCTTTGAAACTGAGCGACCAGGATATCGAGCGGCTGTTCACCTTTGCCAAGCAGAACAGGTTCTGGGTGGAATTGTTGATCCCCCGTATCGATTTTGATTACCATTCAGATGTAATATTTTACTGCATGAAAAGCTTCAGCCACCTCTTACAACTCAACCACTAACGCCGATCCATGATTCACGATACACATTACGACTCTTCAAATTCGAAATACTAAACACGAAATCCGAAACAAATATCAAATTCAAAGCACCAATGATCTAAACACTATATTCTCGTCTCTCGCTCCGTGGTTTTCCGTGCGTACAAATAACACGTGAGGAGCAAATCCTCTGTTTCCGGCTTCTGTGAGTTTTGAAATTGGATATTTGGTATTGTTTAGAATTTAGTGGT
>JACUUY010000094.1 GCA_014859085.1 Caldifarciminota bacterium
CAGACGTCGGCGATGTCGATGGCGATGGCATCCCGGAGATTGTGCTTGAGGCTTGTCAGAATGTTTACATTATCAAAGCGGCGGGTAATGATTCGTTCTATGTCTGGCAGACCTTGCCCGGCAACAGCAACGGTTCGTGCGTCCGGGTCTATGACATTGACGGCAATGGTTTGTCCGAAATCATCATCTCCGGCAATAATCAGACGAGGATCTACGAGTATCAGGTGGGCATCGCCGAATTGCCCGGCGCCGCGGTCCAGCCGATAGGGCTTGAGGTTTCTCCCAATCCGTTCACGAGCACGACGAAAATACGATGCATGATACACGATACAGGATACACGACAGGCGGTCATGCCGTAAGTATCTATGACGCTACCGGCCGGTTGGTCAAGTCTTTGTATCATGAATCCGGTATCGTGGATCGTGAATCGGTCTTTTTGTGGCATGGTGATAATGCGCAGGGCCGAGCAGTTGCGCCTGGTGTCTATTTTGTACGATTAGAATCGCCTGGCGAGGGTATAGCCAAGAAGATTGTAAAATTGCAGTAAAGATAGTATCATTCTGTATCCAATATCGCCAAAGCGTTGCACTTGCTTATCGAACCCGTGAAACGATATGATGAGCTTGAAGCCAGAGTAAGGAGGTTGATGTAGAATGTAGAGATTTGACTGATGACAGAAAATACACTAAACCCTCACCCATATGTGTAGCCCGAGTTCCTTCTGGTATCAAGCATCCAGCACGAGTTTTGTGCAAATCTCTGATCTGCAAACGAAATTCAGTGTTCCGCCGTAGGTCCCGAAGCGGAGGGGAGCGTAGCGACGGTAACTGTCGCAAGGGGAAGAACGGAACGTCGAGGGGTATCCGGCATCTAGCATCAAGTATCCAGAATCAAGTATCAGGGTGTATCGGGTATCTTGACTTTCGGTTCGTGCGCGGTACTATTAGCGTATGGATACCATCAGCAAGTTCATCGACCAGACGATCCTCAAGCCCGAGGCAACGGCGGGCGATATCGAGCGGTTCCTGAAAGAAGTTGCCGCGCACAATTTCTTCGCCGCGGTCGTCAATCCGTGCTGGGTAGAAACCGCGATCGCCAACCTGCCCAGAGGCATCATGGTGTGCAGCGTCGTAGGATTTCCATTGGGTGCGTCCAGCACGAAAGCAAAAGCATACGCGGCCGGGGATCTGGTCGCGACGGGATGTGATGAGGTCGACATGGTCATGAACATTGGCCGGTTCAAAGACAAGGATTTCGAATATGTGGCGCGAGAGATCAGACAGATTCGCGAGGCGTGCGCCGGCCGGGTCCTCAAGGTGATCATTGAAACATGCCTGCTCGACCACGAGGAGAAGGTTGCCGCCGCAAAGATCGTCAGGGAAAGCGGCGCCCATTTTGTCAAGACATCGACCGGATTCTCCAGCCACGGGGCGACGGTCGAGGATGTCAAGTTGCTCCGTTCGGTTGTCGGCAACGATTTCGGCGTGAAGGCTTCGGGCGGCATCAGGACCTATGAACAGGCATGCGATTTCATCGCGGCCGGCGCCAGCCGGCTGGGAACCTCGCATGGGGTGGCGATCGTCACCTCGGCACCGGCCCAAGGCGCAGAGGCGCCCCCGGCCACATAACTGCAAATTCACTAAATATCGACATTTTTCAATTTGACCCCTTGACAAATCACGATTTTTCAATATAATTAAAAATAGAAAAACGTGATTTTTTCTGAAGGGAGGTGCCAATTTAATGACAAAAGTAACAGTTTATGAAGGTGAATCCTTTGATAATGCCTTACGCCGTTTCCGCAAGTCAGTCGAAAGGGCCGGTATTCTGAGAGACGTCAAGCGGCATGAAATATATGAAAAACCAAGCGAAAGGCGCAAGAGACGGCTGATCGCGGCACGCAAGAAAGAATGGAAGCGGCAGCGGGAGGAGATATAGCGAGGACCCACGCTGAGGAAGTTTTAGAACTTCCAAAGATCCTAAAATCACTTTCCGATTTCTGCAACACCGAGCCTGCCAAGAACCGGGCAAAGAATCTATGCCTGCTCACGAGGCAATCCGCGGTTGAATCCGAGCTTGAGAAGATTGAAACGATCCGGCGCGCCGGAGAATCGACCGATTTCTTCGTACCTTTTGAACCCGGGTACCTGCGGTCGCTGGTCAACCGTACGTTTCTCATCCGCCTCGAAGAGCTGATACTTATTCGGAAGTTCCTCGATTCGGTGAGGCGCCTGAAGGCGCAGTTCAGGGACAGCCGGTTGCGGGATTTTTTTGCTCCGCTGCACGACCATCGGCTCCTTGTCCAGGAGATCGATCGACGGATAAGCGACAGCGGTACGATACGGGACGACGCGAGCCCGAGACTGGCGCAGATCCGCGGCCGCAAGAAAAGGATTCACGGCCGGCTCCAGGAGCTGCTCGACACGATGCTCAAGGATAATCCGTCCATGTTCACCGACCTCAATGTGGTCGAACGGGGGGGTCATTTCGTGCTGCCGGTCAAGAGCAATTTCAAGAAGCAGATCAATGGTATCATCCATTCTTTTTCGAATTCCGGCGAGACCGTGTTCATTGAACCGATCGCGGTCGCGGAAGAAACCGCACAGCTTGTTGAACTGGAGGAGAACGAGCGGGCCGAGATCGATGCGATTTTACGGGCACTGACCGGTCTGATCCGGAATGACCTCGATGCGATCGAAGATGATACTGCGCTTGCCGTGGGTCTCGACCTGCTGTTTGCCAAGGTCCGGTTCGCGAACGAGATGAGAGCAAACCGTCCGATCTTCAGTCCGAGACTCTGCATGGTCAACGCTTTCCACCCCGTGCTCAGGCACATCAATGACCGGGTCGTGCCACTCAATCTTCAATTGAATTCAGGCAAGCGCGTGCTCCTGATCTCGGGCCCGAATGCGGGCGGCAAGACCGTAGTATTGAAGACCGTGGGTCTGGCCGCATTGATGGCAAAGTGCGGACTGTTCATACCGGCCGATGAAGGCAGTTCCATGCCGTTCTTTGACAGTGTGTACGCGGACATCGGCGATGAACAGAGCATCGAGTCACAGTTGTCCACGTTCGCAGCGCACGTCAAACAGGTCAAGACCGCGCTTGAGGGCAACTCGAATTCCTTGATCCTGCTGGACGAGTTGATGAGTCAGACCTCGGTTGAAGAAGGCTCGGCTCTCGCCTCGGCGATCCTTGATGAGTTGAGCAAAGACGGCAGCGTGGTTCTGGCCACGACGCACAATGAGAATTTGAAGATCTTTGCCAGCGACCGGGCCGATATGATCAACGCCGGCATGGAATACACGGACCGGCCAACCTATCGGTTGATCCTCGGCGTGCCCCAGCCCAGCAACGCGATCAGCCTGGCGCGCACGCTCGGGATCAGGCAAGGCGTGCTGGATAAAGCCATGTCCTATCTCGACGAGGAGAAGATGTCCGTTAACCGGCTTTTCGAAGACCTGTCTAAAGAATTGAAGACAGTGGCGGAAGAGCGTGAGAAACTTGCCACGCTGGTCGAGGAGTACGAGCAGAAGCTCGCGTGTTTTAATGCGAAGAAGAAACAGGAGTTCGATGCGCTGCGCGTCCGGTACCGGGGTGAGATGACAAAGGCAAAGAGGGAGATCGAGCGGCTCATCAAGACCCTTAAGAAAGAGGGACCGAAGCCGGCGACCGTTCGCAAGGTGCGCGATTTCTTTGAGGGTGCTATGGCCGGTGAAACGCGGGGCGCGCCGTACCACCCCGGCGTCGGCGAACTCGTGCGGCTGCGCGATCTCAGGAGGATCGGCCAGGTGATCGCCGAGCGGCAGGGCAGATACAAAGTGAGTCTTGAGAACATCTACTACTGGGTTGAACCGACCGACATCGAGTCGATCCAGAAGGAGAACAAGGATTCCTGATTGATCGAGCAAGAGAAGATCGAAGAGATAAAGCGTCAGACCGATATCGTTGATGTCATCGGGAAATACGTCCAGCTGAAGAAGATGGGCAGGAATTTCCGCGGGTTGTGTCCTTTTCACGCAGAGAAGAACCCCTCGTTCTACGTGAATCCGGAAAAGAACATATACTACTGCTTCGGCTGCAAGAAAGGCGGCAACGCCATTAACTTTCTTATGGAATACGAGAAACTCGATTTCCCGGATGCGATCAAGCGCCTGGCAAAGAGTCTCGGCATTGAGATCGACACGACCAAGGGCTTGAGGCACAAGGAACTCTACGAGGCGAATGAATTCGCGTGTCAGTTCTTTGCCCAGTGCCTGGACCGGGAGATCGGACGAAGGGGTCAGGAATACCTTGCGCGGCGTAATATTCGGCCCGCAGACATAAAGGATTTCCGACTCGGATATGCACCGTCATCGGGCGGGCTCGTTACTTTCATGCGTCAAAAAGGCATGCCGGTTGAGCGCCTCCAGCAGGCGGGTCTCGTCTCAGCGAACCGGGAGCTATTCCGGGACCGTCTCATGTTCCCGATCTTCAACCTCTCCGGCCGGATCGTCGGTTTTGGCGGACGCAGCATCGATGACCATATGCAGCCCAAGTACCTGAACTCACCCGAGACTCCGATATTTCGAAAAGGCGAAGTCCTGTACGGGTTGTACCAGTCGAAGGAACGCATACGCGCCAAAGGCGAGGTGATCCTGGTCGAGGGCTATTTTGACCTGCTGAGCATCTATCAGCACGGGTTCGACAATATCTGCGCGCCTCTGGGCACCTCCCTGACCGAGCAGCAAGCCGTGCTGCTCTCGCGCTTCGCGCGCAAAGCGATGATCCTTTTTGACGGCGACCTCTCGGGTATGCGGGCCGCCTTGCGGGCGATCGGTCTGCTCATCGACGCGCAGGTCGACGTGTACGTTGCCGTGTTGCCCGAGAACGCAGATCCGGACAGCTTCATCAACGAGCAAGGCGCCCAGGCGCTCCACGATTTACTGGCGCAGGCTTCCGATTTCTTCCATTTTTACCGAAATGCGGTCAAGGTCGACACGGTCGCGCAGGAAATAACCTTGATCAAGGATCTGATCCAGATCATCGGCCGTATCAGGGACCCGATACGCTATGACCGCTATCTTAAATATGCGGCCCATGTCTTCGAAATTCCGGTCGAGACGATACAGAACGAGATCAGCGTGGTCAGTGCCAAGAGCGAGGCGCCGGCCAGGGCTGTCCAGAAGCCAAAGATCTCTCAGGAAGAGAGGATGATGGCGATGATCTTGAATGGTTACGAATATTTTCCGCTGGTCAGGGAAGTACTGCAGCCCGATGATTTCAGTGAAGAGAGCATTAATAGATTGTACAAGAAATTATTGAAGGAAGATGATTTTGACATTGCCGACCTCTCCGAGGCGGTTGATGAAGGCCTGAGGGAGAAGCTGCTGTCCGCGATAATGCGCGATGAGCCCGTATCCCAGGACAGCATCTCGCAGGCAATCAGGACGTATAAGGGCCGGGTCCAGGAGAAAAGGCTGATGGAGAGAAGGAACGCTGCCATCAAACGGGGAGATGAGGCGGCGCGCAAGGAGTTTGACCGGGAATTGGCGGCGCTGAAGCGGCAACTATTGAACATTAACGTTGAAAAGGCGGTCGATAGTGAACCGTAACCGGTCGGCGAACTGGCCCATACACTGCCAGGCAGGAAATCGTCGGTGAAGAAGGAGATTATGAAATTGAAGAAAGATTTGTTACAAACGAAGGACTCGAAGAAGATAATCGAAAAAGCCAAATTTGAAGGGAGCATTTCCCTGGGCGAGGTCGATAGGCTGGTACCGGAAGGAGCCACGGACAAAGACATCGACAAAATCCTTGATACGCTGTCGAACTACGGCATCACGATAGTGCAGGAAGGTAAGGACCGGGTCGGCAAGCGCCGTCCCAAGACAACGCTCCGGCCCGAAGAGCCGATCCGGGCGTATTTCAAGGAACTCGCCAAGTATGACCTGTTGACCAAGGAAGAAGAATACGAACTTGCGGTGAAGATCGAGACCGGATACCGCATGATCGAGAGGCAATTCCTGCCCTTTCCGTGTGCGATCAACAAATTGATCGAGGTCTGCAAGCAGGTAGAGCATTTCCATCGCAGCCTTGACCAGATATCGAGGGTCGAGATCGAGGCAATGATGGACAAACGGGCGTTCTGGGCTGAGCGCCAGCGATTCATCCGGCGGGTCAAATCAGTTGAGAAGGATTACAATTCACTGCTCCACTACTACAAGAAGACGCGGCACGACAAGTCAAAGACCATCGGGTGGCGCATCTTTGAAAAGGAAGAAAGAATATTGCGCAAGATCAATGTCCTGTCGCTCCAGCACGCGGTGATCAACGCGGCGATCCAGGAATTCAGGAATAATGTCGCGCGCCTGGAGAAAGTCGAGCGGACGTTGCCCCGGCTGCGGAATCCCGAGGAGATACATATGTGCAGGAGGGAGAAGAAAATGCTGACCGCGGCATTGGGGAACGACCACGGTAGTCTCTATGGAACGGCGCATAGAGTGAATGCCTGGGAGGATCTGATCAACCGCGCGCGTCAGCGCATGATCGAAGGTAACATGCGGTTGGTGATCTCGATCGCGAAGAAGTACGTTAACCGGGGGCTCGAATTCGCCGACCTCGTCGGCGAGGGCAACAATGGATTGATTAAGGCGGTTGAGAAATTCGATCACCGCAAGGGCTACAAGTTCTCGACCTACGCTACGTGGTGGATAAGGCAGGCGATCACGCGCGCGATCGGCGATCAGGCGCGTACGGTCCGCGTGCCCGCTCACATCCTTGATACGATGAATAAGGTCGCCCGCGCGCAGCGTGATATGATGCAGGATCTCGGCCGGGAACCGACGGTCGAAGAGATCGCAGACCGCCTGGGCATTCCGACCGACAAAGTAAGAATGGCTCACAATATCTCGCTGATACCGATCTCGCTGGACAAGCCCATCGATGACGAGGAATCGAGTTTTGTCGGCGATTTTATTAGCGACCCGATGGGTGATTCGCCTTCGCGCCGGGCGGCGATATCGATCCTCAAAGACCGGTTCGACGATGTCCTGCGCGACCTGCCGAAGCGGGAGGAGAAGATTATCCGCCTGCGTTTCGGCTTGAACGACGGCGTACAGAGAACGCTCGAGGAAGTGGGGAGAATGTTCAACATTACGCGGGAAAGGGTCCGGCAGATCGAAGCCAAGGCCCTGAAAAAGCTGCGCCACCCCACGCGCTTGCGCAAACTCCAGATGTATAAGGATCTGATCAACTGATCGCCGGATCCGGTGCCATTCTTGAATGCGCTAAGGGCAAGTGGCAGATTTCGATGCCGCTTGACAGGTGATGGATTTTCAGTATAATAGTGCATGAAGAGATCGATAAGTGTTCTGAAGAACATCCGGAAGTCAACCAGACAGCGGGTCGTCAATCGAGCCAAGAAGAGGAAACTGAAAGATTCCATCAAGGCGCTCAGGAAATTGACCACGAAGACATCGGCCATGAAAGCGTACTCCGGAATTCAGTCCATGCTCGACAAGGCGGTTCAGGATAACATCATCAAGCGGAATACGGCCGCGCGGCACAAAGCGCAGCTGATGAAGCATATCAGTACCCTGAAATAGCACCTAGGTCAAACCTCGAAATTGAAGATGAGTTGACAGCAGGTACCGAGTACCTGCTGCGCAGGCGCGCCGCTGCATCGGGTCATGAGAAGAGAACCCGCCGCAGGCCTGGGAATATTTGATGAATGTTCTTGTATCTTACTTCAGAAGGAGGCCAGGATGAAGAAAATGTTGCTTGTCATATGCGCGGTGGCGCTGTTCAGCATCGTATCAGGCGTCGATTCACAACCGGAGACGGATGTTCTGAACATTGAGGTCCCGCTCGAAGGCATGAAGGGCCGGTCGGGCAGGATACACGTCAGCATCATGGATGTCAATGACGGCGTTGTCGGCGGCGCCCAAAAATATTTCCGTGTCACTGGAGATTACCATTCGGTCCCGCTCCGGGTTGCGCTCCAGAAAAGAATCGCGGACCGGGATCTGCTGAGGGTGAAGGTGGAATTCGGCAAGGAAACAAGGATATATTCGTTGCACCAGCTCGAGGATCGGATGGTCGTCCAGATCATGGGTCAGGATGATTTCATCAGCGGCACACCGGTCCATTATCGCATCATCGCGCGCAACCAGCGCAACAACGCGCCGCTCAAGGGTGCCAGGGTAAAGATCACGATGGTGCAGGGGACCGCCGGCAAAATCGTCTTTGAGGGCAGTACCGACCAGCATGGGTCCTGCGCAACCGGATTTGATCTTCCCGCGGATATCGATGAGGTTCAACTTCACTTCGAAGTCAGTTCGGCGCTGGGACGTGACAACCATGATGTCCGGATCAAGATCATACCGGGCGACATTACCTATCTCGTGACCGATAAACCCGTGTATCAACCAGGGCAGACGATCCACATCAGATCGCTGTCACTGCGCCGGCCAGGTCTGGAAGCAGTGCACGGTGTTCCATTATTGTTAGAGGTTGAGGATAGCCGGGGTAATAAGGTGT
>JACUUY010000095.1 GCA_014859085.1 Caldifarciminota bacterium
GGTGACGATAATTGAACCAGCCGGTGTAACAGATATTGAAATGACGCATGAATTCGGAACAGTTGGCTTTCCTGGTCTGGATGAGCAGATGGAAATGATTGGCCATCAGCGTGTAGGCAAAAACAACAACTTGATAGGTTTCCAGCGACCCCGAGAGCAGTTCGAGGAACTTGTTGCGGTCCGCATCGTCCATGAAGATCTGCCGTCGTTCAATACCCCGGCAGGTGACATGGTAAAACGCTCCTGGAAACTGGATCCTCAGGGCCCTCGCCATATGGGTATTATGACCATCCGCCGTGCGTTGTCAATGTATAATGTAAAGATTTGACCCCATAGCCGGTTGTCGTTGACATGGGCCGGTATTTAGATAGAATATGCCATGGATTTAAAGTACGGAAAAGGCAGGATCAGCTTCGAAGCGCCGCCCAACACGGCCGGCGTGGTCGAGCCGGCCGCGGCGGCGGTCGAGCCGGTCGAATCACTGCTGAAAAAAAGCTTCACTTCACCCTCGGGCCAAGCGGGTCTGAGCAGTATATTGCGCAAGAACAAGCCCGGCGATGTTGTCGTGATCGTTTCGGACATCACCCGGGGGATCGCCAACTACGACAAGATCCTCGGGTTTTTGGTGGCGGAGATGGTCGATGCAGGCATCGACGAGAAGAATATCAGTTTCGTCATCGCGCTGGGCACTCACCGCAAGCATACGAATGAGGAGAATGCCCGGCTGTACGGCCGCCTGTGCGATGATTTTGATTTCCTGCCGCATGACTGCTTCCGCGATCTGGCAACGGTCGGCAAGACATCGACCGGGCTTGAGGTGTCGGTGAACCGGCGCGTCCAGGAAGCGGATTTCGTGATAACCACGGGCCGCGTTGGTTTCCATTACCTTGCCGGATTTTCGGGCGGGCGCAAAGCCATCCTGCCCGGCGTTGCCTCATACGATACGATCCGCAACAATCACAGCAAACTCATGCGCGAGGGCGTCTTCGTGGCCAGGACCAGAGGCAACATAATCGCGCAAGAGATGTCAGAAGCGGCGGCGCTGGTCGGCGTTGACTATCTGCTCAATGTCGTCGAGACGCCGGAGCGGGAAACGGCGAGGATCTTTTGCGGACACCTTGAACCGGCGTTCAACGAGGCTCTGGATTATTTTATCGGCGCGCGCCAGCGTCCGGTCAGCGAACCCGCCGACTGCGTTATCGTATCGGCGGGCGGTTATCCCGGTGACCGGGATTTCTATCATACGCACAAGGCCATGAACCTGGCGATGCTCTGCCTCAGGCCGCACGGCAGCATCATCCTGGCCGGCGAGTGCGCCGAGGGTTTTGGCAACGAGAAGTTCTTGCGGCTCATGCGGGAGAACGGCATTGACGCGCTCCTGCGATATCCCGAGGAAAGGATCGAAGTCGGCGGTCACCGCGCATTTCTGACGGCGAGGATCCTCAGGCAGCACCAGGTCTACGTGCTTGCCCGGCTGGATCATGAGGTGCTGCGGCTGATGAATTTCACGCCGGTGCAGAGTATCGAGCAGGCCATCGATGCCGTGAGGAAAGAAAAGGGCGATGATCTTAGAACACTGGTCGTGCCGAACGGCACGGCCGTGCTACCCATTTTAAATGGAGCGAATAGCGATCTATCTCATACAGGAGGCCAATCATGATGCAAACGTTGCGCAAGAAGACACGGTTGGTGTTGTTCATTGCGTTGGCATCTTTTGCCGGCTTGATATTCTTCCAGTGGGGGTTGGATATTACCGGCATTCGGGGCCGGCCCGAAACCGATATTGCCAAAATCGGTGACCATACGGTGTCTTATCAGGATTACCGGCGCTTCGCGATGCTCAAGGAAAGCGAGAATAAGAATATCACCCCCGAAGAGATATGGAACATGCTCGTCGAGAATATCATGTGGAGCGATCTGATAAGAGAAGAGCGAATAGGCGTCACCGACGAAGAGATCTGGGCGATTATACGCAACAATCCGCCGCCCGATGTCTACGAATCCGAATTCATGCGGGATGAGAACGGCGATTTCGACTGGAACAAATACCAGCAGTTGATCCAATCGCCCCAGAGCATGCAATGGCTTTACCAGTATGAGATGCAGTTACGGCAGAACCTGCCCAAAGAGAAACTGCGCTCGCTCATCTCGACCATGGCCTGGGTCTCGCCCCATGAAGACAGCATGGCGATCGCCGCGCTGACCGTGAATTATGATCTTTCTTTCCTGAGCATGCAGATGAGCCACCTGCGCGGCCTGGTTGATCTCAGCGAGCAGGAGGTGGCGGAGCACTACAGATTGCATCGTGAGGAATTCGCGACGCCCGAATCCAATGTCCTGAAATACGTGTTCTTCGAGCGCAAGCCATCGGCCGGCGATACTCTGGAAGCAAGGCAGCGTCTCGAGGATTTCATCGCGATGGTCGATGAAGGTGAGGGTTTTCTGAAACTCGCCCAGGAGGTCTCTGACGATACGACGATCGAGTACAGTTTCGAGAATGAGAACGTGCTCAAGCCGTACATGCTCGAGGTGTACCAGAAACTGAAGGACGGCGAGATATCAGAGATCGTGAGCGCCGCGCGCGGTTTTGAGGTTATGCAGAGAGTAAGCCCCGGCTTGATGTACGTTGTGAAGGCGGATATCCAGGTTTCCCGGACCACGATCGGCGAGATCACCGACAACCTTGCGTCTTTCATCGAGACCGCCGACGATATCGGGTTCGATGGCGCGGCCGAGGATTTTGCGCTTGCCGTGCGCAAGACATATCCCCTGCAAGCGGCAGCGCTCAATTTCCCGGTGCGTGATGTCAATGGACTGTCCCGGTTTCTGGACAAGGCAAAACGCGGCGACATCAGCACGCCGTTCAGCAGCCTCGGCGGTTATTATGTGTTTGCGCTCGACTCGGTGATCCCGGCGCGCAAGCCATCACTGGAAGAGGCTCTGGCCGAGGTCAAAGCCGCGGCCGAGCGCGCGGCATACGAAAAAGCGATGGTCATCCGTCTTGACGATGTGCATGACCAGCTCGTTACCGGAATACCAATGGAGGCGGTCGCGCAGGCAGACCCCTTGGTCCAGTTCCATGCCGGCCTCAAGAATCAGACGATCTACACGCTGCGCCGGATGCACGGCGATGAATTCGCGGGTGCCCTGATTCCTCTGGAACCAGGGCAGGTCTCGGCACCGGTGATCACGAAGTACGGCGGGTATATCATCCGCTGCGACGGCAAACAAGTATCACCTTTTGATTCGACGATGTTCGGGATGCTCCAATGGACACGCCAGATGAGGCTCCAGCACATATCCCAGATGCTGTTCACGCCGGATGAACTCGTTGACGACCGGGACCGGTTCTTCGAGTGATCACTCGAAGATGTACCCGAGCAGCCCCTTGCCGATCGACACTTCGGGGATCGCTTTTATGCGCACCCTGAAGTCGTAGCGCCATTGATCGCCAAGCTGATTGAAGTTGAAGACCGCTTCCCAGCAGTGCAGGTCGCGCGCCACACCGAAGCTGTAGTCGACAAGCTGCCTGGTCAACCAGTCGTAGCGTGCCGAGTAGGTCAGGCTCCAGTTACGGGTCGGTTTGAGATCGCCATGGAGCCATATTTGGTAGATGCCTCCGCGGCGGTAACTCTGGTTGACCGTGAGCGAAAAGAAATCGAGTTTGATGCCTGACGCGTTGGTCACGCCATACGTGTAGTCCCCCGTGTAAGGGTTGATACTGCCATCGACCTGGATCGTGAAAGCGCTGATAGGGACGGGGAATGGATTATGGGGCGCGGAAGCGAGGAAGCCGATCGAGGACAACGAATCACGGATGAGATCATACCGGCTGTTTAGATTGACGCGCAGGATCGTACTCTTCCTGAGCTCTTCCCCGATCTTTGCTTCTAATTCCTGATTCAAGCCAAAGTCGATGCTCGTTGCCGGCGCGTACCCGGGAATACCGGTTGCGCGCGGGAACCGCGCAAAATCGAATTCCGGAGTGTAGGTGCAGGTGATGTTGGACAGGACCTTGTGGAGCACTCCGTGCATGCCGAGAAAGTCCAGATTGTAGACGCGGAACAGGTTACTGCTTGCGGTCACCCCAAAGGAATAACCGAAGCGGAAAGGCCACTCGTTACCCAGCGTATCTTCGTTGAAAGTTGCCAGGTCAAGGTCCAGTTTGGGCGAGAGCGAGAAGAGACCGTAGACATTCTGCTGCACGGTGGGCGTGGTATGGAGGTTGGCGGCGATCACTTCGGTCGTATCCTGGTTCGTGGTCCGGCGGTCGCGGCTGATGTGGCCGGAAAGGGCGTAACTGACCGCCGAGAATATCATGGATGACGGGCCGCTCAGCGTATAGTACGGGAATTTCATAGTGACCGTTGAGTCAGCGAAATCCTCCCGCCGTTCAAAGGCAAGCGTGTTCCGGAACCTGCCGAGCGCGCGGGTGAGCGTTGCCTGGGAGATGATCTCCCGCTCAAGCCATATCGCTGTCGTTTCGGCGTAATCCTGGCGGAAACTGTTGTCGCTGACATACTTGATGTCACAATTGAAACTCGAGCCGAAGAAAAAGAGATCCGAGACATTGCGCGCTTCAATACTGTATCTGACCTTCCTGGTCTCGGTGTCGCGGATATAGGATGCGTAGATCTTGCCGCGGGAAAAAGGGGCGTAATCCCAAACGCTTTCGAGGTGCGGCATCATGCCTTTTCTTTCCATTGCATCGAGTTGCAGCGTAATGTCCGCATAGTCGGATATCACCAGATAGTAGGCAAAGTCCCGGATGTATTTGCCGAAAACACGTGAGTTCCCGATACGGAAAGGCAGCAGGCCCGATTTTCTTCTGCTCGATATCGGGACGAACCAGAAGGGTGCCACGAGCACCGGGATATCCTGGATATACAGGAATATGGGTCGCGCAATGACCATGTCGTCCAGATAGACCTTCATCCGCGGCGAGTAGAAATAATAGTGCGGCGGCGTATCGCTGCACGTGGTGTACTTGCCGTGGTAACTGTGCACGGTTTTTTCATCGATCCAGAAGATCTCCTGTCCCTCCATGAACCCGTTGTCGATCTCTGTCCTGCCTTTGGTCATGAGCGCTTTCTGATTGTTGATATTGTACCGCAGTAACTCGCCGCGGATCGAATCACTGAGCTGTTTGAGGTCACACGAGCCGAATGCTTCAAGATAATTAGTCTCGATATAGTAGTAGGCGCTGTCCGAACTCAGGATGATGTCCTGGTAGGTGATAACGGATGAGTCGCGCAGGATGATGACCGACCGTTCGAGATCGTAGGTTATGCTGCGGGCGCTATAGCGAACGACATCCACGGTGTCGCTCAGAACCGTATCCTGCAGCAACCCCAGGCACAGGACCCAGATCATTCTTTGAGGATCTCTTTGTAGCTGTCCAGGACGACCTTGTAATACTTCAGCGCCTTGTCTTCTTCGCCCAGCGAGCGGTAAAGATCAGCCAATCCCTCGTTGAGCGCGATGACGAGCTCGAGTTCCGCGGCGTCCCTCTTGCGCTGGCACAACTCAAGCGCTTGATTGTAGTATTCGATGGACGATTCATACGCGCCCTTGCGCGCCGCGTGCCGGGCGGAGTTCGTAAGGTGCTCGATCGCCTTCCGGAAATTCTCTCCCATGCGACAATGGAATGCGGCGTGTTCCTCATGGCCGGCGAGCCGGGCATAGTAATCGGCAAACCGGAGATGCATGTTCTTCTTATTCGCGGCGAGTTCATACAACTCTTCGTGCAGAATGGGGCTCGTGAAGACGTAATGATCGCGCTGCTGCTTGAGGTAGCCCAGTTTTACAAAATGATCGAGCAGCGTGATGTTTTCTCTTTCGAGCGGGAACTCGCTGGTCAGGATTCTCATACCGGCGATTGCCAGGTTGGTGATAAGATTCTTCTTGTCTTCCGGCAGGATCTCGATCCGGCGTCTGATGATCGTCTTGAGGTTATGGTAGGATAGAGCGAAGCCGGCGATCGATGTTTCGCCCCGGTATTGCCGGTAGAGGAAAGAGAGTTTCTCTTCATTGTACAGGCTGATGTACTGCAGGACATGAAAAGGCGTCGTCGGTGGCAGGACCATACTCTCGCCGACCGTTTCTTCGATGAGCCGGGAGAGATCATCCTTCCCGATCTCGCTCAGCGCGAACTCCTGCACCCCGGACAGGTTGGTATGTGACAGGTATGAGCAGAAGACGAAGCAGACATTTTCGTCGATCAGTTTGGTCATCAACTGCCGCATGAAAGCGGTCGATGAGGCGTCCATATTCTCCACATCTTCGGCGATCACCGCCACGGGCATCTGCCACGACCGGCGCTTGATCACTTCGGCAATGGTATCGGTCAGTACTTCGACCCTGGCTTTGAGCGCGATCTTTGCCAGGATCGATTCCTCGTCGGAAAGCGACAGGAGATCGAGGATGGTGAGATACAAGGTGGCAATGTCGGCGACGTTGAGGTCCTTGAGTTTCTGCTCTACCTGCTTCTGCTTTTCTTCGATACTGCTCGCGCCGTCGAGCTCAAACATTTGGCCGACGAGATCGGTGATGGGCTGGAAAGTGACCCCGCGCATGTAGGACGGGCACGCGGTCCGGTAGGTCACTCTCTTGTCCCGCCAGTATTCGATCAGTTCATCGATGAAAACTGTCTTGCCGCCGCCGGTCGGGCAGACGACGAGCAGGGCTTTGGAGACGGTTAGGTGATGCTCGAGTGATTCGATCTGGTTCCGGCGCGAGATATGGGGGACGAGCGGCTTCGGGTCAGGGTATTTGATTTCTTTCAGGGGTGCTTCCAGCCGGCACACGAGGATCTCGTTTGTCATGCCCTGAATCGAAAGCATGCCGAGGCACGTAACCTTGAAATCATCAATGACGATCTTCTCGACCTCCTCGGAGATCAGTATCTCGCCTTTCTCGGCGATCTTGGAAAGCCCTTTGGCCAGCGCGACATGCTGCGAAAATCCGAAACGAGCCTCGGGATATTTCTCCCTGATCTTGAGCAGACAGGACAGGATCGTGCTGTCTTTGCCGCTGCCGGCGATCATGTCCACTTCACCGGCATCGATGCGCCCCCACGACCTTTCAACGGTGTCCGCGATGTCCAGGAACTGGTCTTGCGGCAGTTTCTGGATATTGATCCCGAAGTGGAAGGTCATGGTGTCACGCAACTAACCGCCGAGCCGGAACGGTTTCGCGAGCAGGACCTTGATGGGGAAGAAGTGGAATTCTTTTTTCGCGTTCATTGTCGCGATTACGATCTCCGGCGCGAATTCGCTGTAAGCCTGCAGGCAGGCGCCGCAGGGAAGGATCGATTCCACGCCGCTTGAATGGATGAGCAGCACCAGGAAATCCCGCTCACCTTCTGATATTGCCTTGAATAGGGCCACTCTCTCGGCGCACATCGTCAGCGAATATGAACTGTTCTCAACATTGCAGCCGGTGTAGATATGCCCGTTGGCGCAGTAGACCGCCGCGCCCACCGAAATATTGGAATACGGCGCGTACGCGTTCTTGAGCACGCGCTCGGTGCGCTTGATCAGTTCCTTCGCGATGCGCTTAAAATCCGCAGTCTCTGAAGAAATCTTCACCGTGCCTTATCCCCTCGATGCCAAAATGGTTTGCCGCGGTTCTGGCCAGGTCCGCGAACGTCCCGCGCGTGCCCAGGTCGCAGCCGGTCATTCCCCGGCGATAGGCAAGGACCGGGACATATTCGCGCGAGTGATCGGTCGAAGGCGTAGTCGGGTCATTACCGTGGTCGGCGGTGATGAATATGATGTCTTCGCCGCGTGCGATATCTATGATCCGGTCCAACCCCTTGTCCATTTCGATCAGTCCCTGCTGGAAACCCTCGACGTCATTGCGGTGCCCCCAATCCATGTCAAACTGAACAAAGTTAGCGACGACGAGCACGTGGTCGTTTTCCTCCATGGCGGCGAGCACCAGATCAACGCATTCGAGATTGTTCACGGAATGGAAGGATTCGTCGAATCCGCGGTGGTTGAAGAGGTCATCGACCTTGCCGATCACCGTGACCTTTATGCCGCCCTCGCGCGTGATGTCGAGCAGGGTCGGTTCGGGCGGCGCCATCGAGAAGTCGCGCCGATCTTTGGTTCGGTAGAAGTCAGGCGCGGTGCCGGCAAACGGCCGGGCGATCACGCGGGCAACGCCGTGTTCGCCCTGCAGCAGGGCGCGGGCGGTCCGGCAGAAAGAATAGAGTTCTTCGATACTGAAGACATCGACATGGCAGGCGATCTGAAAAACACTGTCGGCCGAAGTGTAGACGATCGGCTTTCTCTCGCGCATGTGGGTCTCACCAAGGTGTTTGATTATTTCGGTGCCGGACGCCGGCACATTGCCCAGCGTGAGGTGGCCGATCTGGTTTTCAAATTCAGCGATGATATGAGCGGGAAAACCGTCGGGATAGGTCGGAAATGCTTTCTCCAGTATCACGCCGCACAGTTCCCAGTGACCGGAAGTGGAATCCTTGCCGGGCGATCTTGCC
>JACUUY010000096.1 GCA_014859085.1 Caldifarciminota bacterium
GGTTCTTGACAGTCACTATTTCTTGAGTAAAATCATACTCTGAGCATGAGCCAGGGTAGCTCAGTTGGTAGAGCACCGGACTGAAAATCCGGGTGTCCGCAGTTCGATTCTGCGCCCTGGCATTTTTCATTTTTGACCGTTGGGCGCGCATTCCATCAATTTTCTTGACATGTTGACGGATTTTGGTAAAATATCTTATATGTATACGGCACGAGGCATATTTATTGACACTGTGCACTACGGCCAGCCGGGGTATGCTGGCCGGCGAAAACGAATGGGAGGCATAGCACGGTCATGATCTCGCCCGACGAACAGAAGGTACTGAGCAGCTTTGCAGAGCGGATTCCGGCCAACGACCCGGGCGCGCACAACAATCTCGCGATCATCTATTACAATAAGGGGTTGTATAGGGAGGCGATCAAAGAACTGGAAATAGCGCTCGGGCTTAACCCCAGGTTCATCCTGGCCCGCAGTAATCTGGAGATCATACTGAGAAAGACCGGCATGCTTGACGAGCGGATCGAGCAGCTGTCAAAGGAAATCGAACAGGATCCCGAGGACGAAGATAAGATCCTGGAACTCGCTGACACCTATGTCAAATTGAAGAAATATTCGCACGGCATAATATACTACAAGAAGGTCCTTGAGCGCAACCCGAATTCATACCGTGCTCATTTTGGATTCAGTGATACGCTGAAGTATCTTGGTAAGTATGCTGATGCGATCGAGGAAATGAATCTTGCGCTCGATGTCCGGCAGTCCCATGAGGGCTACCGTGCCCTCGGTGAGATCTACCTGCGCAAGGGCGTGATCGATGCGGCGATCAAGAACTTCGAAGAAGCCCTGAAATTCGATGATACCTCCTCCGAGACCCATTTTCTGCTGGGCTTTGCACTGGGCGAGAAGGGAAGGGTCATGGAAAGCATCGAGGCCATGAAGACAGCGATCGCCTTGAATCCGTCCCTGGCTCAGACGGATTCGGATGCGCTGATCGATATCGTGCCTCAGCCGGGGCAATGGGAGACCATTAAAAAGCAGATCGGCGTCCCTGAGGTAGCGGGCGATTCCTATAAGGTTCATTACAACATGGGCATGTCCTACCGGAATAAAGGTTTGTTTGATGAGGCCGAAAAGGAGTTTCGCGAGTGTCTAAGGCTGAACGAAGATGCTGCTGAAGCGCGCTACGCCGTCGTTGAATCGGCGCTTTATTCGGGCAAATATGAAGAGGCGATCCATGGTTTGCAGGATGCGCTGGGGCGCGATTGCGATCCCCTGAAATGCTACAACGCTCTCGGCATTGCTTACCTGATGCAGGGACAGACCGGAACTGCCCTGGAGTGTCTTGAGCGGGTGTTGGTGCAGTCCAGCAGCGAGCCCCTGGCACTCAATAACATTGCCGTGGCGCAGTATACGCTGGGCGATGTCGATAAGGCATTGGAGCATTTCACCAAAGCAGTGCAGGCCGGGAACAATGATGCCCGCTACAACTTGGCGCTGCATCATTTGAAGAAGAGCGAATACGAAAAGGCACTCGCCCTTCTGGATTACGAAGGCGTCGATGCCTATTTCGGACGCGGTCTTGTTTACATGGAGCAGGGTGATGATCAGAAAGCACTCGACGCCCTCAAGCGGGTTCTGCAGGATGCGCCTCATCATGCCGGAGCATACTACAACCTGGGTTTTGTTGCCACGCGTCTCGGCCGGTACGAGGATAGTCTTGCCTACATACGCAAGGGCATGGAGATCGAGCCCAATTATGAGAATGTGAAGTACCATCTTTCGCTCGATCCGGTCATTTCCGAGTTCGGCCCTTACCTGGTACCAAGAGCGCAATCATTGGCCGCCGAGGCTCTCGACAAGGTCTTCACCCCGCACGCGCTTGACCCCGGTGAGTTCGTGGCCAAAGCCGAGGAACTCCTCGGTCAGAACCAGCCGGCTGAAGCGATACAACAACTTGATGAAGCGCTCAAGATCGAACCGCGCTTGAGCCGGGCGGTAATCCTGAAGGCGGATATTCAGTTTCACCAGGGCGCAGCGGCGCAGGCAATAGCGTTGCTGGAAGAGCATCTGAACGAACAGCCGGATGATATTGAAGTATCTGCCGTTCTGGCGCGTATGCTCAAGGAGTCCGGCAGAATAGAAGAGGCGGAGGCGAAGTACCGGCATCTTGCAGACCTCCAGCCGGCGAACCCGGCTTGGCTGAATGAACTCGCGGACCTCGCGTATGCCGGAGCCCGGGAGGAAGAGGCACTCGATCTATATCTTAAGGTGTACGAGCAAGATCCGGAAAATTCAGCGGCAAACCTGAGATTATTCGGATTGTACGTTAAAAGGAATGCGCTCGCCGAAGCGGCTAGATTCATGCAATTCATGGCGGAAAGGCATCCTGATGACTATGAATATAATGTCCTGTCCGGTATATACTGGTCGGATAAGCAGCAGTATGAAAATGCAGAGAGACATTTTGACAAGGCGATTCAGATCGATCCCTCCAAGCCGCTTCCTTACCACCATCGGGGATTGCTCAGCGTCCAGCGCGGCGCCTTTGAATCGGCGTGTGAGAGCTGGAAGAGGGCGTTGCTCTTGAGCCCACCTGAGGATTTGGCCGAAAGGATCAAGCATTGTCTGAAGCTTACGATCGAGCTCAGTGAGATATTACAGAGAGAAATATGAAATCGGGGAGACAAGATGGCTGATGAGTTGAGGGTAGATTCGGGCGCGTTGATTTTTGCGACGTTGGCCGACGTATACATTTCTTCGGGGATGATCGATGAGGCAATATCGATATTGAATGATGGCCTGGCGCGGAATCCAAATTATCACCTTGCGAAGATAATGCTCGGACGGGCTTACTATCTCAAGGGGGAATGCGATAAGGCGATAGAGATCCTTGAACCGATCTATGACGTGGTGAAGGAGGATGAAACCGCCAATCTGTGTCTGAGTATCTGCTACCATAAGCAGGGTGATCATGCGCAGGCAATGAGATTCTGCGAAGCGGTCTTACGGATCAATCCCGATAACAGCGAGGCATTGAAATTGCTCAAAGAGATGACCCCTGAGCGCTCTCCCGAACCGCAGGTTGAGGTCACCGCGCCCGAGGCGCCGGCACCGGCCGCAGTTGTCGTTGAACAGCCGACGATTGCCGTCCCGCTGGAAGCGGTCGTCCCTGCAGAACCTTTGCCTGCCGGGCTTCAGGAGACGGTCGTCGAGACCGAGGCGCCGGTGCATGAAATCTCAGAACTGGACATTCGTGAAATACCCGAAAAGACGCCCGAAGTCGAAAGTATGCCTCTCGCGGCGCTGGACCGGCCGGCAAGAAGGCTGTTGGACCTGGACAGCGTGAAGCGTGTTTTCATCTCAACGAAAGACGGTTTGTTGATCAAGAACTACAGCAAAGGAGATAACGACGTTGAAGCGATGTGCGCTTCGGTTGCGGCGATATGCTTGGACGTCGATGAATCATTCCGGATGCTGAAACGGGGCGGTTTGACTCGCTGCATCATCGAGAAACCCGATGAAACGATCTGTGTCATGGCGGTCGGTGATTCATTGCTCACGGTCACCACGAGGATCGAAGCAAAACCCGGATTGGTCTTTGTCTACGCGCACAAGATAATCGAGGAGATCGAGGAGATCCTGCGATGAAGATAGGAGAATTGATCAAGATCCCCAAAGTCCTGGGTGCCGGGCTTGTTGGCGAAGACGGTTTTATCATCGACGGACGATCGACTTATGAATACGATACAGAAAAACTGGGTGCGATCGCCGCCCGTGTCATCAACCGGATCAAGCAAAGTCTCAATGCCCAGGACGCTTCAGCGATCATCTACACCCAGGATAATGTTCTGCTTCTGAGAGAGAGCACAGAAGGCATCGTGTTCGTCATGTGCCAGAAGGACGCGAATGTCGGGCTCGTGAGGATCAGGCTGAGCAAGGTTGCGCGGGCGCCTGAGGTGTCTTAGATACTGTCCAGGGAATACTATTCGATGAGGAGAACAGGCTGGAGAGCGTGTCTCGTTGCCGCCCTTGCAACCGCAGTTCTTGCGGTCACAGGCTGCGCGGCCAGGAATAACCGAAACGATCTTGCCTGGGATGTCGTGGCAAGGCATGACATGGTGCGCAGTCAGATCGAGGCAAGGGGCATTGCTGACGAGCGGGTAATAGACGCCATGCTCAAGGTCGAACGCCACCGGTTTGTGCCAAAAGCCCTTGAGAAATTAGCCTATCAGGATCACCCTTTGCCGATCGGCGAAGGCCAGACGATATCACAGCCCTACATCGTGGCCCTGATGACCGACAGACTTGCCTTGCGGCCGACCGACCGTGTGTTGGAGATCGGGACCGGCTCCGGGTACCAGGCGGCCATACTGTCGTTGATCGTCGATGAGGTCTACACCATCGAGATCGTCGAACCGCTCGCCGATTCGTCCGCCGCGCTTCTGGACCGGTTAGGTTATAAGAATGTGCATGTCCGGCATGGTGACGGTTTCCTGGGCTGGCCTGAGACCGCGCCATTCGACGCCATCATCGTCACCTGCGCGCCGCCGACAGTGCCCGAACCATTGATCGCACAACTTGCCGAGGACGGCAGGTTGATAGTACCCCTGGGCGATGACTTTCAAGTACTCACTCTGTACCGGAAATCAGCGGGCGTGCTGACACAGGAAGAGATCGCGCCGGTGCTCTTCGTGCCGATGAAGGGTCTGATAGAAAACCGGTGAATTCTTAGCGCGCTCTACAGTTACATCTCTTCGATAAAATTAGTCGAGATATCACCCAGTATGAACTTGGGGTGAGCCATGATCTTGCGGTGAAAAGGGATCGTCGTGTTGATCCCTTCAACGACGATTTCCGCAAGGGCACGGCCCATCCGCGCGATCGTCTCCGATCTTGTGTTACCATGGCAGACCAATTTGCCGATCAGGGAATCGTACTGACTCGGGATCGTGTAGCCGGCAAAGATATGGGTGTCAAATCGTACGCCGATACCCTGCGGCATGTGAAAGAAGACTATCTTGCCCGGAACCGGCACGAAATTGCGCTCCGGGTCCTCGGCGTTGATCCGGCACTCGATCGCATGCCCGCGCAGCTGCACGTCTTGCTGCCTGATCGTGATCTCTTCTCCCATCGCGATCTTGATCTGTTCCTTGACGATATCGACGCCGGTGACCATTTCAGTCACCGGGTGTTCGACCTGGATCCTCGTGTTCATTTCCATGAAGTAGTAATTTTTATTTTCATCCATCAGGAATTCGATCGTTCCGGCCGAACGATACCCGATGCTCTGCACCGCGGTCAGGGCGGACGCGGTAAGTCTTTGCCTCAATCGCTCGTCGACTACCGGTGACGGGGATTCTTCGATCAGTTTCTGGTGGCGTCGTTGAATCGAGCACTCGCGTTCGCCGAGTGCAACCGCGTGTCCGTGGTTGTCGGCGAGGATCTGGACTTCAATATGACGCGGCCTGGTAATGAATTTTTCCAGGTATATTCTGCTGTCACCAAAAGCGGCCTTGGCTTCGGCCTGGGCGATACGGAAACCGGCATCGAGTTCTTCGTCATCACGGGCAATGCGCATTCCCTTGCCGCCGCCGCCGGCTGCGGCCTTCAATATCGCGGGATAGCCGATCTCCTTGCATGCCCGGCGCGCGGCCCGGATATTCTCGATCGTTCCCGGGCTGCCCGGGATGCCGGGGAGCCCGGCCTTTGCCATCGTTTCTTTGGCTTTGATCTTATCGCCCATGGCCCGGATGTGAGCGGGTTCAGGTCCGATGAACGTAATACCGCAGGACTCGCAGATCTCGGCGAATTCAGGATTTTCGGCGAGGAAGCCATAGCCCGGATGCACGGCTTTGGCGCCGGTGATCTCGGCCGCACTTATGATCCTGGTGATATTCAGGTAGCTGTCCCTGCTCGGCGCCGGGCCGATGCAGACCGCCTCGTCGGCAAGCCGGGCATGCAGGGATTCGCTGTCGATCTCCGAGTAGACGGCGACGGTTTTCAGATCCAGTTCGTGCGCGGCCCGGATTATCCGCAAGGCGATTTCGCCGCGGTTGGCAATAAGGATCTTCTCAAATTTCATTTTTTCGCTGCAAGGAACGGTATGAGGCTGACTTTGTGTCTACTTCGTTTTGTCCTTCTTCTCGAACTGCCCCCAGCCGCGTTCTGCCGTCTGCTCAATGCCGACGAGCCTCAGTTTGAACTCATCCGGGTTCGTGACGGCCTGAATGGCATCGTCATAGGATATCAGACCATCCTTATACAACTTGAAGATCGCCTGATCGAACGTCTGCATTCCATATTGTCCGTGACCATCCTCGATGACCGATTGAATGAGCAATGTCTTCACGGGATCCATAACGTAGTCCTTCACCGTGGGCGTCGCGACCATGACCTCAACGGCTGGAATACGGCCTTTGCCGTCGGCTCGCGGCAGGAGCCGCAGCGAGATCACGCCGACGAGGGTCGCAGCGAGCAGCACGCGTACATGCTGATGCTGGTGCGGTGGATAGAAGGAGATGATACGATTCATTGTCTCGGTGGCGTTCAGTGTGTGCAGGGTCGAAAGCACGAGATGTCCGGTATCGGCTGCCTTTAGAGCCACGTCCATTGTCTCCCGGTCCCGGATCTCGCCGATCAGAATGACATCCGGGTCTTGACGCATGATATGCCTCAGCGCTACCGAGAACGAAACGGTGTCCATGAGCACTTCACGCTGACAGACGATCGAGAGATTGTCGCGGAAAAGGTATTCGATAGGATCCTCGATGGTGATGATGTGCCGGGCGACATTTTCGTTAATGTGTTCGATCATCGCGGCCAGGGTCGTCGATTTTCCGCTGCCGGTCGTGCCGGTGCACAGCAACATGCCGCGTGGCTTGAGGGCCAGATCGCTGAGAACCGGGGGCAGGTTCAGCTCCTCGATCCTTCTGACCGACATCGGTATTGCACGCATGGCGATGGCAATGCTGCCGCGCTGCAGGAAGACATTGACCCTGAAGCGGCCAACGCCGCGGACGCCTATCGCAAAGTCCATCTCTTTCGTGCGCTCGAACATCTGTTGCTGTGAAGGCGTCATGATCTGATAGGCCATTGCCTTGAGGATCTCAGGCGTGAGCGAGTCACCCTTCTCCACCGCGAGTTTGCCATCGACCCTGAAGACCGGAGGGGATCCGGCTTTCAAGTGAATGTCAGAGGCATTTACCTTGATCATCTTTTCAAGCATCGTTTTTAGCTCCATATTGCTCCCCTTGGTAGACTACAACGGTTCAATCAGCATCAGTTCTTGATTGTATTCGACCGGATTTTCGTTCTTAACCAATATTTGAACAACTCGACCAGCGACATCCGATTCGATCTCATTCATCAACTTCATCGCCTCGACAATGCATACCACCTGTCCGGGGTTGAGGATGTCACCGATTTCGACATAGGGCGGCGCATCCGGAGCCGGTGCGCGGTAGAAAGTCCCCACGATCGGTGACCGTATCGCCGTGAGATTCTTCCGTTCCGCTTTCTCCGTCTCTACGGCTCCACTTTCCCTTTCCTCGGCTGGCCGTCCGCCGGTTTTCATGCGGTGCGCGTCATTACCCGCCTTGCTGATCTTGATCTTCCTGCCCCAGAAATCGGACAGTTCGATCTCGCATACAATGCTGTTCTCCAGTAGCCGTACGATCTTTTCGATTTCTTTTATCTTCATTTCAGCAATCCTGAAAGCCAATCCTGGAATGACTTGAAATCATCCTCTGAGGGCTTTTTCGTTTGTTCGCCTTCACCTTTTTTATCTCCGGTTTCAAGGGTAGCGGTATCTGAGGCCGGCTTGTCGGCGTCTTTGGCCGGCTTGTCAGCAGGCTGTGCCGGCCTGTCGGCGTTTACTGCCGGCGCCGGGGTCTCTTCAACCGGAATCTCTGGTTCCGTGATCCGGGGCCAGGTGTCCAGCACTACCTGGGCTGGTCCCTGATCGATGGCCGGATGTTCAGGTTCCTGGACACGTTTCTCTTCGGCCGGCCTGTCGGCGTTTTCGGCCGGCCTGTCGGCGTTTTCGGCCGGCCTGTCGGCGTCTTTGGTCGGCTTGTCGGCGTCTTCGGCCGATTCAGCGGCAAGCATATCATCCCATTTTATCTCCTGGCAGAGTATCTCGCGCGTCGGTGCGACCGCATCCTGGCCGCTGTCAGTGCCGGTTATGGCTGTAGATTCGGATATCCCGTCAGACACAGCCGGTGCCGGGGATGAGGTTTCCTCCTGCGGAGTACGCTCGTCCGGCAGTGTAATCGGCTGGCTCTCGGGTTTAGAATCGCTGCTTTGTGTCATCGTTCTGCCGGTCGCATGTTCCAGCTCTTCGACCAGAAAATCCTCGAGCCGTTGGATCCCGTCTTCAGCGGTCAGTGGCTGCTTCGTTACGTTCCAGTCCGGTGCCTTTTCTTTGGCCGGCCTGTCGGCGTCTTTGGCCGGCCTGTCGGCGTCTTTGGCCGGCC
>JACUUY010000097.1 GCA_014859085.1 Caldifarciminota bacterium
ACCCAATTTCGCCCACGCTGTAAAGAGAAATCTCTGATTTGGACGGGAAATTGAGAAGACGAGGATTCTCACAAATTTACTGATTTCTGAAAAAATACGTTTACCTTTCAGAAAAAAACGAATATCAAACCATTGTAGTTGCTTGATTTATCAAGCATTTTATAGCCCAATGAATTGGGCAACTACAGTCTGCCGCAGGCGGCCAGACCGCGCGCCGCGCCTATGCCGACCGCAGGTCCCATACCGCGATTCCTTGGCTCTCTTTGCAGTGCAGCTTGTCTCCATCGCTTCTAATGCAATCAGCGGGATGACGAAGCAGGCACCAAGCTGAGCTAACCCGATTCCTGACCACCATCGCTGTCATCGCGCTTCTCATCTGCGTAATCAAGCTGCGCAGCAGCCGCAATTCGAAATACGGTATCGCTGTTTCTCTCTTGACAGGCGACCTCAATTATGTATAATGACTGACTAGTCAGTCATCATAAACCTTTCCTTGAGACATAGGTCTAATGATTGTTTTAGCCGAAATAATGAGATGATATGAGACAAAAAGAACCGAAAACACGAGAGAAAATTTTGAAGAATGCCCTGAGATTGTTCGCCGCAAAGGGCTTTTTCAGAACGACGGTTGAGGATATTGCCCTGGCGACCGGCGTGGCAAAGGGAACGGTCTATCTCTATTTCAGGGATAAACAGGACCTTTACGCCGCTGCCATCGACGAGCATTTCAACCGGGCACTGAACATGCTTTCCGAAGTCGCAGCCGCTTCATGCACGCCCGGTGAGAAGATGAACAGGATAGCCGGCGAGTTAGTCAATCATGTCACGCGTTTGAAAACCACGTACATGCCGTTCACATATGAGAGTGTCAATCTTACGGGCATGACACTGAAGAAGATACACTCGGTCATCGTGCCCAAGTTGCTGCAGATGACGGAGATAGTCAGCCGCATCATCAGCGACGGGATCGAGCAGAACGAATTCCGCAAAGTCAACCCCCGGCTCGCGGCTTTTCATTTTCTTGGTATGATACGAACGATGTTCTTCAATCATTATCACCTCACGCATGAGCCGATCGAGGCCGAAGGCATGCTCGAACTTTTCTTTGAAGGATTGAATAAAAGGAGGTAGTCAACATGCTGCTGTCAGGTCTGCTAATTCTGACGTCCCTGTTCCAGACCCACGAACAACCCGAATTTTCCATGGGCGTTAACTATTCGTCATATCTTCTGTTCCAGGATACGACCGAAGCTATAGGGAAATGGAACCTAGACGGCGAAATAGGTGTCATCAATGTCGTGCCGCACGCCGGCCTCAAATTCCGGGGCAGTAAATTGCGCTACGAGGCGCCGGTTGAACAAGGTCCGTATGTTTGGGAATACACGCCGCTCAGCCTTTGCGCAAGCTTCAATGTCCTGCCCTTCCTGCGCATACCCTGGCTGCGATTATCCCTGGAAACCGGGATCGGCCTTTATTTGTGGCGCGGGTTATATGACGGCGAAGTGATCATCCTGCCCACCGGCGACAAAATGGAGGAAACCGACATCGGTTTTGTCGGCGGCGTCACGCTGCAGATCAGGCCGGTAAGAAACTTGGGCATCGAATACGTAATGCGTTACAACTACATTGCAAGCACCGATATTTACAAGTACGGCTTCTATGATAAAGACGATAAGATCTGGGAAAATGGCATCGGCGTCAAGTTCATACTTCCGCTGTAGACCATGCAGGCGCCTGCCGTTTTTCAACCGGTTGATCACCATTCAATTTAGGAGGTAATTAATGATTGCAGTCATAGCCTTGTTCCTGTCCATAACAGCCACGGATACTCTCAGTTTCACGGTGGATGAGGCGATCGATTTCGCTTTGCAGAAAAATCCGGAGATCGTGCAATTGATGATCGAACACGATAAATCCAACGAACGGGTCGGCCAGACGGCCTCCAGCTTCTATCCTCAGGTTACGGCCAGCGGCTACTATGCCTACGTTACCGACGTGCCGGTTGTCGAGTTCGGCGGCACGCCCATACCGTTCGGCGCCAATGAGAACTATAAGGTCCAGGTAGCCATGCAGCAGGTGCTCTTCGCCTGGGGCAAACTCTACAACGCGTTCAAGATCTCCGACCTGGCCAGCGACATTGCCGAGCTTAACCTGTTGAGAAAACGACAGGATGTGCGATACTCGGTCACTGACGCGTTCTACGGAATACTCGTGCTCGATGAATACGTGGATCAGTCGCGCGCGAGCCTGGCACAGCTCGAGAGGTTCGCCTCAGCCGTCGAAACGAGATATAAGGCCGGGCTCGTTTCCGAATTCGACCTGCTCCGGGCCCAGGTCCAGGCGCAGAATCTGAGAACGAGTGTCATCGAGATTGAGAATACGCGCAACCTTGCCCGCGAAGGCTTCAAATTACTCCTGGGCATGGATCTGAACCGCGAATTCGCGCTGAGCGGAGAGCTGCAGATGGTCGACGAGGAATTCTCCCTCGACCAGCTGACCGCTGACGCGCTGGAGAACCGGGCCGAGATTCGCGGCCTGCACAAAGCCGAGCGCATCGCCCGGCTGTCCCGGTCGATCGCGCGCCGGGCCAACCTGCCAAGCCTGATCGGCGGCGCGACATACGACCGGAGTAAGCCCTTTGGCTTGACCGGCGACGAGTGGGGCTCGAACATCACCTTCAACCTGGGTTTTCAATGGCCTCTGTTCACCGGCTTCAGCAATCTCTACAAGAGCCGGGAGGCCACGCTGTCAATAAAAGAGGCGCTGCTGGCCCAGGAGAACCTGCAGCGGGCGATCACGGTCGACGTGAAGCAGGCATACCTGAGCTTCCTGGCCGCGAAAGAGGCAATCGGTACGGCCGAGAAGAACGTCACGCAGGCACGCAAGGCGTTCGAGATCATCGAAACAAGATATAAAAACGGACTGGCCACGAATCTTGAGGTCCTGGACATGGAGCTTGCCTACCGACAGGCGCGCGTCAATCATCTGACAACCCTCAAGAACTACAACACATCGCTGGCCGAAATTCATCGGGCAATTGGCAAGGAGGAATAAATGCGTAAATGGTTGATCATAATAATTGTCGTCGTTGTCCTTATTGCGGCGGTTTCCGTAAGGATCAGCACCTCAAGACGCGGTCGAGGAACCGAGGAGTTCGTATCGAGAGTGACCGTTGAAGTCATGCCGGTAGTACGTGGTGATGTCATGAGCACCTGCGAAGTGCTGGGTACGGTGACGGCCGAAAAGACCGCACAGGTCTTCCCGGAAACGATGGGCCGGATCACGAGAATACTCGTCAAAGAAGGAACATACGTCGGTAAAGATGACAAATTGATGGCAATGCGTACCGAGACGATCGGCTTCGAATACGAAGAAGGTTTTATCCGGTCGCCGATCAGCGGTAACATCGCCAAGATCACGGTCGATGTCGGCTCCATGGTCACACCCCAGGTACCGGTGGCCGTAGTCATGGACTATGCAAAGGTCAATATCCAATTCAATGTTGCCGAGATGAATATGAGCTGCGTCAAGAAGAACGACCGGGTCACGGCGTCGATCGACGCGCTGCCCGGTCAATCATTCACCGGGACCGTCTCCGAGATCACGCCGGTCGTCGATCCCATGACGCGCACGCTGGGCGTCAAGGCTTCGGTACCCAACGCCGGGAAGGCGTTGAGACCGGGTATGACCGCGCGTGTGACTCTCAACCTCGGCGAGATGAAGAATGTCGTGATCATACCGAGGGACGCCCTGCTCGATGGCCACGTTTTCGTTGTGAACGACAGCATTGCCGAACGCCGCGATGTCGTTGCCGGGCTGATCGGTGATACGAACGCCGAGATCAAGAGCGGCATAAGCGAGGGCGAACGCGTGGCAGTCGTCGGCCAGCAGCGCCTTGCCGGCGGCGAGAAGGTGAATGTAGTGCTCAGGAGCGAACCATGAACCTGACCGACATTTCAATAAAAAGACCGCGGGCCGTATCCATGGTCTTTTTGGCGATCATCATTTTCGGTTTCATATCTGTCACCAATCTACCGCTCAATCTTTTCCCGGATGTCACGTTCCCGATGATGATCGTGCTGACGACCTATCCTGGAGCCGGTCCCGAGGAGATTGAAACGGCAATAACCGAGCCGCTGGAGCAGACCATCGGTACGGTAAATAACATCAAGAAAGTGACATCTACGACGTCCGAGAACATTTCCACGATCATACTCGAATTCGAATGGGGCAGCGACCTCGATGCGGCGTCGAACGACGTGCGCGACCGCATGGGGCTCATCCTGCCCTATCTGCCCGACGCAGCCGACTATCCCATGATCTTCAAGTTCGACATATCAATGCAACCCATCGTGATGTGCAATATCTCGGGTGACATTGACCCCCTCGAGCTGAACCAGATCGCCGACGACATCGCCGATCGCTTGCAGCGCGTCGGCGGTGTCTCCGCATCCTACGCGATGAGCGGCACGATGACCGAGATCCAGGTCGTGCTTGATCCGGTCAGGCTGCGCGGTACAGGCATCACCCCGGATCAGATAACGCAGGTTCTGCAGGCGCACAATTTGAATTATCCGCTGGGCAGCATCGAATCCGGCAGGAACGTGTACATTCTGCGCACGATCGGCGAGTACGCGAACCTTGACGAGATCGAGAAAACGGTCGTTGGCAGCAACAACGGCGTGCCGATACTGCTCTCGCAGATCGCAGATGTCCGCGAGCAGGCTTCGGAAACACAATCGATCTCGCGCACCAATGGCGTCCAGTCGATCTGGGGTATCGTCATGAAACGGACCGACGCCAACACCGTGAACGTCGGCACACGCGTCGCACAGGAGATCGAGAAGATCAAAAAAGACCTTCCACCCGGCGTCAAGATCGACATCATGTTCAACCAGGCGGACTTCATCGCGAAATCCGTGCGCAGCACGGCCCAGACCCTGATCATGGGCGCGATACTTGCGATCATCGTTCTGTTCATCTTTTTGGGCAGTTTCCGCTCGACGCTGTACATGGCGGTTGCAATACCGGTCGCCGTATTCTTCTCGCTCTTCCTCATGTACCTCTTTAACATGAGCCTGAACATTATCTCGCTCGGCGGCCTGACGATCGCGATCGGCATGGTGCTCGATGCGGCAATCGTGGTGTTCGAAGCGATATTCCGGCATAAGGAAAAGGGCGAAGAACCGGCCAAGGCGGCAAGCGCCGGCGCCAGGGAAGTCGGGATGGCAATCACCGCCTCGACGCTCACGACGATTGCCGTGTTCCTGCCCCTGCTTCTCGTCACGGGTTTGGCTTCGATCTTCTTCAAACCCCTTGCCCTCACCGTCACCTTCGCCCTTATATCATCGCTCATCGTCGCCCTGACCATCGTGCCCATGTTTTCGGTCCAGTTCGGGGGCATCAAGCGCAGCAAACTCGGGCAGAAGCTGAACACTTTCTACACGGGCATTGAGGGACGTTACGTGCGTCTGGTAAAATGGGCGCTCAACCATCGCCTGGCAATCGTCCTGGGAACGGTCGGGTTGTTCGTCGTGAGTCTTGCCCTGATCCCGTTCATCGGCACCGAGTTGAGTCCTGAAGTTGACCAGGGTGAGATCATCGTTGAAGCGGAAATGCCGGTCGGCACGAACCTCTGGGTGACTGATTCGGCGGTCAGGCAACTGGAAAAAATAATCCTCGAAGAAGTCCCGGAAATCCACATATTGTCGACATCGATCGGCAGCGGAGGCGGAGGTTTTTCGAGTTTGTTCAGCGCCACCTCGGGTCCGCACGCCGCGCAGATATATCTCGAACTCATTGACCGTGAAGAACGCAGCCGCTCGATAGCGGAAATACAGCGTGACCTGCGTCCGAAGATAGGCAACATTCCCGGTTTGAAGGTGAGATATGCGACCGAGCAATTCGCGATGTTCGGCGGCGGCAAGCCGATCGTCGTGAAGATCCTGGGCTATGATTTTACCAGGGCAAAAGCGTTGTCCGACCTGCTCCTCGATACGCTGAAAAACGTCAAGGGTCTGGTCGATCTCGAGACGAGCATCACCGAAGGCAAACCCGAACTCCGCCTGATCATCGACCGTCAGAAAGCGGCCAATTTCGGCCTGACACCGTACCAGATCGGACAGACCTTGCGGTCGCGCGTCGAAGGCATTGTAGCCAGTCAGTTCCGGCGCGAAGGCAACGAATACGACATAAAAGTGATGTTCGACAAGAAATATCACAATGACATAAAACAGGTAAGCAACATGACCATTACCACGCCGGTGGGCGAGGTTCCGATCCTCAACTTCATAAAGGACACGCTCGCGGTCGGTCCGGTGAAGATCGAACACGAAGACAATTACCGCATCGTCACGGTCAGCGGCAACATCGAAGGCCGAGATCAGGGGAGTGTCGCGCGCGACGTCCAGAGGATTCTCAACACGATCCCGGTGCCGCCCGGCTTCAACGTCGAGCTCGCCGGCGGCTACGAAGAACAGATGAACATGTTCCGGGACCTCTTCTTTGTGATCATTCTGGCCGTCGTCCTCGTCTACATGATCATGGTCGGTCAGTTCGAATCCTTTCGCGAACCGTT
This sequence comes from Caldifarciminota bacterium, assembly GCA_014859085.1. Classification (GTDB taxonomy): domain Bacteria; phylum Hydrothermota; class Tepidihabitantia; order SM23-42; family SM23-42; genus SM23-42. Next base: position 6,578 of record JACUUY010000097.1, read on the forward strand.
CATTATCATGTTCACGATCCCGCTCGCACTGATCGGTGTCCTCTGGATGCTCTTCTTCACGGGCACGACCCTCAACATGCAGAGCCTGATGGGAGTCCTGCTTTTGGGCGGTATCGTCGTCAACAACGCGATCGTCTATATTACCTACACGAACCAGTTGCGCCGTCAGCAGGGATTGATGTGCATGGATGCGGTGATCGAGGCCGGAAGGGTGCGCATGCGTCCGATCCTGATGACCGCGTTCACCACGATCTTCGGCCTCACGCCGATGGCGCTGGCGATCGGCGCGGGCAATGAATTGCGGGCGCCCATGGCGCGCTCGGTCATCGGCGGCTTGCTCGTCTCGACGTTTCTGACCCTGGTATTCATCCCCGTGCTCTACGCGCTCTTCGAACGGAAAAAGGGCAAGGCCTGCGACGCACCTGCGCCTAAAGCGAAGTAAACACTGACCAATATCCCCGCATCCTGCTGTTAACTCCCGCCATAATTTGCGGGTAGGCAGGATGCGGGTTTTGCTTTGCGCCACCGATGCGAAGCATCGGTCATCGCGATTCCTGCGAATCCGCCTCAGGCGGATGATACTGCGAGCCTTGCAAGGCGGTACTGCGAGCACTGGCGCGATACTGCGGTCTTGGTCACCGATGCCCCAAGGCATACTACCGCCATCTTGATTCTGCCCTTATTTAGTGTATAATTACCCATGCCCAAGAAACGTAAGACATACATCTGTCAGCTGGACCAGAATGAAGACGAGAAGGCCATCGATTTTGAACTCGAGTTTCAGAGAACACTCACGACTGCCGAGCGCTTCAAGATGATGTTCGATATGTCTGACCGCATGAAGGAGACGCTGATCAAAAATGGATATCGAAAGCCTGTTGAAATCATTACAAGATCATAATGTTAAGTTCGTGATCATCGGCGCTGCCGCTTTTCCTGTACATGGCTATGCACGAGCGACGCTCGATACCGACATATTCATAGAACCTTCAGTGGCAAACGCAAGAAGATGTCTAGCCGCGCTCCGGGATTTTGGTTATGATGTCAATCAGATCACTGCCCGTGACTTGCTGAAGAAAAAGACGCTCATCCGCCAGTACCTCGTCGAGGTCGACATCCACCCCTATGTGAAGGGCGCGACATTCAGAAGTGTCTGGGAGCATAAGGTAAAAGACAAAACCGGCAATGTAGAAACGCATTTTGCCTGCCTTGAAGATCTGATAAAGATGAAGCGTGCCGCCGGCCGCCCAAAAGACAAAGAAGATCTGAAAATACTGCATAAACTGAAGAAAAACAAGCAGAAATAGCCAGTTCCTACCCCGTCATTGCAGATCCTCCGCCTCTCCATAATCCCACTGTTCCACACCCTGTCCTCGTCCTCGGGGACAGGCATACACTTTTATCAAGAATGATTCCCGTACTTTCTGCCGAAAGTACGGGACATGCAATTCTCCAACCAAATGTTAGATTTAGGGCTATAATCATAATGATCCCCGTATCAGCCTAAAATAGGGCTGATACGGGACTCTCAATTCCGCGACCAAATCACAGATTTGAGCGGAATTGGAGCACGCAACCTACGGATTCTCAATAGATATCGAAGCTCGCGATTAGCGAGCGGAGATGGAAGTCCGGCGCTCTATCCTGATGGCCTCATGACAACCAAAGAATCCGTGCAGGCTCCCTCGTTGGCGCTCGGGACTGTCAATTCCGCAATCAAAGCGAAGATTTGGAAAAAACGATAATGATTCCCGTATCAACCACACAGCGCGGTTGATACTGGATGTTGAATTTCACAATCGCATCACACAACAGATGCGAGTGAAATTCACACGCGCCTGGCGTGACTTGAACACGCAACCTACGGATTCGAAGTCCGTCGCTCT
>JACUUY010000098.1 GCA_014859085.1 Caldifarciminota bacterium
GAACACAAAGGGTTGTGGACAAGTCGACCAAGAAAGCAAATCAAAGAACTAGTCGCGTGTCAATTCTCATTTACTTTTGACCCCTTTTTCTCATTTAATATTGACCCCCCTGGTTAGCTAAGTTTTCTTACTGATTCCATTATGTTCCTGTTTTTGTCCTTTGTCAATAGCTTTTGTTTTCTTGTCCTTGATCCGATAGCTTTCGCCCTGAATGGGAATAATGTGGCAGTGGTGCAGGAGCCGATCGAGGATCGCACTGGCAATGACGTCATCACCGAAGATTTCACCCCACTGGTTAAAAGTCTTGTTGCTGGTGAGGATGATCGATCCTTTTTCATAGCGCTGGCAGAGGTGTTGGAAGAAGAGATTGGCGCGTTGCGTATCCATGGGCAGATAGCCCAGTTCATCGATGATCAGGAGATCCAACCGACTGAGGATTTCCAGCCGGGTCCCCAGACTGCGGCTTACCAGTGCGGCCAGGAGTTCGTCCATTAAGGACAGGGCCGAGGCGAACAGGACCTTTTTCCGTGCCGCACAGGCTTTAAAACCCAGGCCGATCGCCAGGTGGGTTTTCCCGACGCCCGGCGGACCGAGCAGGACGATGTTCTCGGCGGCCTGAACAAAGGCGAGCGTTGCCAGTTCTTTGATCAATACTTCGCTGACCGACGGCTGAAAGCTAAAATCAAAGCTCTCGATGGTTTTCAAGCCGGGGAAGCGTGCTTTATTGACCCGGGTGTTCACCGAACGTTCGGTTTTAGCCAGGACTTCCTCTTCGACCAGCCGGTTGAGATAGGCGGTATAGCTGCTTTTTATTTTTACCGCCCGTTTGGCTTCGGCTTCGTAGAGCTCGGCCATCCGGCGCAGACGCAGGAACAGAAGATTCTGGCGCAGGGCCTCGAGTTCGGAGAGTGATGGTGACATAGTTGTTCTGGTCATGGGATCTCCTTGCCGGTGACCAGGGTCTGGTAGACCTCCAAACTGCGCTGGAGCAGCGCGGTATAGGGCGTTGGGGAAGCGATGTGATCCGGTTGCGGCGGGGTGATTGTGGTTGTGGATGGTATCTCCTGGCTTAACAGACCGCGCAGGAAATTCGCCGAATAGGTATTGTAGGTCAGTGCCTGGTCAAAGACCCGGCACATGGTCTCCCGGGGATAGAGCCGGGCCAGTTCCAGAATCTGACGCAGCTGGGCCTGGCCATGATACTTGTGCTGGGCAAAGAGTTTTTCCAAAAAGAGCGCGGCCTGCTCAGTAGGAAACAGTTCCTTGAACACCTTGACGATCATGGTTTTGCCCTGAGGCACGCGCCGGCGCAAACCGGCATAGTGTTCCTTTTTCAACGTGACCGTGCCTTTTTTCACCGACAGATCATGCCGGGCAAGCAATTGCCCGCTGGCGCCGTAAATCTCTAATTCCTGCCCCCGCAGTGTCCCTACCCAGACCATTTTACCGGCATACGGCCAGGGCACTGAATACCGGCTGCCGTCAAAGGAGATCAAACCGTCCCAGTTGGCCTTGCGCATGATCTGCCGGGGCAGAATGAACCGCTGTGCCGGCAGCGGCTTTAAGGATACCTGCTCTTTTGCCAAACGATCCACGGGCCGCTCCTGGGTCGTCCCATGCACCCGTTGATTGACCATGGTCTGTTCAAACCCGGCTAATTGGGCAACAAAATCGGCCAATGAGGCAAACCGCTTGCCCTTGATAAAACGCTCCTCAACGAAGAAAAACGGCCGCTCGACCTTGCCTTTGGTGCGCGCCCGGCCCGGCCAACAGGCGCGCGGCTGAAACCCGTAATGCGCGGCAAAAGCAAGCAAATGCGGATTGAACACCAGGTGGGGACGCGGTGAGATGACCAATGCCTTGGGATTATCGATCAACACCTCACCCGGCACCCCGTTAAAATGCCGAAAACCATCTTCCAAGGCTTCGAAGATCGCCGCCTGATGCACGGTCAGGCTCGCATAATAGTGCTGGCTGCGACTGTACCCCAGGATAAAGCTGTGCAGATAGACCCTGGTCAGGCGACCCCCGATCCAGATCACATACGGACTCCAATCATACTGACCCTGATGACCCGGCGCGGTCTCGAACCGCTCCACTGCCCTTACCGGATCTAAGTCCATTTCCTCCCGAAGCAATTTCAACTGCCGATAAAAGGTCGCCGGCCTACCTCGATACCCTTTCTGTTGCAGTTCATGGTAAATTCGGCTGCCAATGAACTCGCTGATCAACATCAGCTTGATATCCTGCACATAAGGTCGGATCGCCTGATTCGTCCGACTCTGCTTGTTGTACCGGGGCGGTCCTTCGCCGCGCAAATACCGGCGCACCGTGTTGCGTGACAACCCCAATTGCCGGGCAATCTTCTTGATGCTGACACCCTTTGCTTTGAGTGTCTTGATCGTAAACCATTCATCCATGCTGATCATTCCTTTCAACCTCCTGTCGAGATATCCTATCCCGAAACAGAAGGTTTTCCATACCCAGGGGGGTCAGTTTTCGTGAGAATCAGGGGGTCAATTTTGGTGAGAATCTACATGGATCATAAGGGAAAAATCCTCGGTTGATTCCCGCGATTATTAAGCCACCATCGAATGTCTGCTGGATTGAATAGCCACGTACATCGCGATTATATTCGCCAAACATTTGTGTCCAGAGTGTATCTATTGCATGAAGAAATGAAATTCTATATATAAGTAAGATTATTATAATCGCCAATTTCATTGCAACTTTATTACTGAGACAGCCTTTTGACCTGTTTCGCATGTAAAGCGAATGAAATAGACACCATTAGGCAGTTTAATATTGTGGTCATCTGTTCCTTCCCAGGTTATTGTACCTGCAAGCCTACAAGAGGCAAAAGTTTTCACCTGCCGACCCGTAATCTCATAGATTTCCAGCCTGTCCGTCGGACTGAAAGAATGCTCGATACCACGAAAGAGAAACGTAATTCTTGTTACATCTGAGAACGGATTAGGATAGATCTTGATTCTGTCTTGCTCAATATAACGCAGCTTTTTTATTTCCCGCACCGTCGTTTCGTTTTCACCACGCTTGTAGAAGATATCGCATGTTACACCAGGATCTAACCGACCATCTACCCAAACCAGATGCAGTCTATTGCTCTTGTCAACTGCAATCCGAGGAGCACCGCCCCCGGGAGAATACGGTGGATAAACAATTTGCATGGGTGGGATGACAAAATTACCCAGTGTATCCAGTTTAGTATAGGTTATTGTCTGTACACCTGACGACTCAGGATCCCAGACAACATGCAAATACTGCAGAGAATCTATTGCCATATGGACAGCTCCAAAGCCATTAAAGATGGTCTTTGGTGCAACAAGAAAATTCCCATTCTGGTCAAGTTTCAAGTATCTAATGGACCATGCATAGCCAGTAGGATTAGAAGGATATACCATATGAATATTCTGGCTTCGGTCTGCAACAATTGAGGGTAAAGTTCCCGCATCAAGAATTTTGTTGGAGATTAGAATATTTCCATCCTTGTCAATCTTGGTGTATGCAAGCGAATCAATCGAAGTATAAGCAAGGCGATAACCAAGATGGCAATTGGCAAAACTATCCACACCTATACCGGGCCAGATGGCATAAACACCGACCGGTGAAACACGAATCCTGCCAATCAGAGTATCGCCCAGGCTATCAAGTTTTGTATAACTTATTTGATTTGACTCTAAAGGTTGTTCATCCCAGATTACATGGATATTCTTATATTTATCTAGCGCAATCGCGTGGCGATTACATGATTCTCCAGTGCCATAGCCAGGCATTGCTAAATGGGGATTGACAATCAGCGAACCACTGTTATCTAATTTTGCATAACCGATACCTTCACCGGTCACGGACGGTTCGGTCCATTGAATGTGAACATTATTTGCGGCGTCAATAGCCACCTTGACATGACCATTGTTACTTGCATCTGAGTCAGGTAACACGGTCTCGGGTATCAAGCAATTACCCAGACTGTCCCTTTTGGTGTAATAGACATAGCCTGTACTTCCCCAGAATGTGCTATCCCAGACTACCCAGACGTTATTTGACTCATCCACACTGATGTCAGGATCCAACCTATAACCCGGTGTCTCGGGCGTCAATAAGATGTCATCAGACCAGCCGGGAGGATATGCAAAAAGCAGAAGGCAGCAGGAAGTAAGTAGTAGGTAGAAAATAATGGAATTCCGAGTCAGATTATGCATCATACCTCTCAAGCTATTAACATATCCTGATCACGCAATTTTTGCTTCTCACATTAGTATAGGAATTCCTCTTCATTTGTCAATACCCGGCTTGAATGCTATCGCCTCACTTATACAAACCCGTTCTTTGAAAATCATTATGGAATTGAGGCCATTCCAACCGATAAGTTGTCACGTTGCTGTTGCGATTGTCAAGGACATGAAGATAGCCATCGCCAGTGGTAAGCACAATCTCGCTCTTTCTGTCGCCATCAATATCGCCAACCAGAGGTGAACTCAGTCTGCCAAAAAAAGGTATGGGATGGGGTGTGATTAGTGTCATGTCATATTTGAAACCATATAGTTGATTATTATGGTTTGCAATGATTATATCAAGATTCTGATCATTATTTATATTGGCGATAGCTGCAGAATGCCCGCTCTCAACCCATAATGGTCCACCATAAATATAGGGCCATGGCGATACAATATCACCGCTTATGCTTCTCAACAAATGTTGCCTGCCAGCATTATTGGCAAATGTAACTTCAACACCAGGATATGGCTCAAATTTATGTATATCTCCGATGGCAGGCGATGAATTTATTGGACCTTCAGTTAGGCGTTCCCAGAGGACCTGTCCTGTGGTTGCTTTATAGCAATGCATTTTCTTGTCAGTACCACCAACGAATATCTCCGGATAAAGGTCACCGGTCACATCCGCAAGTGCAGGAATCATCCTGCTATTGCCGTAATCAAGCGTAATAAGAGGAGTAGTTTGGTTTCGATTAAAAACCTCTGTTTTATAGACGTGACTTCTCGGCGGATCGAGTTTTTTACACCAATATGAAACCACGATCTCATTTATCCCATCGCCATTCACGTCGGAAATGCAAGGACCCATGCTTTTAAATTCTACTCCTTCATATTCAGAGGCGTTAAACTCGTATAACGGCGTGCCGTCATAATCATAGACCATAACTTTCGCTTGCGGTGTCGTTCCGACAAAATGAATGATATTCATGGTTCCACTGGCTGAAATTTTGCCTAAAGCAGGTATTGCCTTTGGTGTCCCTGGCTGCGAATAAAGGCTATGACGCCAGAGTAAATTGCCCTGATAATTGTACGCTTCTATTGAATCCTGGGACACCGCCACGATGTCAAGATAATGGTCATTGTTGATGTCGCCGACAACTCCTCCGTATACATCCGGGAAATCCTGGGGCCAGCCACTCATGATGTTGCCGTTTTTGTCGAAAACATAAACCTTATTTAGATCATGAGCCACGATTTCAACAGAACCCGTACCATCAAGGTTGCCCAAGCCGATTACACCTACTCCGGCCATCTTCTTTGGCCAGTTAGCATCATACGGATAGAAGTAGAGCGATCTAGAACACTTTGCCCGGTTGTTACCTTCCCAGGATTCATTGATTGTGTTATTCGGGTCAACAACAAAAATAAATGCCGCAGGTCCGGCATTACCCACAAAACCATCCGGAAGAACGATGGTTACCCCATTTTCCAGATGATATATTGTCGGATCCCACATATACTGAACCGTTACCGAATCCCGGGCTTTGATCTGAGATATGTTTAACGTTGTGATGACTGCGGTATCAGAAATCAACGGTGTCTTGACTCTGATCTTAACATCAATATTAGATGCGGTGACAGCACCGATGTTCCAGACTGAAACCTGAATGGGGATTAAATCGTCGGTAGTAATGTACGGATGCGGGTCTAAAAGTGACACATCAATTCCAGTGGGTCGTACCAGTAAATCAGGCATTGTCGGATAAGCAGTAAAGTCCCCCATGTCCAGAGCTGGATCGCCAAGAAGACAGTAATCATACAGGTTATATTCTGATAAACCAGCATGAAATCGACCACCAAGCACGACTTTACCTAAGATCCAGTATTGGTTACGCAACAAACGGGTCAAACAAACTCTTCCAAAAAACAGAGATCCGCCGCCAGTAAATTTTGTAGAACCGTAGAATGCAATACTACCACCATTAGGGTTGAGCAGAAAATGTTCAGCGATAGAGATGCTCGGTGGATAATTCGGATTGGTAGTACTACCCGGGCGGTCCCATTGAAACATAGCGGTCAAACATGCAAAACTCAAAACCACCGGAAGCCTGCCATCGTTTTTCAAGGGTTTGACATAAAGCGTATCGAAATCATGCCACCAAGCTTCAGGTGCGCCATGGTCATAATAGACCGTAAGAATGTCGCCGGAATTTATGTTATGCTGAATCTTCTGGGCAAAGGCCACGGGATTGTTTATCTGCGAATAACGAACGGTCATAGTATCGTAATTTATATCACTGAAAAATTGCCGTGAACCGCTTACTAGACCGTCAAAATCGCTCATACCTTGGCCATCACCAGCAATAAGTAATCCGCGCCTGCGCCAATCCCCGATATTCGGATATTTCTCGTAATTGATTGTCTTCTGGGCAATCGTAACCAGATCCGATGTTGGTTTTACAGGCCAGCGGCCAAGCATAATTTCATCCCAGTAATCCTGGGGTACATCAAAGTCCCTGAAATATCCTTCATAAGCTCCCAACCAATCGTGTTCACCCATATCGTAATAAGCAAGCTTTGCAGGCACATAATCCCAGTCGCCGATGAACAAAGAATACGCAAAATGACCGTCCAGTGCCGTATACGCCTGCCAGTTGTGATATGCATATTTAAGAAATTTCCGCAAAGCATATGCAGAATCATCATAAGGTGGCTTAAGGAACTCCTCGTACACGTCCTGCATGGTGACGATTCCCACATCAAAGCGATTATGGTCAACACGCCACTGTGCGAAATCATGAATCCAACGCGAGGTTGTCTCGTTAAACAGGAAAGCTTCATGCGTGACAATTATGTAATCGGCAACATTGTCGGGATTTTGCAAATAAGTATAATAATGAACTGCTGGTGGCGGAGGTGCTGGAACTGACCTGTCAATTCCAGGGTAATTTAATAGCACCTCTCTGCCCATGTCTTCAAAAGGACCAAGGCCATTTGTATTGAAAAATTTACTACCGGTGTATTCGATTCGTAGGTTCATTGTGGGGTAAAAATACATCTCTTTTGTTTGCGGATTAAATTGAACCGGATAAAGCACTATCTCGAGCACCCGTTGGTCTCGCCAGTGACCCGCGGTTTTGACTTCATAGAACTTATCAGGATATAAAGTGTCTCTCTGATAAAAAGCGGTATCATAAGTATAGACTTCGCTGGCACAAATACGACCGCCCGAGTCTTCATAAATTATCCGGGGAATTGGATAGAGCAGATAGTCTCCAAAATGACCTTCGATTTCTGGATCAATGCTTACATTAAACCCGCACGAATCAGGGACCGCGATCAGAAGTCTAATATATGGAATTTGAGGTTTCCCGGCTCTTATCGTATCGTTATCAAATGCTTCTTCGGGAATGTCAACACGCTGGAAAGTTTTGTTGTCAATCAATGTGTCATACGTGTTAAACCCAAAGACTTCGGTTTGTATGAAAAGACCATCGGTATCGGATTTTATTACTTCTTTTTTGGGGGCTACGGGCGCATCGGACGGACCGATGACCCTTTGCCAATCTGCACTCACTATGGTTATTACACACGCGCACAATAATAATGCTTTCTTCATTTTTTCCTCCTTTGTTATGTTGAGAGAGGTTGTCCCGTTCACTGTTGAAATCCTGTCTACGTGCGACGCACAGGCAGGTCGGTAACGAACCCTATTCATAATACTAAGCAACTACACCTTTGTCAAAAGCTTTTTTTCTCTTTGCCAAGGCTTCAATCAACACCGGTAAATCCCGATAACCTTTGATCTTCCGGAAACGCTTTTCCGCTTCCATTAGACCAAGCGCGGCCCAGCGCTCGGCCATACTGCCGTTCCGCCACCGCTTGACGTTCTTCGAAACCTGCCGCACCACCGACCTGTCTGCCTTCGACACAGGCAGGAAAGGCACTCTCGATCAGATTCGTCGTTTGTAAGGATTGCCGTAATGCCTTAGGTAATCCCAGATCGATCACGGTCAAGGTCTCGTCCAGACCTTCCTCCAGACTGCGCGCCGCACCAGGATGCGCGTCTTTTAAAGTATTGACCAAACGATACAGGATCGCCCGCGCCCGCTTACCATCCGCACACTGATAGGCCTGCATCAGAGTCCGATCCACTAAAGGATGCATCCGTTTCGGCAAATGACCCT
>JACUUY010000243.1 GCA_014859085.1 Caldifarciminota bacterium
GCCCCCTTCGGCGTGGGTCTCCATGACCCTCTACCTGTTCAAGACCGAATTCCTTGTTGACATCCTCAAGGCGAACGCCCGGGAACAGTCGCACGAATTCGGCCGGGACATCATCCCCGCCGGCATCTCTACCCACCGCGTCTTTGGCTACAAGCATCTGGGATACTGGGCCTACGCGCGCACCATCGACGCTTACTACCAGACCAACATGGACATGATCAACGGAAAGGTCGCCTTGCAGGACTGGCAGATCCGGACGAATCTCATGGAGCGATGCACGCAAGCCGATCGACCGCCCGCATCGGTTACCGGCCGAGTGCGTAACTCGGTCGTCAGTGAAGGCTGCATCGTGCAGGGCACGGTCAAGAACTCCCTGCTCTCACCCGGCGTCATCGTTGCTCCGGGCGCCAGGGTCACACATTCGATCATCTTTCACGATACAGTTATCGGCGCGAATTCGGAACTGAAAAAAGTGATCTGCGACAAAGATGTCGTGATCGGCGAGGGATGCGCGATCGGCGTGTTCGGCGAGCAAACCCCATCCACCGAATCCGGCGACCTCCTGAATTCCGGTATCACCCTGCTCGGCAAAAACACGATCATCCCGGACCGGACCGTCATTGGCGCTAATACGGCGGTATACTCTTCCGCCAGGATCGATTCGGCGCGAATAGAAGCCGGGAGCACCCTCAGATGAAGAAAGAAGTGATCGCGATGCTCCTTGCGGGCGGCACCGGTTCCCGGTTGAGTGTGCTGGTCAGCAAGCGCGCAAAACCGGCCCTTCCCTTCGGCGCGATCTACCGTATTATTGATTTCACCCTGAGCAATGCCGCCAACTCGAACATTGACGTAGTCGGCGTGCTCACGCAGTACAAGCCGCTATCATTGATGGAACACATTGACGGAGGTCGTCCCTGGGATCTCTTCGGGCGTACCAGGACCGTCGAGATACTCCCCCCGAAAACGGGCGAGGAAATGGCCGATTGGTATAAGGGAACATCGGACGCGATCTATCAGAACATCGGCTTTGTCGAAGACTTTGTACCCGAATTGGTGTTGGTCGTCTCCGGCGACCACATATATTCCATGGATTACAATGAAGTGATTGAATTTCACCGCAGCAAGAACGCCGATGCGACCGTTTGTCTCATCCGGGTGCCGCAGCGAGACGTGCACCATTTTGGCGTCGCCGAAGCCGACGGCGAAGGAAGGATCAAGGACTGGATCGAGAAGCCTAAGAACGCTCAATCTAATCTTGCATCGATGGGCATCTACGTTTTCAACCGCCAACCGTTGATCGACGCCCTGAACAAAGCCGCCCGGGCCGGAGAACACGATTTTGCACAGCACATCATCCCCAGGATGTTAGAGAAAAACAATGTCTTTGGTTTTGCCTTCGAAGGCTACTGGCGGGATGTCGGTACGATCCAGGCCTACTGGGAGGCCAATATGGAT
>JACUUY010000010.1 GCA_014859085.1 Caldifarciminota bacterium
CTGTGCGATGCCATGGCGATCTCGCTCATGGACCAGGTCTTTCTTGAGGGAGGCGTTCAGGACCCGTACTATGCCCGGCGACGTACGAAGACCATGATCATTTCGTTCGCCTGCATCGACCCCGGATCAGCGTGTTTCTGCAGTTCAATGGGCGGCGGCCCGGATTCTGAAACCGGCGCTGATCTGGTGTTCTACGAACTGAAAGACCGGTATTATATAAGAAAGGTAAGCGAGCCGGGTGCTGCGATACTGGCTGTCGCGGGCGTGAAGGTCAGCAATGCAACCGTAAAGGATTGTGAGGAAAAAGAAGGTCTCATGGACCGTTCAAGAGCGAAGCTCGAAAAAGAGTTCGATGCCGTAACCCTGGCCGGGAAACTCGAGGATTTCGATGCGGACATATGGGAAACCCTGCACCAGAAGTGCCTGGGCTGCGGGGTCTGTACTTATCTATGCCCGACGTGCCACTGTTTCGACATCACGGATGAGATCGTGAAGGCGCACGGTCGACGCGTGCGGACTTGGGACTCGTGCATGTTTCCGCTCTTTACTTTGCACGCGTCAGGCCATAATCCCAGGCCAGGGGCAAAACAGAGAATGAGACAGCGGCTCATGCATAAGTTCAATTACGCGCTGAAGAACGCGGGTCAGGTATTCTGCGTGGGCTGCGGCCGGTGTATCATTCACTGTCCGGTGAACCTCGATATCCGGACCGTGCTCAGAGAGATCGCAGGAGGAACATGAAAAACCCGTACGAACCGATATTGGTCAAGATCGCAGGCATCAGCATCGAGAATGAGGCCAGGGATATCAAGACAATAAGGCTCGCCTTTGCCGACAAGAATGATGAAGAAGCGTTCTCCTTTCTGCCCGGTCAGTTTGCCGAACTCTCCGTTTTCGGAGCCGGCGAGTGTCCGATCGGCATTGCCTCGTCGCCCACGGAAAAAGGGTATCTCTTGTTCACGATCAAACGGGCGGGCCTTGTGACGACCCAGCTGCACCGTGCCGCAAAAGAAGAGTCGATCGGGATACGCGGGCCCCTGGGCAACACCTACCCGCTTGAAAAGATGGAAGGCCGCAATGTGCTGATCATCGGCGGCGGTTTTGCCTTTACCACGCTGCGGGCAATGATCGCCTATATTATCGACGAAGCAAATCGTCCGCGGTTCAAGGACCTGACCGTGTTCTACGGCGCGCGCACGCCCGGCGAGCTCATTTACAAAACGACCCTGCGGGAGTGGGAAAAGAGAAGCGACATGAAGACGCACATCACGGTCGATCAGGCCGGCGGAGATTGGAAAAGGCATGTCGGCGTAGTGCCGGCCGTGATCAAAGAAGTGTCGCCGAGTGCGAATGATACCATTGCCCTGGTATGCGGGCCGCCCATTATGATTAAGTACACGTTACCGGTTCTGGCTGAGTTGGGGTTCAAAGCCGAATCGATATTTCTTTCACTGGAGATGCGGATGAAGTGCGGCATCGGTAAGTGCGGCCGCTGCAATATCGGCCATAAGTACGTGTGCAAGGACGGCCCGGTCTTCTCATACGCCGAACTCCAGGCCCTGCCGCAAGAATACTAACACCGGGGACAGGCATAAACTTATAAACTCTTGGCTCAAAGGCAGGTCTGGCGGCTGTTCGCTTGTTGATCCCGGGGTGCTGAGAAGTATAGAAGTTCATGCCTGTCCCCAGACCCCTTGACATCTGTCTGACTTGACCGTATAATTTCCTAAGAAGAAATTCGTCAGTATCCATAGATCGTAGCGGAGGAGCTATGAAGAGGTTGTTATTGGCAATGTTTTGTGTTGGCAATGCATGGGCCTGGTGGTCGCCGTCGATCGATCTCGGATTGAGTGGCGTCGATGATATTCATCCGCAGGCTTGTCGCGTTCAGTCACACGGTTACGGACGTCTGGCAATGGTGTGGGAGTCATACCTTGACGGGAACGCTGATATCGTTTCGCGCTTCAGCAGCGGGCCGGCATGGAGTGATACCTTCAGGGTAACGGCCGACCCCGGCCATGATATTTGCCCCAGCATTGCCTACGATTATACCAGAGACTGCTTCTGGTGTGTCTGGCGGCGCTATGGCGCGGCAGGTGCCGGCATATACGTGGCTCAGGGGAACGAAATGACCGGCTGGTCTGCGGCCTATCAATTGACGTCTGATACCTTGTTTGAGGATCTGCCGTCGGTATGTGTTATCCATGATACGGTCTGGATCGTGTGGCAGCGCGGAGCATTATTCGGTGACTCGATATCCTTCATGAATATCCATGCCGCTTATTATGACGGAAGCGTGTGGTCCCCACCATGCCCCTTGACCAGCGATTCCAATGTGATCAACCGCCGGGCAAAAGTAGGCATGCGCTACCCCCATCCGCTTGTCGTCTGGGAAAGAGATGGTGACATTTACTACTGCGAGCACATAGGCGGATCGTGGCATACGGCGCAGCCCGTCACAGCGGACATTCACGAGAACATAAATCCTGATCTCGCGCACGGCGGAGATCTCTTTGGCGCCGGTGCCTGGATTGTCTGGCAGACAGACCGTGACGGCAACTATGAGATCTACACGACGGCGTATGATACGTTTGATGTTCATTACCGCGTGACCTTCAACGACGCTGCGGATATTACACCGAGCCCGTTACAGTTTCAAGCGGCTACACGACAAGGGGGGCCGCCGGTTACTGCATTCAGCTCGGACCGGAACGGCAATCAAGACATCTACACGCACTTCAATTTGTGGCCATCGTGGGATACCTTACTGCAAGTGGATACGAGCCAGGTCGATGACATATCCCCGGTCATGACCGCAAGCCCGCATTACCTCTGGGTCATCTGGCAGACAGACAGGGACGGTGATTGGGATATCTATGGCAGTTATATGGGGATTGGCGGTATAGAAGAACATGGTTTGGCCGCTATGCGTTCGGCCCCGCATATTTTTCCTAATCCGGCAAAGGCGTCATTCATACTCCATTCGGCAATGCCGGTGCAGGGCATCAGGATATACGACGTTCTTGGTAGGTTGGTCAGGACCAGGGTATTTGCGGAATTCAGGGGAATGGAAGAGATTTCGCTAACAGGAGTGAATGCGGGCGTTTATTTTGTGATCGTCGCAACGAACGAGGACGAATTCATAAGCAAGATAATAGTGACGAAATAGCCCCGGTAAGGACCCCTTTTTTCAAAAGTCAACAACTCGAAGTACAAAATCGCACCGCGCCAAAATAGTCATGTAATATCGGCTGATTCTGCATCAAAACGCAACAAAACCAACCAGGTTGCAGGTTGGATTGACAGGATCTGCGACAGGTTGGGTGGTGGTTGGGTGGTGGAGGTTAGCGGGTTATGTTGCGCAGGAATTTTCGCGCTTCATCGAAATCAGGTTGCAGCGCAAGGCAGCGCTCGAGCGCCGCGATCGCCTCTGATATCCGGCCCGCGTTGTTCAATGCCACGCCGAGATAGAAATGTCCTTTTGGGTCGTCGGGTTGCAGGGCCGCGGCGCGCGCATATAACTGCACGGCTTCGGCCCATCTCTGCTGCCGGCTCAATTCGACACCATAACGCCAGTAGATCTCCTTGAGGAAATGGGCGGCATAGCTGTCCGTGGGATCGTTCGCGAGCACGATTTCGAAGTTCCGGTAAGCCGTTGCATAATCACCCAGGGCAATTGCTGCGAATCCCTGGTCACGGGCATACCACGTTGCTTTCCTGCCCCGCCACTCGGATCCCAGGTCGTCCAATTCTGCCGGGGGGATCCCCCGGATGATACTGACCGGCGATTCCCGCGTTTTAGAGAGAGCCAGGATAGCGTCCCATGGAAAGATATGCTGATGACGGGGGATGGTATATTCGATAAAGGGACGGTCATCATATACCAGGGGTGCATTTCGGGTGTACTCTTTCATGCCCGCCGGTCCCAGCAGGTATCCTGAAAGCAGTGTCCAGTGATCATCAAGGTGGACTTTTTTCAGGACATCCTTGATCTTTGGATTCGACAGATGGCCGGTTAACCATACCCAGTCGAGCTGGAGAGAGTCGCGCGCGCAGAGCAATATGCCTTCGCTGCCGACCAGCCACAGACCGGTTTGAGGAAACACTGCGAGCGCGGTAGCGAGCAATGCCTTCGCGTCCTGGGCCGACATGCTGTAGAGGGGCACCCACTGGCACAGCACGCCGTTATCGTTGAGCTTGCGCTTGGCTTCTTGGTAGAATTCAACACTATAGAGAGCAGAAACGCCTTTCAGTCCGGGATGCATGGGTTCGAGCGTGATCACATCGTATGTCTGCCCGGTCGTCAGCAGGTAACTGCGTCCGTCATCGATGATGATATTCGTATTCGCGCGCTCGAGAACGTTGCCGTTCCATTCCGTGAAGAAGGATGCCGCATCGATGACGGCAGAGCATATCTCGACACAATCGACGCGGTCGAGATCGTATAATCCCAGCGCCCCGAACGTGCCGCCGCTGCCGAGACAGATCACGAGTGCGGTCTGCGCGCCCGGACAGGCCCACAACGGAAGATGCCCCATTAAATGGTTCTTACGCTGGCCCGGGAGATAAGTGGAAGTCGCTTGCTGTCGATTGATCAACAATCGGCGTACGCCGCGGTCGCCCAGGTCTTCGGTCACCATCACGGTCTGGTCCGCGCTTTCGCGATAATAGAGCAATCTTGCCTTTTCGTGACTGGCTATCTGTTTGAATCCGAAATCCGCGCGCATGGGGTAGACCAGAAACATGACTCCGGCTACGGGAACGGTCAACAAGAGGCCGAAGGTCCTGCGGCGCCGTTCGATGGGTCCGCACAGGAGGGCGGCAACGCCCACGGCCATCGAGAAGCCGATCAGGATGAGCAGACTCTTCTGAATGCCGGCCAGGGGAATGAGCAGGAACCCGGCGGCAAGGCTGCCCGCAATACCGCCTGAGGTGTTGCACGCGGTCACCCGGCCGACTTGCCCGGCCAATCGCCGGATACTGGCCGCGTAGAGCGATACGATGAGGGGGAAGATGTACCCGAGCACGAGCGTGGCCGGCAGGATCAGGACGACGGCCTGAATTGAGGTATTGCGCAGCGTTTTGGCCCAATATACCGGATCAATGGTCGTCGGTTTCGGGAGTTCGGTGCCGAGCCAGACGAGGATCGAGAAACCCAGGACAACGGCCAACGCGACGAGCAGTTCGGCCAGACCCAGTTCAAACCATGCCCTCGATGCGTTCATTTGGTGCTTCAGCGCCCTGAATCTTCTCGCGGCCACCATACTGCCGGCGCCAATCCCCAGCAGATAGATGCCGAGCATGAGGGCGAAGGCATACGTATCGGTGACCACGGTGAAGGCAAGGGTCCGGAACCAGACAACCTCATAGCCCAGCGCGGCGAACCCGGATATCGCGGCGATGATCAACAGAACGGATCTCAATCCCGATTTCGTCGTTCCGGGGTCATTCAATGGGGCCGCGGTCGCTTGCGATGCTGAAGGTTCTGTCTGAGATCCGTTCGGCGTGTTGCGTGGCGCCAGGATAAACGCGGTGATGCCAATGGCGAAATTGACGGCCATGGCCGCGATGATCGTCTTCAAGTAACCAAGATGTTCGAGCAGGAGAAAACCGCAGAGCAGGGTGCCGGCCGTCGCGCCTATCGTGTTCATGCTGTAAAGGGCGCCGATGCGGCTGAACCGGTGCCCCATTGTGCGGGTCATGCCGCGCGACAATGCGGGCAGCGTTGCGCCCATCAGTATGGTTGCCGGCAGGAGAATCACGACACTCAGGGTTACCTGGAGCGAGGTTTGCGCGGCGGTCGGTAGGTCGAGGTTGGCAGACATATGCGCATACAGACCGCGGATGACCGGGATGAGCAGCACGGCGACGATCGCCCAGAGGCCGATGCCGATCTCAAGAAGACCGTACAGGCGCAGGGGTGAATACCGGTCGGCTTTTGGTCCGATGAGCACGGCGCCGAGCGCGAGACCGCCGAAGAAGACCGCGATGACCACGGATACGGCGCTGAGCGTGCTGCCGAAGATCAACTGCAATTGACGGGCAAACGCCGTCTCGTAGACCAGGGCCGTCAGGCCGGACAGGAAGAACAACGCGTAAAACCATCGAGTCTGCAGGCCGTTGCGCGGCCGCGCGGGATCACCTTTCTTCATGCGGAGCATGGATTAAAGCATTGGCTGTGTAACAGGCAACTGGTGGATTGCTCATGTGCTGTTTGTGTGCGGACATTATGATAAGTGATTATATTATGTTCGTCGGCCGTGTCAAGGCCAGCAGGCATTGACGCGCGCATTGGCAGGATCTTCGGCCGGTCGGCAGGATCGTGCTGTGAGCCGTATGTGAGCCGATGTTGAGGAAAGCTTTTATAATGAAGCGTGCGGTCGTTCCCGCAATACAATCATAATGAAAGGGAGGAAAGATGCTGAATAGAATATACAGGATGAAGGTTCTTGGTGTCGTGCCGATGGGGCTGATACTCGTGGTCCTGAGCACCGGGTTCCTGTTTGGCCAGTGGGAAACCGACGTGCGATTGACGACCGATGCCGATTCTTCGTACACGTCGTACAACAACGCGTGGTGCGTCGCCGCCAGCGGCGATACGGTCCACGTCGCATGGTATGATGGACGCGACGGCAACGAAGAGATCTACTACAAACTGTCGACCGACAATGGATCGAACTGGGATGCCGATGCCAGGTTGACGGATGATATGAGTATCTCCCAGCTTGCCTCGGTAGCGGCCTCGGGTTCGATGGTGCATGTCGTCTGGAGCGACGAGCGGAACAGCAACTGGGACATCTATTACAAGCGCAACCCGACCGGGAATACGGGCATCAGCGAGTACACGGACGGAGTGGCGGAGGGCTTCAGCCTGGTCGCGGCGCCCAATCCGTTCACGCATACCACAAGAATAGGATACTCGATACTAGATTCTGGATACTTGATACAAAGCCCAGGCATTAGTATCTATGACGCAACGGGGTGTCTGGTCAGATCATTATATCCAGAATCCAGTATCCAAAATCAAGGATCAGAGGTCTGGTGGGATGGCCGGGATGACCACGGCCGGCAGCTGGGCGGCGGCGTGTATTTTGTGAGATTGAGTGCTGGCGTTTATACGGCGACCGAAAAGCTATTGTTGGTACGATAGTCGCGGGTGCGTTGATGTACAGGGGCCGGCATACGCCGGCCCCTTTTTGTATCAAAAGTCAACTGTAAAAGGTGCCAGATGACGCAGTATAAAAATTGTTGTGAAATATCATGCGATTTCGCCACCAAAACGCAACAAATGTAAGCAGGTTGGCAGGATCTGCGACAGGTTGGATTGGCGTGAACGTTCATTTGGTGCGGGGTGTCACAGTATATAATTAGAATCGCACCGGGACAGCGCAAGTTTGCCGCGGTATTGCGTGTCTAATTTATCAAGCATAATTCTCAAGGACATTGAACGAAAGGGGTGGATTTTGACGATGATCAATAGATTCGTTGCCATGACAATCCTGACATTGACCTTATCGAACGCCGGTTACGCGCAGGCGTCACAGGGCCAGAGATTACCGGCGGGCGCGGGTGCTGGCATGCTCACCGGTCAGGTCGTCGATGCCGAGCTTGGCACGCCGCTGGAGTACGCGAACGCTGTTTTATACGAAAGAACAAGCCAGGCGCAGGTTACCGGCGCGATGACTGATAACGGCGGCAATTTCCGGTTGATTGGGGTGAAGCCGGGTACTTACACACTCAAAGTTTCATTCATGGGATACTATCCAACCGAAATTGATAGTATTGTGGTCAGCAGTGAAGACGGGATGGTCAGCGCCGGCGTCATATCCTTAGAGAGAGCGGTGCTCATGATGGAAGGCGTCGAGGTGACGAGCGCTAAGCCGGGCGTGGAATTCCAGATCGACAAGAAAGTCATCAATGTTGACCAGCACTACACGGCGACATCGGGCACGGCGGTCGATGTTCTGCAGAACGTGCCGTCGGTCACGGTCGATATCGAGGGCAACGTCAGTCTGCGCGGCAGCACAAATTTCACGCTGCTCATCGACGGCCGGCCGACAATCCTGGAGCCGAGCGATGCGCTCCAGCAGATACCTGCGAACACGATCGAGAATATCGAGATCATCACCAATCCTTCGGTGCGGTATGATCCGAGCGGGATGGGCGGTATCATCAACGTCGTCATGAAAAAGCAGAGGGCACAGGGCACGAGCGGTATCGTGAATCTCAGCGTCGGACTTGCGGAGAGATACAGCGCTGATTTTCTGGCGAGCCACCGCACCGACAGATTCAATGTCTATCTGGGCGCGAACTACAACCATGACGCGCGGCCGGGCACGACGACCGTGGAAAATCAGACGACGGCCAATGACACGACTTCATTTGTGTATTCGCTGGGCGATATGCGCTGGGAGAGGACATTCTACGGCGCCAGGGGCGGTATTGACCTGTATCTCGGCAAGCACGACATGTTGAGTTTTTCCGGAAGGCTCATGAGCCGGAGGATGGAGAATACATCGGAGCGCTCCTACACCGAATGGACCGACCCCGGGGACACCCAGAATATCTACGTGAGCAAGACCGATATGAAGCGCGGCGGCGATTTCTATTCGATAAACACCGACTACGCGCACAATTTCAGCGGGCAGGGGCACAAGCTCACCGCGAGTTTGGCTATGAACCGAAGGATTGGGATGGACGAGGAGTCGACGACCGAGCTGTTCGATGGGGCCGGCGCGATAACGAGCGGCGTGCTCACCAGGACAAAGGGTCCTTCGACGCGGTTACAGGCGAATATCGACTATGTGCGGCCGGTCATAGTGACGAACCAACTGAGCGCCGGCTACCAGTACAGCATACGCCTCGCCCTGGACAGTACGGAACTGTACGAATACGATACGGACAGCGCCACGTACGTATTCTGGCCCCAGTTCAGTCACAACGTTGAATATGATGACCGGATCCACGCCTTCTATGGTCTGTACAAGGGCGAATGGGAGAAGTTCGGCTACCAGGTTGGTCTGCGCAGTGAATACTCGAACCGTGTGGTCGAACTGGTCGGCGAGGATGAGAGCTTCACGATCGACCGGTGGGATTATTTCCCGAGCGCGCATGTCTCTTACGAATTACCGGCCGAGCAGGAGGTCATGGCAAGCCATACGCGCCGTATCCGCCGGCCAAGGGGCAGGGACCTTGAACCGTTCCTGACCTGGATGGATGCTTACAACGTACGCATCGGCAATCCGGCGCTCGAGTCCGAGTACATCAATTCGTACGAACTCGGGTACCAGAAGCACTTTGGCCGCAATTTCCTGTCCCTGGAATCCTACTACCGTATGACCGAAAACAAAATCGAGCGGATCCGGTCGGTGTACGACGTCAATGTCCTGCTCCATTCGGTCGATAACGTGGGCACGGATTATGCCTACGGCGCCGAGGTCATGGTTGACTGGGATCTGTTCAAGTGGTTGAATCTCAACCTGACCGGTGATGTCTACAATTACCGGATCGAAGGCGAGCTGTATGGCGAGCCGTTTTCGCGGGAGAGTTTCAACTGGAACGCGAGGGCAAACGGCACGGTGAAGCTGACGGGATCCACGAGGTTTCAGATGACGGGAATATACGTCAGCCCATCGGTTTCGGCCCAGGGCCGGCGCGAGGGTTTCATCATAACGAATGCCGCGATCCGGCAGGACCTGTGGAACAGGAAACTCTCAGCAACGCTGCAGGTGCGGGATATCTTCGGTACGGCAAAACACGAATTCCTCAGTGAGGGCGCGGATTTCCGTTCGTATACCGAATTCACCCGCCAGTCGCCGGTCGTGTCCTTCACGCTCACGCTCAACCTGAACCGGTTCCGGCAGGAAAGCGAGCGCGACGAGAACGGCGAGGAGTATGAGGAAGAGGTGATTTTCTAGGCGTTTGACAGGCACACGCGGCGAGATGTCCCGGCTTCAAGTTGCCCGCGCCGTATCCAGGACAAAGCGCTTATTTTCAAGCACTTTTGCGGGTGAAAAGTGTAAAAGTTTATAAGTTTATGCCTGTCCCCGGATTATTCGCGGCGCCAGGTGACGCGGAAATCCCTTGAAGCATCCTCGACCAGCGCATCGACGAGCTTGCCGTAAGCCCGTTCCGGATCCTGGGCATCGAAGACAAAACCGCCGCCTTCCCATATGCTGACGTGACCGAACTCCCGTGTCGCGGTGACCGAGGTGCTCCACAGTGATGCGCCGGTATGGGTCTCGACCATCTGCACGTCGAGGGTCGCGTCGACCTCGGCCGAAACCGACATGCCGAATATCATGGCGATCGATATGTTCGGTCGGACATCGGATACCAGCAATTCACCGGTGAAGACCGTGGCAACTTCGTACTTCTCGCCGATCGCCTGAAAAGCAGCTCTGCTCATTTTATCATGACCGATCTCTTTGAGCACGGTTGCTTCGGTACCGAGATCGATGATCCTGATCATTTCCTGGTCGCGGCGGATCGCCTCGGTGAATCGGCGCGTCGTGTACGGGGCAAGGTTACCTTTGTTCGCGCAATCGAACTGGATCATGCCCACTACCTCGTGCGGTTTCAGGTCGATCCTGGGCGGCACCATGACCTTGCGGCCGCAGGTGAGTGCCCCGCCGATCACAACAATGATCATGGTCATGAGTAATGCGTTCTTCATATCCGGCTCCTTTCGGTTGCGATGCGGTGTAGTATAGAGCAACCGCACGCTGAAGTCAAGGCCCTTACGTTACGAACTGCCTCCTTGGACCATACTACTGATTTCGGCAAAAATACGTTTACCTTTTAGAAAAGAACGAATATCAAACCATTGTAGCTGCTTGATTTATCAAGCATTTCATAGCCCAATGAATCTCCGAAGAGATATGCTCTTCAGGAGCAGGTGGGCAACTACAATTATTTGACAATTGATTAATGCCGAAATCAGTAAATATAGAGCAGATACTTGATCTTGATCGCGCCGATCGTGTAGACCGGTTCCAGTTTCTCTCCGTCGTGCTCGCGGAAGTCGTTGAGCGCGACGTGCAGCCAGCTCTTGGGCCTGAAGTTCCAGGAGAAGAGAAACCCGAAGCGGTTGTTGATAAAGCGCGTCTCGCCGATCTCGGTCCCCGGCGTCTCCAGGAGGATGTCGTTGAAGATGGCGAGGGTTTTGTCGGCGCCGAAGCGAATGTCGAGTCTCGGCCTCAGCCTCGGGGTCATGGCGATGATAGTATTCGCGGTGTCCCATTCGACCCATAAATTCCCGGACAGGACGACGGACATCGGCGGTATTATCGAGTAGCCGAAGAAGAACCAGCTCGTCATCTGGTGCGCGAGGAAATTGCGGCGCCAGTTCCAGTTATAGCGGTAGTTCGAACCGAAGTTGACGTTGTTGCCTTTGACCAAGCCCCACACCGAGAGATCGGCGCCGCGGTACACGTAGTTCGTGTCTGCCTCGTAGTACGGGCCGGCATTGATGCCCAAGTACATGCCCCAGCGGCGGCGAAATACCGGGTTGAACTGTAATCCGGCGATTTTGGACCAGTTCGTGTTACCGGGTTCCTGGATGACGTGAATGCCGGGCGCGACACAGAGCCAGCGCAAGAACCCTTCCTGATGCACCTTGCCCGGGCCGCTGAAGAAATACAGCCGTTTTCGGCCGGCCCAGGGTACGTACCCAATCTCGCTGACATTGAAGGAGTCGTGCACCGCTTCAATGGCCGCCCTGGTGTAGAAGCGGCCGAGAAATCCCTGGTAGCCGGAAGACATCGCCCAGCCGTGTTTCCCTGTGCTGTCGCTGAACGCGCCCTGCACGATGACCTGGTCGTCATCGCTCCGGTAAATGCCCTCAAGGCCGAGCGCGTAGTTGTAGTCGTCGCCACCGGCCATGGTAGCGCTGAAGAGCACGCCGAGGTCAGAATTGTCCATGATGCGGCGTCTGGCGCGGAAGACGCCGAACCAACGGTCGGGTTCGTGAAGCGTGTAGCCGGGCGCGGTCAGGGTGAAGTCACCGGTATAAGCGCCCAACATGCCGATGTTCCATTCTTGCGAATTGTTTGTCACCTTGAGCCCGCCATAGATCGGTACGACATCGCCGTTTAGCGATTTGCCGATGCGCCGGGAATAGAAGACCGCCAGCGGGGAGAAGAAACCCCCGCCGTTGTCGCCGAAATCCGACATCCGGAAGATATCCCGGCCTTCGAGGAAGAACGGTCTTCTTTCGCTAAGGTAGGTCGGATATCGCGAAAGGTTCACGGTGAACGGGTCGGATTCGATCTGGGCGAAGTCCGGGTAGACCGTCGCGTTGACCGTGGTCTGGGTCGTGACATCCCACTTGAAATTGAGGCTGGCGCTCGGTTTTATGTCCGTGGAGTCGGTTCTTACCGAATTCGTGTCAGTGTAGTATCTTCTGTCGAACCGGACATATGCTTCGGGAAACAGCTCGAAGTAGTATCCGGTCGATTGCGCGTTGACATTCTTGAGCGCGCCCCAGCGCGATACCATGTCGTTCTCGCCCTGCGCAACCTCGATCCAGTGGGCGTCCTCCTGGTTGTGCGCCTGGTGGCGGAAGAATTGGACGCCCCATTCGGTCAGTCCCTTCTTGTAGCGGATCGACTTGAAGGGGATCTTCATCTCGACATCGAAGTAGTCGTCGTACACCTTCACCGCGCGGTACCAGACTCCTTCCCACGAATCGTCCCAGATGCGTGCGTCATCGAATACCCACCCGTCCCAGTGGAGCTGGCTCGCGAAGACGAGGAAGTAGTACCCCGTGGTCTTGCTGCCGAACGGGTCGATGGAGACGCGGACGTAGTCTTCATCGGTCGTAAGGCAGGCGATGGGCCGGTGTCTCTCGGCGTAGCACCGAAAAGCAAAGTACAGGTTGTTGTGATCCTGCAGGACATAGACCACGGTCCGCTCGGTCGGCGCGGTCTTCTCGTAGGGTATGTGCTGGACAAAATCGTACGCCGAATCGGCTTGAAGCCACACGTCTTCAATGACGCCGTCGATCTGCGGCGTGATCTCAGTGAACCATACGTCAACGGCTTTTCCGCCGCTGGCGAGCATGAGAAAAAGCAATACAGCGTGCATTTAGCCTCCTTTACCAGTCATCCAGGAAGAGACGCTGCCTGAGAGCCCTCCTTGGTTCAACGATCACGTATGTCCCCACCGGCATTGAACGTCTGTTTGAAACGGTCATCCGTACGCTACATATTACGGGCCTTGGTCAAATATACCTCACAAGATGCTCACAATTCACCCGGGGACAGGCTCCGTCTTCGACGAGAGTAAACATAAACTTTTATACTTTTTGCCGGGCGTCTTTTTGACCCGGTTTTTCAGTCGTTCTGCCGGTCTTTCAACCATTCGATCGCGGCCTGGCGGTCGAGTTGCCGGCCTTTTCGTATGAAATAGTTGGCGATGATCGCCAGTTCGGTGAGCGATACCAGGATCACGGCTCCGCCGATGGCATCGGCCTGCCAGGCTTCCTTGGCATACATGTCGGCCCAGGGTACGTGGAGGACGTACGCGGTTACGCCGGCGGCCAGCAACCCGGCGCCTATGCCCAGGGTGCCGAGCAGCAGTTCGTTCGTGGACCGGTGGGCTGCGGCCACCTGTACCTCAGTGATCGGAAAGTCGGCATTATCAAAGGCGACGATGTCATGGCCGATGGCGCGGCACAGGAGATCGGTTGTCCGGAGCCGGTGCTGCGTCCTGCCCCAGGCATAGCCGAGGCCCGTACCGACACCCGCGCCGGCCAGATATGACAGCTCGCTGAAACTGTAGCGCCGGATTTCGACCGGGACAAAGATGCAGCCCGGCTCGCCGCCGACAAAGCACGGCACGGGCATGCTGACCGTGTCGGTCGTGATATTTCGCGTCAGCAGGGCGGAGGTGTATGCGCCGAGACCGCAGCCGCCGCTCATGCAGCAGGCCGTGGTATGGAGGCGTTTTCTCTTCGACGCGCGGGCGACGAGTTCGATGTCGCGTTGCGAGACAACGGGCCACCCGATCTTGAACGTCTGCACGAATGATTCACGGAATTCGCGGTCCTCAATGATCGTCCTGAAGTTGTGGATGTACGAACGAAGAGCCGCGAACAAGTCCAGGTCGATGGTCACAACCGAGTCATACGCGGTGCCGTCCTGCAGGAACGTAAGTGCCACGGCGACCGAATCACCGGCTTCATGGAACCGGGCCGATACAAAACCTGGAATGTCGGTGAATAGATGGTACTTCTGCGCTTCGAGTGAATCGATTTCGTTGCCGACAATGCCGTTGATCTCCAGCTGGGCGACAAGCAGGGAAAGTGCGATCAACATAACTACCTCCCTTGGGTTCGGCTAAGGTGGAGTTTCCCGCCTCGTCTGATCAGACAATTCGTTTGAAACGGGCGATCCATCCAGTAGATTATAAAGGGCACCCGTCATCTGTCAATAGCCACAGGCGCAGACCACGTATGCTTCTTCACGAGATGGCCGGGCTCTGACTGTGGTTTAGCCGCAGTGGCCAGGAGAAATGTTACAAATGTTATGCCTGTCGCCGGTGATTGACAGGGTTGTTGATCGTCCTATAATAAGGGAGTGATCAATATTGCGTCGGTAAAGATGACGCAAGGAGGCGCAAATGAAAAGGTTGATCATTGTATGGTATATGTGTCTGACCGCGCTGTCTGCCCAGAGCGTGATCTGGTCCTACTACGCGCCGAGCGGCGGGATCTACGCGCACTTCAGGGCAACCCGCACGATCGCCGATGTCGACGCGGACCTGCACGACGATGTCATCGCCGTTAGTGAGAATGATACGCTCTATTGTTTTTCGGGCATGACCGGTGTGCCTATATGGCGGTTTGCCGCGGACCCGTGCTATGTAGAAAGGGGCTTGATATCGGTCAGTGATCTCGACGGCGACACGATCGCGGATGTTATCCTGGGCACGGTCTGGGGCACGCGCTCGGTCTTTGCCATCTCCGGCGCCGACGGCAGCGTCATCTGGATGTACGACACGCATGAATACGGGCAGGGCGGCTGGATCTACGAGGTATCCTCGACCGAAGACATTACCGGCGACGGGATCCCCGAGATCCTGGCATCATCGGGCGGACCCGATGCCAAGCGCGTCTATATGTTCAACGGCGCGACCGGCGCCAAGGTCTGGGAATATAATGCCGGCTACGCATGCTACGGCGTCCAGCCGATCGGCGATATCAACGGCGACGCGATCAGCGACATCGCGGTCGCTACGGGCAACTATGTGGCGAGTGCCTACCGGGTCAAATTACTCGACGGCCTGACCGGCACCCTGATACGCGAAGTCGCGCTACCGGCTTCGGGCCTGACCGTGGTCGGGATCGGCGATATAAACGCCGACCTGATACCGGACGTTGCCTGCGGCACGGGCAACGGCACGATCCTCGCCCTGTCCGGCGCCGACGGCAGTACTTTGTGGACCGCGGGCGTTGGCGGCATGGTGTGGGATCTCAGCCTGCTGCCGGATATCGATAACAACGGTTTCCCTGAACTGCTGCCTTCAGGAACCGGAATGAACAGCGCGATCTGCCTAGACGCGTTGACCGGCAACACCAATTGGGCGACGCCGGTGGCCGATCAGGTGTTCGTGAATGTCGCGATCGCGGATATCAGCGAGGACGGGATCTGGGATGTCGTTGCCGGCACCGGCTACACGAACAGCGTGCTCTATGTCCTTGATGGAGGATCGGGCGGAATATACTGGCAGTATTCGATAGGCAGTCCGGTCGAATCAGCATACTGGATCGAGGATATCGACGGCAACTCTATTCCCGACATCCTGGTCGGCACGCGCAACGGTTGGTTGTATGCCTTCAGTGACGGCAATGTCGGCATCACGGACCAAGGCCGGCTCAAGGAAGAGTTCACGTTACTCACGAGCCGTTTTGGCCGCCTCGAGATCAGGCATAACCTTGCCCATGGCACGCCGCTGCATGTTGCGCTCTTCTCGATCCTGGGCCGGAAGGTCATGGACCGGCATCTGCGCGCCGACCGCAACCCGCTCGATATCAACGTGACGGGCTTGCCCGCAGGCGTGTATTTCGGGCGCGTGTCAGGACCCGGTTTTGATGCGCGCGTGAAGTTTGTGGTGATCGATTAATGGTGTCGATGGGGACACGTATATGCTTTTGCAACTTCTTGCACGGATGTAAGTGTGGTGTTCACTTGTCGGGTCCGGCATACGGTGTGGCGACACTACTGAAAGTTTAGAAGTTTATGCCTGTCCCCGGTTATTCGAACCGGAAACCCTTTTCGCGGAAGAGAAGGAGACAGGTGTTCACCGCATCCGCATCGTAGATGATGCCCTTGTCCTTCGATATTTCTGCAAGGGTATACTCGAGGCTGTGTGCCGGCCGGTAAGGGCGGTGCGACGAGATCGCCTCGACGACATCCGCCACCGAGAGGATGCGCGTTTCGAGCAGAATATTATTGCCGGTAAGACCCGCGGGATAACCTGAACCGTCGATCCTTTCATGGTGCTGGAGCACAATATCGGCGATCGGCCAGGGGAATTCAACCGTCCGCAATATCTCGCTGGCGACGCTCGGGTGCGTCTTGATGATCGCGAATTCGGCTTCACTGAGCCGGGTGGGTTTGCTCAGGATCTCCGAAGGCACGGCCAGCTTGCCGATGTCGTGCAGCATGCCGGCGAGCCTTATCCCGTTTATCTGCTTCTCGTTCAACCCCATCTGTTGAGCCATTGCGCAGGCGAGCGTCGTGACGCGGCGCTGGTGGTCGGTCGTGTAAGGATCGCGCTTGCCGACCGCAGATGAGAGGGCATTGACCGTCTGCTCGAATATCTTGCGCAGCAGCTTGTAGCTGCGCTGCAGATCTTCGGCCGATTTCTTCCCCTCGGCACGCACGTGCAGTGCGATTATGCCGTAAGCGACGTCGTCGGCCAGTTCCCTGAGCAGTTTGACCTCTTCACCGTCGAAGACATCCGGCTCGGCCGAGTAGATATTCAGCGAGCCGATCACGCGGCCGTCCTCGCGCAGGGGCAGGGCGATCAGCGCTGCGTATCCGCGCTTCACGGCTTCGCTCCGCCACGCGGCGCGGGCCGGACACGTGGCCAGGTTCTTTATGATCTCGGTCTTTCCAGTGAGGATGGCATGACTCACTGGTTCCCGTTCGGGGCCTGTTCTGGTCAGGGAGAGACTCACCCCGTCGAGGTATCCCTGTTCATGGCCGGCGCGCGCAACCGGCCGGACCTCCTGGCTGCCGTCCCCGGCGACCATGCCGACCCATGCGAACCGGTACCCGCCCATGTCGACGATGATCCGGCATATGTCGAGGAGCAATTTCTTCTCGTCCGTTGCCCGAACCAGCACCTGGTCGCATTCGGTGACCACATTGAGGGCGCGGTTGAGTTTGTGCAGGAGCGCTTCGGATCTCTTGCTCTCGGTAATATCGCGGATGATGCCCAGCGTGCCGAGGAACCTCTTGTCCGCGTCAGTGACACCCTTATCGTAATGGCCGGTCGAACTGACATCGCCGAATGCAATGACCGTGCCGATCCGCTCGTCGAGTTCCTTGGTTCTTTTCTTGAGAAGCAAGCGTATTTCGAGGTCTTTGGTCTTTCTCCGGCCGGTTCTTCTCTCGTCAAATAGTTTTGGGGCATGCTCGTCGCCCGTGGCGGTTCCGGTGTATGCGGGCAGGACAAGATTGCGCGCGAACGATTTTACGTCGTCCGGATGGACGATCCTGCTGAAGTGCTCGCCGATCAGTTCCTCAGGTTCGTAACCCAGGCTGCGTACCGCGTCATTGACGAAAATGAATCGGCCCTCGGGGTCGATTCGGTATACGATGTCGGGCAACGCCCGGATGACGTTTATGTAACGCTCGGCGTCCTGCTTGCTGATGCTGTCGGGATTCGCACGCTCGTGCATATCTAATTGGATTATAATGATAACTGTCGATTTGTCAATGACCGCCGCTGGCGCATAGACTGGTCCCTGAGTCTCCTTCATTTTTCGCAAAGTGTTGTTAACAATGCTCTTCCAGCGCATGATGGTTCTTGTCATTGCGCGTGAGGCCTGCCAAAAGGCAGGACGAACGCGGCGATCATATAATTTCTTGGGACTTCTTCGGCACTGAGATTGTCCCGTCCCGAGGATCCTCGCTTCGCGGGACTTCGTCCTCCTCGACCAGCTCGGAGTCCTCGCAATGACAATTCAAGGTTCTGGAGAAAGTGAAGAGGACTCAGGACTGGTCCGGCTTGACACGCTCCATTATCAAAATATAATTGAATGACAGGAGGTCATATGGCAACGTATATTCTGGTTACAAGATTATCTCCCGAGTTGACCAAAGACATGAAGAAGCGCGCCGAGATCGGGCGCAAGTGGATGGAACGGGTC
Organism: Caldifarciminota bacterium; assembly: GCA_014859085.1. Classification (GTDB taxonomy): domain Bacteria; phylum Hydrothermota; class Tepidihabitantia; order SM23-42; family SM23-42; genus SM23-42. The sequence continues at coordinate 18,383 of JACUUY010000010.1, forward strand.
CGAAAGGAATGCCCGGATGTCAAGTTCGTGGGGCACTATGCGCTCCTCGGTCCCTATGATTTCCTCGATATTTATGAGGCGCCGGATGAAGAGACCGCAGCCAAGGTTTCGATGATCAGTCTGTCCGGGGGTGCAACTGCGGCTGAATCATGGACCGCCATTCCCTACAGGAGATTTCTGGAACTCATCAAGAACCTCTGACTGCGGGCTACCAGGCGCGCGCCGATTACACAGCGAAGGATTGAGGGGTAGTTACTTCTTCTTGAAAAACCTCGAAAGCCAGCCATCGTCTTCCGGCTCTTTGGCCGGCGGCGGTTTGGGTGGTTTCGTTTCTTTCTTCTCTCCGATCTTTTCCTGCTTGGGGGGCGCCACGCTAACCAGGCCTGAGGAGATCATTCCATAGAAGATCTTCGCGGTCTCGAATTCAGGGATATCTGCCTTGCGGGCGATCTGCCTGACCGTCAGGTTGCCGTCAACAAAGGAAAGTGCCTTCCATTCCCGCGGATTCAGCTCGATATTCTCCACACCTTCCTGGGGGATTTCGACGATCTTAATGACAACGTCAAATGAAGGGATCAATTTCTGGATCCGTGCCAGTTCATCGATACGGCGCGCCGCTTCCAGGATCACCTGCTGGATCGGCAGATCGACCGTGCGTTGCGCCATTTGTTCACCTGCGGTGAATATGAAGCGTCCTTTTTTCCAGCCGAGGAGCGTGTCGATGGCCGGTTCGCCCTGGATCGATTTCGTCTGGGCGTGCGCCACCTTGCCGTTCTTGAGGTATACAAACCCGACGTCGTCCGCCGTTTCTATTTTTAATACGCCGTCTTTCTGCCCCAACTGGATCAGCTGGAAGAGATCGGTTATCTCAAAATCCTGTAGATCACCCGCCAGCGGCATTATCCCTTGTAGATCCCCATATTCCTGAATTTGCCGATCCGCGCCTCGATCAGGTCAGGGACCGGGATGCTGGTCAGTTCGTCCAGATTACTCACGATCGCCGAGCGAATGTTCCTTGCGGCCGTTTCAAAGTCCATGTGCGCGCCGCCGACCGGCTCCGGGATCGTGTCATCGATAATGCCCATCGCCTTCATGTCTTCGGCCGTCATCTTGAGCGCTTCGGCCGCGTCCTTGTTCTTCGCGGCGTCGCGCCAGAGGATCGAGGCGCAGCCTTCGGGTGAGATGACTGAGTAGACCGCGTTCTCCATCATCAGTATCCGGTCGCCGAGCGCGATCGCGAGGGCGCCGCCCGAGCCGCCTTCGCCAAGGATTATGACCAGGATCGGCGTCGGCAGGGTTGCGCACTCGAAGAGATTCGAAGCGATCGCCTCGGCCTGACCCCTCTCCTCGGCACCGACCCCCGGGTATGCGCCCGGCGTGTCGACCATAGTGACGACCGGCATTTTGAACTTGGCGGCAAGTCTCATGATCCGCATCGCTTTGCGGTATCCTTCAGGGTGGGGCATGCCGAAATTGCGCCGGATCTTCTCTTTTGTGTCCCGTCCTTTCTGATGGGCGATGATCGCAATGCGGTGCCGGTCGATCTCGGTGATACCCGCAACGATCGCGTGATCGTCGCCGAACCGGCGGTCGCCGTGCAACTCGACGAAACCCTCGGCCATGAGGTTGATTATGTCCAGCGGGTAAGGCCTCCTTGGATGGCGCGCGAGCTGAACTCGCTGCCAGCGCGTCAGGTTCGAGTATATGCTACGCTTGAGTTTCTCGGCCTGTACTCTGAGGCGCTCGATCTCTTCGTCAACGCCCTTCAGCCCCCGCAGTTCATCGATCTTCCTTTCGAGTTCAACGATCGGTCGCTCGAACTCAAGCCAGATGCCGTTCACTGGAGCGCAAGGGTGATCGCTAGATTGTTGACCATGCCGAGATTCTTGGGGTAAAACGAACCGCCGTATTTCACCTCGAGAGCGCCGGCATCGACCGAGAAACCGAATCCGGGGTAGAATTCATCCCGGTAATTTGCCGCCGCGCTGAGGGTGATCCGCTGGTAAAGCGGCATTGATGCGCCGAGAGTGAATTCGAACACCGCATCATTGACCAGGTAGTGAAGGTCGCCGCTCAAGGTGAATTGCCTGACCATCTGGAAAGCGCCGAAACTGAGGCGCGCCGGGAGGTTCACCTCGTCGTTATTGATCACCATCCTCGTTCCGAAATTGGTCGCGCCAAAGGTTATGCCGCCGGTCGGACTATGGTACGCGAACGCAATATCCATGGCCAGCGCATAGTCCGAATAGATATAGATATTCTCGGTCACGTACTTGACATTGACGCCGATCCTTCCCTTGTCTGACACGTTGACTGCCGCGCCGAGGATGAGCGAAAAGTCATAGGCGCGGTAATCGATCAAAGGCTCTTCGGTCGGATATTCGGGGCGCCATTCAATTTCCCCGTAGTCGAAATTGAGGATACCCAGCCCGACGTCGATATTCTTCACCTGCTTGGCCACGGATAGCGACACGCTCTGCATGCCGAGATAGAACCGGTTGTATGAAAACTGGAAGGTGATATTGTCGCGCGACCTGAGGTTGGACGGATTGTAGAAAACCGCCTCTTCGTTGCTCGCCACGGCGAAACTCGTCGTGACACCGATCGGCGATGCCGGCATCAAGAGTGACTTGACCCCGGCCGCCGCAAATATAAGGATCACAAAAGCATTCATTTATTCCTCGATTATTTCAACATTAGCCCGGGGCAGGGTGACTTTTCGTTTGTCCTCGAGTTCGACGTCCAGCACCCGGACTTTCGCTTCGGTTTCGATCTTTGCCAGCTCGACGGGCAGTCCCACAACCCGGCCGATCAGGCCAAAATAGGGTTCCCTGATTATGCGCACTTTCATGCCGCTTTCGAGCCCGGTACCGGTCGACAGGTCAGCCGTCTTCTTCTTCGGATCTGTCTTGGTGGCCGGCACAATCAGTTCCGGGCGCATGACGCCGGCCCTGATCTGGGTTGCCCCGTTCATGGAGGTCTTTCTGCCGCTCAGCGATTTAAGCAGCTGGAAGGTCCGGTCCGCCATGCGTAACTTGCCGAACCCTTCGGTCGCGATCACGGTCAGGTTCACGTTTTCCGAACCGGTGATCGCAACGCCGATGTCATAGCCCATGAATTGCTTCAGGTCCTGATCCTCGATCCCGCCCACGACGACGCCTTTGGCGCCGACATCGCGGGCTTTTTCGAGCGCGGCAAATTCGGCCATCGAACCGCCGATGATCACTTTGTCCTTGAATGAATCGTTGATGATACTCGCCGTGAGAACCTCGTTCGGGTCATCGACCGCCATCGCGATATGGCCGATCGTCTCGCCGCCGATGCCGAAGATACCCTGAATAAAACTGCCGGCCGTTCTGAGCTCGACACCCTCGTTTTTGATTATTCCGATAACCTCGCCGTCAATGTACGCGATCACTTCAACCGGTATGGGCGGCTCACGCAGGATGACCTGGCCTGTGATCTTGGAGACACTCTCGATCTCACCCTGGATCGGGCTTTTGACGTGTGATTTGAAAAGGCCGAAGAAGCCTTTGCTCTCGGCGATCACCTCATCCTTGGCGCACGCCGCGCCCGGCCTCTTAATCATCACATCGTCGATCTCGGCCGGTAACGTGCCCAGGAGACCGGCGACGTTCAGGGTTTGCACCGTACCGGGCAGGTTGGTCCGGGCGACGACTTGCTCGGCGGACACCGTGGAGCCCTTCTCCACGACTATGTCGCCCGGCAACGGCAAGCGGCGCTGTTTGGTCAAGACCGTGTATTCAAGGACTTTTAGCCCAGGGGTATATGCGTGTGCCAATTCATGCCTCCTTTACTTTAGGTATAATACTCAAATTCTCATGGAGGTCAAGGGGCGAGAATCATGCAAGCAGCCGGCGCACCTCTTGCATGTTCATCAGGTCCTCTTTGAGGTTGGTGCGCGGGGTTTCCATGATGAAGGGCCGATCCTGCAGTGCCGCGTGGCGCAAGATGTGCCGCATGCCCGTGCCGATCGTTCCCTGTCCGATATGCCAGTGCCGGTCGCGCCGCGATCCGCAGTCGTGTTTTGAATCGTTGAGGTGGATGAGCGCGAGACGGTCAAGGCCGATGACCCGGTCGAATTCGGTCACGCACCGGTCAACCGCCGAGGCGGTTCTCAGGTCGTATCCGGCGGCGCATGCGTGCGCGGTATCGAGCACGATGCCGATGCGGTCACGCTCCTCGACCTGGTCAATGATCGTTCGCAACTGGCCGAATTCATGGCCGAGTTCGCGGCCGCTGCCCGCGGTGTTCTCGAGCAGCAGGGTCACGTTGTTCCGGGTACCAACCGTGCGGAATGCCCGGTTTATCCCTTTGCTCATTTGCTTCAGCCCTTTGTCCGGTTCCGGCGCTGAGCCGACATGGAGGATGAGGTAAGAAGCGCCGAGCTGGGCGGTTCGTTTCAGATCCTCGACGAGCGAGTCGAGCGAGCGGCGAAAAAGCGGGTCTTCAGTGGACGCCAGGTTTGCCAGATAGGGCATGTGCACGAAGACCGGCTGGATGTTGTGCTTCAGTATCCCATGCCTGAACTGCGCCACGTCATCCGTATCGAGCGGGCGGTAGTTCCAGCCCCTCGGATTGCGCGAGAATATCTGGATCGTTTCGCATTGCCGCTCCAGAGCCCGCGCCACGGCGTGCTGCACACCGCCGGCGATCGAAACGTGGAAGCCGAACCTCATGTGAAAGAAAGATTGCGGGGATGATACAGAAGATCACGGCGATGACGCCGCAGATTCCCCGGCACAGAAGCCGGGATCCTCAAGTCGGCAACAGAATCAAGATTCTGGCCGACTTGGGAACAGCGATGGTGAAGAAAGGCGATTGCGGAGATGGACGGCAGATCACAGCGATGAAAGATCATGAAGGGTTTCCGGCGGTTATTTCTTGTGGACGGCAAGCGTCGCGGGGTCGATCGTGAGGTAGCGGTCTTTGCTGAAGTACAGGGCCGGCCGTACTTTGCGCAGGTCGATGACTTCGTGCTCGCTCAGCACTTCCCGGGTAACGTGGATAGCGAGGATCTGCCCCACCACCAGGAAATGATCGCCGCATTCGTGCACGGCGAATTTCTCGCACTCGAAAGCTCCGTAGCACGCCTGGAGGATCATGCCGTTCACTTTCCCGGCCCTTTCTGCCGCGAGGCCGAACCGCTCGAGTTTATCGATCTCGCGGCCCGAGGTGTTGCCCAGTTTTGCGATCAGGCCCGCCTCCTCGTGCATGAGGAAGTTCACGGTGAAGCCGCTCTCCCGCGCCAGCAGATCGTACGTGTATCTTTTCGGTGATACGCTCACGCCGTACAGCGGAGGATCCGCGGAGAGGGGCGTGTGCCACGCCGCGGGCATGAGATTCCTGGCGGCGCCAATGATCGCCACGGTCTGGGGAAAGATCGAATAGAAATCCTGGAGTTTTGCGAATTCAAGCATCATTTTTTCTTCTTTGGCGGCTGGCAGTCAGGGCAGAAATTGCCGCCGCGCTTGGCGAGCATGGACTTGCCGCAGGCCGGGCATTTCTCGGCGACCGGCGGATAGAAAAAAGAGAAGTTGCACGCTTTGCACTTGTAGATCTTGCCGCGTTTCGTGGAGATAATGCTCAGCTCGCCGCCGCATGCGCGGCACGGAGCATCATGGATCATGCTTTCGGTGTGCTTGCACTTCGGATAATCGGGGCAGGCGAGGAACCGGCCGAACCGGCCCTGACGTATGACCAACTCAGCTCCGCAATGCGGGCAATGCTTGTTGCTCTTTTCTTCATTGAGGTTCTCCGTGTACTTGTGTTCAGGATAGAGCGAGCATGCAAGGAACTTGCCGTACTTGCCCCACTTGACGACCATGGCGTGGCCCAGCGGGCACTTGCGGTTGACTTTTTCCACGAGCTCTTCCTTGAGCTTGTCGGTTTCTTTCCGGATATCGATTAAATTGACCATGAATGGATCGTAGAACTCCTGCACCACGCTCTGCCATGCTTTCATCCCGTTCTCGACCTGGTCGAACTCCTTTTCCATCTTTGCCGTGAACGAGACCTCGAAGACATGCGGGAACCGCGGAATGATTATCTTGTATACCTGGCGGCCCAATTCCGAGGGCTGGATCCGCCCCTCGTGCCGGCTGACATAATGGCGCTCGAATAGCGTTTGAATGATGTAGGCATAGGTTGAAGGACGGCCGATCCCGTTTTCCTCAAGTTTCTTGATCAAGGTGGCTTCGGTGTAACGCGGCGCGGGCTCGGTCTTCTTCTCCTCAAACTCGATCGCGGTCAGCGTGACCCTGTCGCCGGTCTTGATCTGCGGTATCATGCCCCGCTCGGCCACTTCACCGGTCAGCAACTGGTAACCGGGAAATACCGGTTTCAATTCCTCGGCGCGGAAATCCACATCCTGGTAGTTCAGGACCGCTTCGCGCTGGCAGTAACGCGCGGCCGCCATCTGTGAAGCAACGTAGCGGTTGAATGTCAATTTGTATATTTTGTATTGTTCCGGGGTAAGACGCCCTTTTATGATGTCGGGCTCCAGTTCGATCCTGGTCGGTCTGATCGCTTCATGCCCGGCCTGGGCGCCTTTGCGGTCCTTGAATTTCCGGATCTCCTTGCTGAGGTACTCGGCTCCGTACTTGCCGTTGATATATTCGCGCAGGCTGCTCATGGCGGCCGCATTGACCCTTATCGAGTCGGTCCGCATGTAAGTGATAAGACCGATCCGGCCTTCGGCCAGGCTCACACCCTCGTAAAGGCTCTGCGCAATCTGCATCGTCTTGCGGGCCCCCATGCCGAACCTCTTCGACGCTTCCTGTTCCAGGGTCGAGGTGATGAAGGGCGGCGGCGGCTGCCGGATCGGATTGGTGGTCCGGAAAGAACCGACCGCGAATACCGTGCCTTTCTGCAGCATGTCCTGCAACCGCTTCAGTTCTTCCTTGCTCAATATCTTGCGGGCGGTGCCACCGATCCGCCAGAGCGCCGCCTTGAAGTTTTCTGCCTTTTCGGTCGCGAATTGCGCGTCGGCTGTCCAGTAAGGCGTCGCGACAAAACTCTCGATTTCGTTTTCGCGTTCACAGATCAAGCGCAGGGCGACACTCTGAACGCGGCCCGCAGACAGTCCGCCCTTGATGATCTTCCAGAGGATCGGGCTGATGTAATATCCGACGATCCGGTCGAGCACGCGGCGCGCCTTGTGCGCGTCGACCAAATTCTGATTTATCGTGGTCGGGTGCTCCAGCGCCTGCCTGACGTGGTCCGGCGTGATTTCGAAAAAAAGCGCACGCCGGATGCTGGCGCCGTTCGAATTCAATTCTTCGTATAGGTGCTGCGCGATCGCTTCGCCCTCGCGGTCCGGGTCCGGAGCGAGAAAGATCTCGGACGAATCGCGGCATGCTTTCTTGATATCGTTTATGATCCTTGCCTTGCCCCGGATCTTTATGTAGCGCGGCGAAAAGTTGTTCTCGACATCCACCCCCAACTGGGATTTCGGCAGATCCTTGATATGCCCTTTCGACGACACCAGGACATACTGGGAGCCGAGAAAACTTTTGATCGTCCTGCACTTCGTGGGCGATTCGACAACAATGACTTTTTTCTTTGCCACGGGTCATTATACAAAATTTCAAGTGCGCGTCAAGCGCTGACGGATTGTTGACATTATACGGGCAATAGTTATAATTGCAGAATAACCGAAGAGCAGGAGTGCGCGCGGTGCTCTGGGAGAGGTGTCATGCAAACTGCAATATCGGGTCGTTGCGCAATAACCAGATGTCAGTATCGTTGATCAGCTTGATGCTAACCAGAGCATTCACATGATAACCAGAACAGAATTCCAGGAGATCATTAAGCTCGATGGTCAGGTTCGGGGATCGGCGCTCAATACCGATGCCGCCTATGTTGAGAGCCAGGAAGGCAGAGCCGCGCTGCACAGGGTTGAAACAACGTTCCAGACAATGGGTTATCCCCTGCAATACACCAAGATAAACAGCATGGGGTGGTATCCGGTCTGTCTGCGTGTCCTTTCGCTGCGTCTTATCCAGGACGTCCTCATGCTCGATGAGGCCGGCCTGCGGACAATGGGAGATGCCGCGCCCAAATTTTCATTCCTGGTCAGGGTCGGCGTGAATCTTCCCTTGCTGCCGGCGGCTTTCACGAAGAAAATCCCCGGCTACTGGCGCAGGCACTACAGGGTGGGTGAGCTCTGGGCCAGCGAGATGAATGGCCAGGAGCGGTCACTGCGCCTGCAACTGAGGAATTTCCGCCTCCACCCGGTCCTGTGCCGCTATTTTGAGGGATATTTCGGACGGTTACTGCAGTTCGGCTTTGCTGACCAGCAGGTCGAGTGCCGTGAGACCAAGTGCGTCTATGAAGGGGATGCCTGCCATGAGTACGAGCTCAGCTGGCAATAGCGAGAATACGGGCAGGACGCAGCAGATGACAGATACCGAGCTTGAATTGTATGCTTTAGAGAGGTATATCAATGAGATGTGGCAGTCGCTGCCGGTCCCGGTTGCCTACATCAGCCCGCAGGGTGTGATCCTCGATGTGAGCAGTTCGCTCCAGAATGTGCTGCACTACCGCCGGGAGGAGTTGATCGGCGGCACACTGGTGGGCTTGCTCGGCGACGGCGAAAAGGCGGGCCGTATCCAGGATCTCGCTTTTGACAAGGACCGCGCGAGCAGTTACGAGTGCGTTATCAGGAGCAAGAGCGGACAGGGTATACCGGTCAGCGTGTCGATGCTGGCCCGAAGGAATGAACAGGGCGGGGTGACCGGTTATTTCATCGCCCTGGTCGATATCACGGACCGCGTAACACCCGCCGGCAGACGCGACAGCATATCGGAAGCAGAGTATCGCGCGACCTTGAATTCCATTGGTGACGGAATACACGTCGTTGACCGGGATTTGCGTTTCGTCATGGTAAACGAGGCGCTGCGGTCGCGCATCCAGGGGTTCGGCATCGATATCGATCCGCTGGGCAAACCGCTCCGTGATATCTTCGGGTTCCTGCCGGCCGGGGTCGATAATGAATATGCCTCGGTGTTCAAAAAGGGAGAGTTGCTCGTGACCGAGGAGAAGGTGACGATTGCCGGCCGGGAATTCATTTCCGAGGTGCGCAAGATACCGATCTTCGAGGGCGGTACCGTGAAGCAGGTGGTCACGGTCATTCACGATATCACGGAACAGAAAAGGAATGAACAGATCAAGACCGTGCTTTACCAGATATCGGCCGAGGTTAATACGGCCCGCGATCTGCAGCATTCATTTGAGATCATCCGGCGCCGGTTGAGCACGATCATCGATACGCGGAATTTCGCCATCGCCCTGCGCAACAGAAGTGAGCCGGAGGTATCGTTCGCTTATTACGCAGATGAAAAGGAGGGGTACGATCCCCCGACTTCGGGCCGGACCCTCACTTCGTATGTCATTGAACACAACCATTCCTTGCTGGTCACCGAAAACGACGCAAGGCGGATGATACGTTCGGGCCAGATCGACATGGATGAGGAACCGGCCGGGGTCTGGCTCGGCGTTCCGCTGCGGGCCAAAGATGGAGTGATCGGCGCCCTCGTTGTGAAAAGCTACGATGATCCTGCAGCTTACAGCCGGCGGGATCTGGAGGTCCTTGAGTTCGTAAGCGAACAGGTGGCGGCGGCGATCGAGCGCAAGAGAGTCGATGAAGAGATGCAGCAGACCATTGAGCGCTTGAAGAAGACTTCAACCGGCATTATCTACACCATCGCGAAGATCCTCGAGTTGCGTGATCCCTACACGGCGGGCCACCAGCAGCGCGTGGCGCGGCTGGCTTGCGCGATCGCGCGCGAAATGGGCATGAGTGAAGAAGAGGTAGATGGTATTTTCATGGCGGCACTGATTCATGATATCGGCAAGATCTACGTCCCCGCGGAAATCCTCAACCGGCCCGCGAAACTGAGTGAAACCGAGATGGATCTTGTGAAGACCCACCCCGGTATCGGCTATGACATCGTCAAGGGGATCGATTTCTCGCAGCCGGTCGACCGTATCGTCGTGCAGCACCACGAACGCATCGACGGTTCCGGATATCCCAGCGGCATCGAGGGCGACGCCATCATACTGCCGGCAAGAATACTGGCGGTCGCCGACGTGGTCGAGGCGATGGCATCGCACCGTCCCTACCGGCCGGCGTTCAGTCTTGACGATACGCTGAGCGAGATAAACCGGTGCCGGGACAGCCTGTATGACAGCAGCGTTGTCGACGCATGCATGAAGGTCTTCCGGGTCGACAATTTCAAGTTTGAATGAGCAGCGGTTCGCACTGTGGCGCGTGCGCACAGGATTTGACATGCATAAGGAGTTGTAGTATAATGCGCCCATGCAGGATGATGACCGGATCGTATTGACGAAGCTCGCCCCGCCGCAAATCAAGGGCAAGATCCTGCGCCGATGCCGGTTACGGCAAGACAACGCTCCTTGCGCAATTGTGCCAGGAACTCCGCGATCCCTTCGTCTTCTATGACCTTGACGTACAGGACGGCGCAGTTCATACGTTCTTCAGATACCTGGTCGCAGGCATGAAGCGTCACGCCCCCCGTTTCGGCGCGAGGGTCAGTGCCGTGCTTGCGGAGAAGCGTGACAACGAGACGGTCTGCGGTACTTTCATAAACGAATTCGTCGAAACGATAAAAGGCGATTTCTTCATCATCCTCGATGATTATCACCGGCTGCGCAAAGACCGCAAGTTCACCGCCATGATGAATTACTTCCTGCGCCATCTGCCGGCCAATCTGCATTTTGTGATTTCTTCGCGCACGACCCCGCCGTTATATCTCGCTTATTACCTGGCAAAACAGGAATTGCTCCATCTCGACACGGAACACCTGCAGTTCGATGTGAAGGAAACGCATGCCCTCCTGCATCAGATCTACGGTCTCGAAGTGCCGGAAGAAGAGATTGCCCGCATCACAGAACTCTCAGAGGGATGGGCCACGGTCATCCAGCTGATACTGCAAAAGATCAGCGCTACGCCGGGGTCCAGGGCAAAAGAGACGCTCAACGGCTATGTGGCGTCGGGTGAAGAGGTCTTCGAGTATTTCACGCGCGAGGTCTTCAGGAATCAACCCAGAACAGTCCGGGAATTCCTGATGAAAACCTCGATCCTCGAATACCTGAATCGTGAAATATGCGATCGAGTGCTGTCCGTCAAGGGATCGGGCAAAATCGTCAGCCACCTTGAGACCGAACACATATTCGTCCTGCGCACCGGGGAGAACCTGTTATTTCACCCGCTTTTCCAGGAATTCTTGTACCGGCGGTTGACCGATTACTGTACGGGGCGCGATGTCGTCAGACTGCATGATGCGGCAAGCGAGTATTTTCAAGGCCGCGGCGAATATTCCTTGGCGGTGCACCATCTGCTGCGCGCCGGGCGGTTCGGCCGGGCCGCAATGGTTCTTGAACGGCAATGTGAATACTGGTTTACGCCGGGTGAGCACGCGACCTTCATGCAGTTCTTGGAGCAGCTTCCCGGATCATTCATTCTGAGACGTCCGTATCTTCAACTCACCAGGGGCAGCATGTATATCGAAATGATGCAGGCGGACAAGGGGCTGACCGACATCGACCGGGCATTGGTGCAGCTGCGGCGCGCCGGTGACCGGCAGGGAATGATCAAGGCCTACACGCTGAAATTCAATGCCAATATCTACCTGATGCAGTCGGCCCGGGCGCTGTACAACATAAAGAAGGCATATGCCCTTGCCGGCGACCGGCGGTCCCGGGACAAAGCTGGCGTAATGATCGATCTCGGTAATGCTTACCGGATAGCGGGCAGGTTCCGCAAAGCCCAGTCCATACTTGAGGCATCGCTCAAGATCGCCCGCGCTAAGAAGGACGGCCGATTAGAGTATCGTGCGCTCCATAAACTAGCTATGATGTATTACAACATCTCGGCATTGGAAAAGGCGGAAAATACATTCATGGACATCGCAAAACGTTTTCACGATCTGCTCTACCCGCTCGAACTTGCTTATATCTATCGAACTATTGCATCGATCGCGATCGATAGCGGAGATGCCGCGCGCGCCCGGCACTATATCGGGCGTTCCGAGGAAATTGCAGAGCAGTTCGGCGATCTTTTTCTGAATAATTTTCTCAGACTGCTGAAGGGAAGGTTGAGCTATCTGGAGGGTGATCATGAACAGGCGATCGCCCTGCTCAAAAAGACGATCGGGAAGGACCCGGAGGCCGAGACAAAGATCACGGATCTGTATGCTTTGCTGGGTCTGGTCGATGTGCATCTGACGGTCGGTGACATTCGGAGCGCGCGGTCCGCGTTGATGCGGGCCGATTCATTGTTGAAGGAGAGCAAGGACATACCGCAGCATACGGTCGGTTACGAGACCGCCAAGGGTCGGGTCGAGACGGCCGAGGGTAGTTTTGAAGCAGCGCGGATCTCGTTCGATCATGCGCGGCGCATCTGCAAGAGGGTCTATGATCCCATGCAGCATATCGAGATATGCTACGCGTTGAGCGAACATTCGCTCGCGCGCGGCAAGATCGCGGAGGCGTATGATCACTTCAGGAGGTGTCTCGAAATTGCCTCCCAGCATGGACTCGAGACCTATCTTGTTCTGCGGGGGCGCAAGGATCTCAGACTCTTCAACCTGGCATTGGAACGCGAATACATGCCGGATTTTGTGCTCAAGGCAAATACGATCTCGAATGCCGTTATTTCGGTCCCCTCGAAGTGAGCGATCCGCACGGGCGACTGTTCACACCCCGCTGGAGGACAAGCCGTACCAAGGCCATATTCGTGCTGCTCACGGTCAATCACCCCAGGGGTTGCTCAAGGGAGACCCTGATCGATGCGTGCTGGCCCGGGAAGGCCCCAGAAAAATCATTGCACAGCCTGCAGGTGGAGATATCTTCGCTCAGGAGATTGTTGCACGGGATGGTCGGTGCGGTGTTCAGCCCGGAGAACCTGATCATCTGCCGCGATCATAATTACTCCCTGAACCCGCGTTTGTGCATCCGGCGCGATATCGTACAGTTCGAAAAATCAGCGCATGAGGCGATGGCCAGCGAATCCGTGGACCGCGAGCGGTGTAAGCAACTCGGCGATCACGCCCTGAAACTGTATCGCGGCGATTTTTGTGAAGAGATCAGCGATGACTGGTGCGAGAACATGAGGGCGTACTACCGCGAGATGAGCTTTGCCCTGCTCAAGAAGCTGGCGAAGTGCGCGTTCGATGATGGGGATACCGGGAAGGCCCTGTCATTGTACGGGAATGCTAACCGTCTCGATCCCTACGACGAGGCGCTGCATCTTGGCATCATGCGGTGCATGGCCCGGCTGAAAGACCACGACGGCGTCCAGCAGCAGTACCGGGCTTTGACCAAGGTCCTGAAGGATCTCAAGATTGCTGCTCCGTGCCGGGAAGCGACCGCGATCTATGAAGAGAGTCTCGGGTAGCGCAGCGCGCCATTCATTCATCCTCGAGACGAAACTATCTCCGCCGCGCGTAAGAGACACAGTACTGCGGCGCGAGCGCCTGCTGGATCTCCTGCGTGATAATAAAGGGAAAAAGCTCATACTGCTCTGCGCCGATGCCGGTTACGGAAAGACGACGCTGCTGGCGCATTTCTGCGAGGAGCTTACGGTGCCGTTCGTCTACTATGATCTGGACGACACCGACAGCAATATGGCAACGTTCTTCAGTTATCTTGCCGCCGGTGTCCGAAGACACGATATGCATTTTGGCAGGATCGTGGAAGAACTCGTGCAGCACACCGGCAATATCGATATCGTGGTGGGTACCTTCATTAACGAATTTGTCCGGAGCACGATCGGGGAACTGTACATCATCCTCGATGACTTTCATTATCTGCAGAACAACCGCAAAATATGCAGTGCGATCGATTACTTTCTGCGCCACATGCCGGCGAACCTCCATTTCATCATTTCTTCACGCGCGGTCCCGAACATAAATCTCGCCTATTACGCGGCCAAGGGCGAGTTGCTGAAGATCGAAAAGGACTATTTGAGGTTCAGCCCCGTGGAGATCCATGCCCTCCTGACCACGGTGCACGGTCTGAAGGTCTCGGATGAGGACGTGAAGCGCATTGCGGAATTCTCCGCGGGGTGGGTCACCTTACTGCAGCTCATGCTGCAGAAGATCCGCGCGACCGGAGAGGGAACGACACAGGATGCGCTCAATAGTTGTGTCGCATCCGATGAAAACGTCTTCAACTACTTCGCCGGGGAAGTCTTCGACCAAACGCCGCGGGCGGTCAAGGAATTTCTGCTCAAAACCGCGGTCCTGGATTACTTCAATCCTAAAGTGTGCGACGAGCTGCTCTGCATCCGGCGTTCGAGGAAGATCATCGCCCGCCTTGATGCGGAGAATATGTTCATTTCGAAAGTGGGAGAGAATTACCAGTATCATCCCGTTTTCCATGAATTTCTGCACCGGATGCTCGGCCAGTATTTTACCGGCGGTATCGTCAAGAAACTGCATGAGAAAGCGGGAATGCATTTCGTCAAGCAGGGAGAATACACCTCTGCCGTAAGGCATCTTGTGGCGGCCGGGCAGTACGCAAAGGCGGCCCGCATTCTCGAAAAGAACCACCAGCATTGGGCAAGACGGGCTGACTATTCGAATTATGTCCAGCTTGTGGATTCTATCCCGGCGGCCATCCATGAGAAACATCCGTATCTCCTCCTGCGTAAAGCCGACGCGCTGGATGTGCTGGACCGGAAAACCCAGGCTCTGAGGCTGGCCGAATCGGCCGCCAGGCTCTTCCGCCAGCAGACAGACCGGCCGGGAGCGGCCGAGGCCATGATGGCAAAGGCCCTCATATACTACGAACAGGGTCAGCGGCGGAAAGGTATTTTTCATGCGAAGAAAGCCTATGATCTGCTCGAACACAAGAATTCGACGCTCGGCGCCAGGATGCTTATGCAGCTGGGCAGCATGTATCGCGATGCTTGCCGTTTTGACCGGGCCCAGGAGTGCTTTGAGTCAGCACTGAAAATTCTGGGCAGACACCAGGACCGCGAACTGGAAGAGTCGCTCCTTACCAGGATCGGCCTGCTTCATCTTACAATGTCGAATTTCAAGGAAGCCGACCGGATGTTCATGGATGTCCTATCGAGGTTCGAGGACCTGGCGCATGGCTTGAACTTGATATACAAGTACAGCACGGTCGTGGCGATAAACATTGATGCGGGGGATTATGGTAAGGCATGGGAATACCTGAAGCGGGCCGAAAGCATGCTGCAGAAATATAACGACCCATGGATCACCAAGTACCTCGTGTATATGCGGGGCAAGTTGTTCTGGGCCGAAGGTCATTTCCCGGAAGCGATCCAGTATCTCGAAAAAGCGATCGGAGAGTACAAGACCTTTTCAAGGATGTTGGATCCCTACATAATAGGCGATATCGTCGATTCCCATTTGAGGCTTGGTGAAGTGAGCAGAGCGCGCGAGGCGTTCACAAAACTGGACGGCGTGCGTGACATCATCGATGAAACCCCGAACCTGACCGTTGCCTATCTGACGATCCAGGGATCATTGCTGAGTGCCGAGGGTAAATTCCCCGAAGCGCTGGCTTCGCTCTACGAGGCCCTGAAACGAGTGCGCAGTGTGGATCGATATTACATGACGATGACGACATGCGGTGAATTGAGCAAGTGCCTGTACCGGTCAGGCGCGCATGAACAGGCTCTGTCCCGTTTCTTGAAATGCCTCGAGATCGCCCGCCTCAGGGAGTACGAAGCCTACATGATCATCGAGGCACGGGATTGCATCGACCTGTTCAGGCTCGCGGTAGAACGGGGCTGCCTCATTGATTACATCGCCGGCATTCTGGAGAGGACCGGGAGCGAGCCGGCAAAGAGCCTTCTCAACCAGCTGCAGATCAGACGCGGGATCTGCGATCTCAAGTGCCGGCTCCTGGGCAGGTTCGAGCTCAGCGATGCTGGCGGCCGGGTACTGACACCCGCGTGGCGCACCAGAACCGCCAAAGAACTCTTCATATTGTTCGTCGCCGGGCCGGCAAACAAGTATTCCAAAGACCAGTTGATCGATGCTTTCTGGCCGGATAAGGATCTGCGTTATGCGGCACACCACCTGCATGTTGAGATATCGGCTTTGCGCAGTACCCTGAAAAATATCGTCGGGTCCAGCCTGGACCGGCAAGAGCTGATTCTGTTCGATGGCCATCACTACCGCTTGAATCCGCAGATCCTGGTAGGGACTGACGTGCAGGAATTTGAGCGGTTGATAAGTGAGGCCGCTTCGGAATTGGGCAGTGACCGCGCGCGGGCAGAACAACTTTATACGAAGGCCTTGAGCTTGTACCGGGGTGATTTTGTCGAAGGCGATGTCGCCCCCTGGTGCAGTGAAATCCGGTCACGCTACAGGGGAGAATTGCTGAAAATACTCAAATGTCTGGGCGCTATGTGTCTTGAAAACAGCGCTTTTGAAGAAGGCCTGGGTTTTCTACGCCGTGCGCTTGAGTTGGAAAATACGGATGAATCCGTGCACATCGCGATCATGCGCTGCCTCCACGCCATGAACGACCGCTCAGGGCTGCAGAAGCAATACGAGAGGCTGGTAAAGACGTTGAAGAGACTCGGGGTATCTTCCCCGCCGCGCGAAGCCACGCGGATGTATCAGGACAGCCTGCGTTAGCAGGACGCCATACCCGCCTGTAATAACCCGCAGAAGATCAAAATGTGAGAGTTCCTGTGACTATCTTGTAAGGTCCCGCCACTAATATGATGTGTGTGGAGGTGAAATATGAAGAGACTGATAGGTATCATGATGGCCGGTGTTCTGCTCTTTGGCGCCGATTACGGTAGAATAACCGGCCGGGTTGTTGACGCTGAGACCGGCGCGCCCCTGGCCGGCGCCGACGTGATCGTCGAAGGTACGGACCTCGGGGCCGCGACCGACCAGAACGGCGACTATGTCGTGCTCTACGTGCCGGCCGGCACGTACCGGGTGACGTTTTCTTACATCAGCTATGACCCCCTTTCCTTTGCCAGTGTCGTGGTCAATGCTGAGCTGACGACGGTCCTTAACTTCCGGCTGCCGCCCACGGTGATCGAGGTGAGGGGCGGTCACTGCTGTTGCCGAACGCGAGGCCATAGTGCGCGATGCGGTCCACACCAGGCGTGCCGTTACTTCAGCGGAAATGGAGCGGCTGCCCGTGACCACGATCAACCAGGTGATCGCGCTGCAGGCCGGCGTCGTGGCGAGCAAGCACGGGACGCACCTGCGTGGCGGTCGCGACGGCGAGGTGTCATATTTTGTCGACGGCATCGTGACCAAGGAACCGAATTTCAACGTACAATCCTCGATCATCAACCCTTCAGCCGTCGAGGAGGTATCGGTCATCAGCGGCGGGTTCGATGCGGAATACGGGGACGCGCTTTCGGGTGTGGTGAACATCGTGACCCGTGAAGGCGGTCAGAAGATCTCCGGCAGCCTCAATTACCTCACGGACGAAATGTTCGCCGGCTGGCAGGACCAGGTGAACTACGGGTACAATCAATACGAATTCACGCTGGGCGGGCCATTGCCGGCCGCGCCCAGAATGCGCTATTTCGTGTCCGGCGAGTTGATGATGACCGACGCGCAGCATGTCGAAGGTTTGTACAAGCTGCCCTCGGCCAGGATCGATTACCGTGCCCAGACGCGTTTTTCCTACCACCTGCCCAATACCAAGGGGAAATTGACCTTCACCGGGTTCACTGAACGGCGTCAGTGGGTGATCTGGTCGAACATAACCGGCACTGGTCAGTACGACCTGAAGTACTTTGACCAGAAACCGATGAACCGGATCAAGACGTGGATGCTCTCTTCAACCTTCAATTACATGCTGACACCGCAGACCCTGGCCTCGCTCAAAGCCGGCATGACCCATTATGACCGGTTCTTCGGGAACCGCGATTACGATTACGAGACGGCGAACGGCCGGCAGTGGTACGAGGATTATCGCTGCTATGCCGAGCATCTCTTCCCGCTCCTTTTTGAGGCTTCCCGCGAGGGCTATGTAGTGACCAATGGCGATACGGCAACGGTGCGCACCATTCTGGTCGACAGTCTCATGGCGTATCATGATGAATACTTTAACCGCGATGTCGAGGCATTGCGGCACAATCCCTACGGCGTTGAGGGGTTGTTCTATACCTATGGTGATTACCGGAACTGGACGCTCTCGAACAGTAATAACATGCAGGTCCGTTTCGATGTCAGCCATGCCGTGGGCAAGATCCACGAGTTCAAGACCGGCGTCGACGTGACGCATTATGAAATGCAGTACTTCCAGAACAACCTGCCCTGGGTTGCGAATCCATTCTGGGATTACTATGACCGCAGTCCATGGAAGCTCTCGGCATATATCCAGGACAAGATGGATTTCGAGGGCTTGGTGGCGCGCCTCGGCCTGCGGTTCGATTACTTCAATGCCAATACGACGACCTACCAGAACCCCGAGAATTATCTGAACGATGAACTGGTATCTTCGGAGCCGTCTTATCAGATCTCGCCGCGGTTCGGATTCTCGCTGCCGGTCACGGACCGGATGAAGCTGCGCTTCAACTACGGACATTACTTCCAGCTCCCGGCATTGGCCAACATGTACTCTTCGACCGACACCCAAGTCGTGAGGGTGCTCATCAGCCGCGGCAACGCGGTCCTCGGGAACGTGCTGATCGAACCGGAGAAGACCGTGCTCTATGAACTGGGTATCGAGAACCAGCTTACGACCGATGTCGTTTTCGGTTTCACCGCCTACTTCAAAGATATCTATTCTAAGACATTATTCATCTGTGTAATCCGCCCTTATCTGTGTAATCGAAACTTGTTACAGAATACCCAAAATTTTCACAAAGTCAAGCATCTTCCAGCCTGACCGCTCCCCACTTTTCCTGCCCCTTGATGATTTGACAAAAACAAAGTGTCCAAATTTTTTGTGCCCTTAAAATGGCATAAACTCCGTTGGGAAACTGACTTTCTATCAATAAATCTTCAGCAGGTGGATTAAAGTACTTTTCTAACGGGGTATACCTGTGTGTGCCAGAACCGACTGATTGACAATAATTTAAAAAAGCATATAATAAAATATGGAAGAATTAGTTGAAGTGAAACGGAATAAAATGTACCGTGAAAATTTAATTGGCTATGTTCCAGTTGCAAATAATAACTGGGATTTTGAAGAAATTGGGATTAAACACACTCAGTACTTGACTCACTTTTTTCATCACTGGGCAGCAAAGTTTATTCCTCAAATACCACAAAATATAATTCACGAATATGGCAAATCAGGGGATATAGTCCTAGACCCATTTGTGGGTTGTGGGACAACCCTTGTTGAAGGGAAATTGCTAAATTGTCATAGTTACGGTATAGACATAAACCCCCTTGCAATAAAAATCTGCCAGGCCAAACTTAATACAATTGATAATGAATTACTTGGGAAATTTATAAGCTGGTTAGACTATTACAATAAAGTTTATCAGTCGTCGTTAGAAAAAGGTCAATTAAAATTATTTGAAGAAGAGAAACTCCCCGAGAATCCCAGTTTATTTGAAGAAAGTGACAAATGGTTCAGAGATGATGTGGCGAAATGTATAAAGTTGGTATTTCAAAAAATTATAGAATACGATTCAAATACAAAAAATTTTATAGAGGTCGGGTTATCAGATCTTCTGAAAGGAATGAGTAATTCTCGGTCTGATCGAACTATGCCCTGTCTTCCTAAACAGGCAAAATATTATGATAAAAAGCACGACCGCTGGATAGATAATGACACAAGGGAAATAAATGTTTTTCAAAGGCTATCCTCCCAACTAAAACGGATGGCTGTAGCGTTACAACAATTTCACAGACTAACTAAAGATGAAATAATTTGCCAACCTATTCTGGCTGATGCTAAAAATTTGACAAAATATATACAAAAGGCAAATATAGTAGTAACTTCTCCACCGTATTGGAGTGCTCAAAACTACCAAAAACTTCATTTTTTATCATTTAAAGTATTGGGATTAAATGAACCAGGACAAGCAGAAATAGGTAGAAATGCTTCTGACTATCTTAATGATATGGATATTGTTATTGAACAACTGTCAGAAATCCTTGACGGGATTTTTGCTATTGTAATTGGTGAATCTAAAGAAAATATACATGAAGAAGTTAAAGGATTGATTTTGAGCCATGGAATGAGAGAGGAAGAAACTATAAAAAGGAATATCCTTAACCATACTTTTTTTGCTAAAGCTGTCCAACAGGAATTTATATATATTTTCAGCAATACCTCCAAAAAGAGAGTATGAGAAAAATGGTATTATTTGACTTAAGGCGTGACAAAATTCCAATAAAAGAGGCAATCAATGAAGCATCGAAATTTATCGATATTGTATCGTTTCAATTTACTTCAGAAGAAATTATACGGCTTTTGATAGATAAATCTAACAAAGGCATTAAAGTCCGGGTTGTCACTCTTCCAGAAGATAGTTACGGTGATATAGCAAAAAGGCAGACAATAAGTAATTTGTATAAAGAACTTTCTAATAGAGGAATTGAACTCAATCTATGCTTATGGGAAGTTGGTGTTCCAGAATTAACAGAAACTTCCATGAGTGGTGAGCAAACCGAAGGAGGAGGTAATAAATGGTATTCGCTTCACGGCAAATTTGTTGTTACTGACAAGAAAGCACTAGCGGTATCGACAAATTTTACTGATGATAATCAATTAGAGGTATATCTCCGCTATGAAGATCCAAAAATCATTGAATCTTTTCGTTCAAAATTTAATCAAATAAACGAATTGTTTTGCTCCGGACAAAAACCATTGCCTGGTTCTTTATATGACCAATTACCCGCACCGATTCAAAAAGAATTAGGATCCTTATATAAAATTTCCAAAAGAATAAATATCAAGGAGTATCCACCTGAACTTGCACCTGACACCGAGATAAAAAGAGGAATGTTTCTATCTCCGTTTGAAGGCAAAGCAAGAACTTTCTTTGATAGAATAATAAATCAGGCAGAAAAATTCATTTGTCTTTCCACAGAAAGATTGTTCGATGATGAAGTCGTCAAGGTTTTGCTAAACAAGGCTTATACAACAGATATTCCAATTAAAATCATAACCGGACACCCGAGGGGCGTAAGGCAAAATCCTGTAAAAGCAGAAAAGATGGTTGCTGATTTAATGGCTGCTGGCGTTGATTTTTCTATAATTAACGATGTCCATGCTAAATTTTGGCTAACAGATAAATGGATATGCGTTGGTTCCGCAAATCTTGGTAAAATGAATCTTGGGTTTGCTAAGACTGGCAACTATTGGAGAGCAAATACAGAGACATTATGGTTTGATAATGATAATAAGATAATTAACACCGCGAAGGAGAAATATGAAGAAATATTTGGGAGTTCCAAAAGCGGTATTATAGCCCTCTCCGATGTCGGGACTAAAGAAGGACGAGCTAAAGATTTATTTGCCTTATTTGGTTTCAAAAGCAAAAAAGAGGCAAAAATTCTGATAGCAAGAATAGAAACGCAGTTTACAGTGGAAAACAGGCAAAATATAATTAGAATCGCCAAGCTATCGGCAAGGCTGGCGGAAATAGAAAACAACACCTTTATTACCGAAGAACATGTGATAATGGCAAACATCCTTTTCTATCTAAGGGAAAGAAAACACGATATCAATGAAATAAAAGAAAAAATGGCAAAGATAATTGAGAAACAAAAGA